>MTKO01000070.1 GCA_004028505.1 Candidatus Electrothrix aarhusensis
TATCCTCATCACAGTTACCATGAGTTTTTTACTAGAAATTCAAATTTGGTGACTATTATAACTTATCATATTAACTTGCCTATCAATCGACTGATGAAGTCAATTCAGGAAAATAAAATGTCAATTTATATTGGGGGTAGTCGAGAAAATGAGATGTTGATAGAAGGCTTGTCGGCTAATCGATTTGCACCTAATAAAATGCTATTATTTCTTCCATCAATTATTGCGAGTAAGCGTGAAGTATCTGTTCCCACAGTGACTTCTACAACAGGTCGAATATGGATGGATAGAAATTTCGGTGCTTCTCGCGTAGCTACCAGCATGACAGATGAAGAATCGTATGGTGATTTGTACCAGTGGGGCAGGCTTGCAGACGGGCACGAAAAGCGAACAAGTGCGACAATAGCAACGGTCAGTTCATCGGACAATCCCGGTCATGGGAAGTTTATCTTAACCGCTCCTGTACCTTCCGACTGGAGAAATCCACAAAATGATGATTTGTGGCAGGGAATCGATGGAACGAATAATCCATGTCCAGCAGGATTCAGGCCTCCTACAGAAAGTGAAATCCAGGAAGAAATAGATACTTGGAGTTCAAAAGATGCAGCCGGTGCCTTTGCATCACCACTAAAACTTCCTGCTTCAGGTATTCGCTATTGCTTTGACGGCTCGCTTGACACCGTGGGGAGTGCAGGTGCTTACTGGTCCAGTTCTGTTAACGACACCAATGCTCGTCTCTTGGATTTTAGTGGTGATCATGCTTGGGTGAGCGACAGTATCCGTGCAAGCGGATTTAGTCTCCGTTGCATTAAAGATGAACCTGATCAGGTTTCTACTGTTACCTCAGCAACAGGCCGAGTATGGATGGATCGCAACCTCGGAGCATCACGAGTAGCGACAAGCCCGACAGACGAAGAGGCTTATGGCGATTTTTATCAATGGGGCAGGCTTACGGATGGTCATGAGAAACGGACTAGCGGCACAACTACAACGCTCAGTTCTGCAGATGTTCCAGGACACGAGAATTTTATAGTTGCTCTTTCTGGTTCTAACGATTGGAGAAATCCAAAAAACAACAGTCTTTGGCAGGGAGTTAATGGGATAAGTAATCCGTGTCCAACAGGTTTCAGGCTGCCAACGGAGGCGGAACTTGAAGCCGAACGACAATCTTGGGTTTCCAATGATTATGCTGGAGCATTTGCGTCACCATTGAAGCTTGTTATGGCCGGTTACCGTGACACCACTGGCTTGATCAGAGGCGGCTCCGGTAGCTACGGTTGCTACTGGAGCAGTAATTTCACTTTTGCGAACGCCCGCGGCTTCGACTTCTACAGTGGCGGTACTGCCTTTTATAGCTACAATCGCGATAACGGGTTAAGTGTCCGTTGCATCAAGGATTAACTTTTTATCCTGCCTCTTGGTTCATAGCCAGGAGGCGGACAATCCTTTTTTATCCTGTTACCCTCACTGCTTTCAATCGCCGAGCCGTCAGTCAGTAGCAGATAGGCCCTGAGCTTATTCAGACAGCAATCACATCAGTTAAAGCAACGGCTCAATCTCTTCAAAAAAGTATCTTTCCGAGCACAGGACAAGGGTTTCGGATGCAATCGTTTCAAGCCCGCTGCTCAAGCTCCATCTTGAAATAATCAGAATACAGTCTTTGAAGTACATAATTGGGCACCTTGTAATACAGCTGATCAAGTATACTGCCGCAGATCGTGACCAAGCCCATATGCAGAAGCAGGCTGATGAAATCATCGCGTTCAAAGGATTTGTTTACATCCAAGTCAAGCATTCGTTTATGCCGCCCGGTAATTTTACCGTCAACGATCAAGCCCTTCAGCAAACGAAAGTTTTCATCACGATCACCAAGTGAAAACAACGTCCTGATTTGCCCAGAGTAAGCTGAAACGGCATGTTCATCCAGCATATGCGCTGGAGCCGCGCATTCCGCTTGAAAGTTTCTGAGAAAATGGAGGATCATTTCCGGGCTAAAAACCTTCTCCTCTGCTTGGCTGCTGAATTGATAGCCGCTGTAACAGTCACTGATTGTTTCCAGTACCTGCTGAGGGTCAGAGCCGTATGCAGCAGCGACAGGCTGAACCAGCTTTGCTGTTTCTTCAACAGTGAAGCCCATTGCTTGGTGAAAGGCTTTATCGGAAGAAAGGTGTGAGCAAATATTAAATCCACTGGTCATGCTGTCTAGGCTGACCGACGTCACGCCGGTTATGAAGATTTTCTTAACATTGCCCGAACAGGTGGCACTCTTGATTGTTTCATAAAAGGGACGGATGCCGTTGATACTGCCAGAGACAGTTTTAATGAATGTGCTTAGGTCTTGGCCCGGCAGGGGATTGACAAAATAATCATATCCATCAATGAGGATGTAGAGTTCTGCCTTTCTGGTGACAGTAAAGAAGCTATCCAGTTGAACAGACGGGCTAAAGTTTTGTTCTGCAACAGTCTGGATGTCCTCCTGACTGTATCCATAGCGCACAAGGAATTCCTGTAATTCCGCCGCAACTCTGTTACTGAAGCCCTCAAGTATACTTTCTTTACTGTCGGTTTCAATGCCGTTGAAGTCAAAGGCAAGTACTTGGTAGCTGTTGCGTAGAGGCGTAGGATTTTTTCCCGCAGATAACCCGCCAAATAATATCTCAAAATCATCTTTGCATGAGATATCATAGTAGTGCCGAAGGGTGGAAAGAAACAGACTTTTTCCAAAACGGCGAGGTCGGAGCAGGATGTTGAAGCTGCCCTGCTCCTCCAGCTCTTGTATATACCGAGTCTTATCTATATACAGATAATCCCCGGTTCGTATTTTTCTGAAATCGCTCTCGCCGTAAGGAATTTTCATGTCTGCTTTTCGCCTTTTTTCTGTCAGAACACTCTACTTCCGATTCAACGCCTGAATCTGTAAGCGCAGGGAGTTCAGGCGGATAAAACCACCCGCATCAGCCTGATCATAGACCGCATCCTCCTCAAAGGTGGCATGGGCCTCGGAATACAACGAGTTGTCTGATTTACGGCCTACTGGGATGCAATTACCCTTGTAGAGCTTCAGGCGGACAGTACCGTTCACGGTTTTTTGGCTTTCGTCCATGGTCTTCTGCAAGAGCGCCATTTCCGGTGCAAACCAGAAACCGTTATAGATCAGCTTGGAGTATTCCGGTACCAGGCTGTCTCGGATGCGCAGGATCTCGCGGTCCATGGTGATGGTTTCCAAATCCCGATGGGCTTCCCGGAGGATGAAACCGCCCGGTGTTTCATAGACCCCGCGTGATTTCATACCCACAAAGCGGTTTTCCACCATATCCAACCGACCGATACCGTTTTCTCCACCTAGGCGGTTGAGCTCAGTGAGCAATTCTACCGGTCCGAGACGTTCACCGTTGATGGCGACCGGATTGCCCTGCTCAAAATCCATTTCAATATAGGTCGGGACATCAGGAGCGTTTTCCGGTGACACGGAGAGCTTGAACATACCCTCTTCCGGTTCATTCCAAGGATCTTCCAGGATGCCGCCTTCAAAGCTGATATGGAGCAGGTTTTCGTCCGAGCTGTAGGGATTCTTCTTGGTTGTGGGGATGGGAATATTATGTTCCTTGGCAAAGGCGACCAGTTTTTTGCGGGAATTGAGATCCCAGAATCGCCAAGGCGCAATGATTTGCAATTTGGGGTTCAGGGCCAAGTAGCCCAGTTCAAAGCGTACCTGATCGTTCCCCTTGCCGGTGGCTCCGTGACTGACCGCGTTCGCGCCTTCCTGTTTCGCAATACGGACCTGTTCCTTGGCGATGATCGGGCGGGCTAACGAGGTGCCGAGGAGGTAGGAGCTTCATAAATGGCATTGGCTCGAAAGGCGGGAAAGATATAATCACGGACATATTCCTCACGCAGGTCGGAAATGATTACTTTTTCCGCACCGGTGGCCATGCCCTTTTCTCGGACAGCATCCCAGTCTTCGTGCTGGCCGACATCAGCAGCATAGGCGATGATGGGGCATTCGTATTCTTCTGCCAGCCATTTAAGAATGACTGAGGTGTCCAGGCCGCCTGAATAGGCGAGTACTATTTTATTTACGTTCATATTGGCTTGCTAATGAATTGTTATTATTGTTGTATTATGAATAATACGAAACTAAGTTGCTTAGAAAAGCATCAAACATCGTTTTTTATAGTATGAGCTTTCTTAACGACAACATATTTTGCCAGATTAACGCCTTTGCGAATCTCGGTTCCATATGATTCTTGAATAGTTGCAGCTTTTGCTATCTCTGTTGCGCTCGAACCCAATGCTTCAATCTCTTTGGAATAAAGAATACCGAATAGGTGGATCATTGTGACAGCTTCCCCTTTTAAAGCTTCGCTGTACATTTTGTTCAAGATGCTACCTAATTCCTGAAGTTCCATTTCCGGGTTCATCTTGTAATTCACACCATCCCGTTAATCAAATATTCCAGAATGGCCTTATGCATGTGCATTTTATTTTCCGCCTGATCAAAGGCGACAGATTGCGAGCCCTCCAGTACCTCTTCGGTGATTTCTTCATCTCTATGGGCAGGGAGGCAGTGGAGAACAACGGCATCAGCTGCTGCATGCTTGAGCAGGGCCTTATTCAGCTGATAGGGTTGAAAAACAGCCAGTCGTTTTTCCGTCTCGTCTTCCTGGCCCATAGATGCCCAGACATCAACATTCACGACATCAGCGCCCTGTATTGCCTCAGCAGGGTCACGGAGCAGGGTAATCGGCTTTTTTGCCTGCTGTTGCGCTGCTTTAAGGATTGCTGGGTCAGGATCATACCCTGTCGGGCAGGCAAGGGTCAAAGAAAAACCGAGTACCGAGCAGCTTGGATCCAGGAATTGGCCATATTATTACCATCTCCGATCCAGACGATCTTTAATGCACTCAGATCGCCTTTTTGCTCAATAACTGTCATGATATCGCTGAGAATCTGACAGGGATGGTGTCTATCGGTCAGTGCATTGATCACCGGAACAGCTGAAAAATGAGCCAGTTCTTCCACGACCTCCTGACCAAAGGTACGGACGACAAGGGCATCGACGTAACGGGCCAGCACTCGTGCGGTATCTTTGAGGGGTTCCCCTCTTCCCAACTGGCTTTCCTTGGCCGACATAAAGATAACCTGACCGCCCATCTCGTACATAGCCGCTTCAAAGGATACCCTGGTCCTGGTGGAGGGCTTTTCAAACAGCATGCATATTTTTCTTCCGGCAAGTTGCTGATGCCGCAGACCTTTTTGTCTTTCTTTTTTGAGTACTGCTGCCCGGTCAAGAAAAGCCTGTAGCTGTATACGGGTAAAGTCCTGGAGCGCTAATAAATGGGTATTCATAGGAGTATTTATCTTGATGTTCAAAAAAGCAGGCTGGCAGGAGAAGTTCTCCATTGCCTGTGCTGAACAGAACACAGGCTATTGAGCCCAAAAATTATTGATATAAAAAAAACATCGCTTTTGCAAAGTAATTCTGCTGTAACCTTCATAAATTATTCTTCATGACCCTGTGCGGAATGAAAAATAGAGAGGATTTTTTCTGTATCAGAGCAGCAACTGCTTGTGAGCATAACATCTCATTGTAAAATATGCCAACCAGCTGGCACTCTTGATCTCTGTTCGGATGAGATTAAAGCCTTGACAGGCTATACGGGACGTTATAAAGCTGTGTTGCGCCATGCTGTTCTCCGTATTTTGGAGGGGTGATAGTTGCAGAATCAGGCAGTCAAGATAGCGAGTCAAAAGGAAAAATTAATAGATTGATGATACCGTAAGAGAGATAATGATAATTCAGAAAAAAATGCACCTGACAAGCCTCGGTTGCGCAAAAAACCTGGTCGATTCCGAAATGATGCTCGGCTCCCTTGAGCTTGAAGGATATACTACTGTGGAGGATCCGGCTGAGGCAGAATTGCTTCTTGTTAATACCTGCGGATTTATTCGTCCGGCAGTGGAAGAGGCTGTGGATGAAATTCTCCGCCTTGCCGAATATAAGAAAGAGGATCCGACCAAAAAAATAGTGGTCACCGGCTGTATGGTCCAGCGTTACGGTAAAGATTTGCAGGAGGAACTTCCTGAAGTGGATTTTTTTGTCGGTATTGACGAGGAAAAGGATATCGCGGCCTTGGTGAAGGACTGGTCTCCGGGAGATTCTTCGTTGTTTCTCCAAGGGCCTTCCTGTTTCCTTGCTGACAGTACGGTGCCGCGAAGATTGGCAACCCCGTTTTTTCGTAGTTATCTCAAAATCACCGAGGGCTGTGATAATCGCTGTACTTACTGTATGATTCCGGCGATACGAGGTGATCTCCGCAGCAGATCTGTCCAGGATTTGATCATCGAAGCCAAGGCCCTGGAGCAGGGCGGGGTAAAGGAGCTTTCCCTTATTGCCCAGGATCTGACAGCCTACGGTGATGATTTTGATGATCAGGATAATCTTGAAGCAGGTGATAACCTTGTTTCCCTGCTCAAGAAACTTCTTGCTGAGACTGATATCCCCTGGTTTCGCTTGCTCTATCTCTATCCCTCTTCAGTTTCCTCGGAGCTTCTTGAGCTGATGGCTGAGCAACCCCGTATCCTTCCCTATCTGGATATTCCCTTTCAGCATGTGAGTGATCACGTTCTGCAAAGAATGGGGCGTCGTTATGGGCAGCAGGATCTGGAGCAGTTAATCACTATGATTCGTCAAATTTTGCCTAACTGTGCCCTGCGGACCACCATGATGGTTGGTTTTCCAGGAGAAACAGAAGATGATGTACAGAACTTGCTCGATTGTCTGAAAAAATGGCAATTGGATCATGTGGGCGTTTTTTCCTATGAGGCTGAACAGGGGTCAGTTGCAGCTGACTTCTCGGAAAAGCTGGACAGGAATATACGGGAGGAGCGTTTTGCTCGAGTTATGGAACTTCAGGCAGAAATAAGTGCCCAACGCTTGCAACAGTATGTAGGGAGAAAAGAGCTTGTTCTTGTAGAGGGGGTTAGTCGAGAAACAGATCTATTACTGGAAGGTCGAACCCAGTATCAAGGACCGGATATTGACGGTTGTGTCTTTATTAACGACGGAACAGCAAGCCCCGGTGATATCGTAACTGTTGAAATCACCGAGGCTCATACCTACGATCTGGTAGGCGGAATTATTAGCTAATATCCGCTAAGAGCAGAAGAAAGATGACTTATTTTTTCTTTTTCTTGCTCTGCGGCTTTGCTTCTGCATCCACACGCTCTCTCAGATCCTTGCCCACCTTGAAAAAGGGAAGCTTTTTTGGGGCAACGCTGATTTTTTCTCCTGATTTTGGGTTGCGGCCCGTGTAGGCACCGTATTGCTTAACTGTAAAGCTTCCAAATCCACGGATTTCAATGGAATCTCCTTCAACCAAGGCGTTGCTCATTGCATCAATGATGGTCTTGGTGATAGCGGCAGTTTCGCGTACAGGCAGCTCAATTTTTTCGGCTAATGCCTCAATAAGTTCCGATTTATTCATACCTTCTCCCTTTCACAGCAGGGCCTGCAGCCAAAGAGTGCAAGGCCGAGGGGTTAAAAATTAGTTTAGTAGAAACCATTAAATATCATTACTATTAATGATAGTTAATCAGGTATACTTCTGAATGTAAAGAGGATATTTAATTTTTTTTACAAAAAAAAGTTTTTTTACATCAATTTCGTCCAAAAAACGGTATCTTCCCTCTTGCAGATTTTTTAGCTGCAACCTGCCGTAGGCGTTCGTTTTAAACGAATAACCGGATGACCGACCGCTTGGAACATCTTTCGTACCTGTCTTTTCTTTCCTTCATGAATTATGATCTCAATGACGGTAACATCTTTCTTTTTTTTGAGTATACGGAGCTGGGCAGGCCAAGTTTTTTTACCGTCGAGTACAATTCCTTGTTCAAGTCTCTGGAGATCGGATTTTTTCGGCAAGTCTCGTACGGTTGCTTCATAGGTTTTATTGACCTCAAAACGGGGATGAAGGACCTGATTGGCCAAAGCCCCATCATTGGTCAGGAGGAGGGCACCTTCGCTGTCCAGGTCAAGTCGGCCCACCGGAAAAAGACGTTCCTTGATTTCCGGGAGCAGATCTGTAACGATAGGACGGCCTTGGGGGTCGGACATGGTGGTGACATAGCCCCTCGGTTTATGGAGAAGGATGTAGATTTTTTTTTCTTCTCGCAGAGGCTTGCCGTCCACGGTGATGACAACCTGCTCGGGATCAACCTTGAGCCCCGGTTGGGTGACCGGCTTGCCGTCAACCTTGACTCTGCCTTGGGCGATATATTCTTCCGCCTTGCGCCGGGAACAGATGCCAGCATGGGCTATAATTTTTTGTATTCTTTCCATATAAAATAAGGGGCACGGCACGCCGTTGCCCCTACCTGTCATTATCTAAACTGCGCCGGAATAATTGTATTGTATTTACTGTCCATAAGTTCCTTGGTCGGCTGATCCACCTCCAGCACCTCAGTGTACCAAGCTTCAGGCGGCAATCAAAGACAATGGGTGGCGTCAAGCCGACATGGAAGCGTTTGACCTGCTGCTCCTTACCGTGAATATCCGCAGCCGGTTCAAAGCGAGTGAAAAAGGTCCAGATAAATTCCTGCATACTTTCCGTGGCCTCGGCAGTAGAATCCACCAACAGGATAACCGGCCAGTCAGCCACGCCCTCCCAAGCAGCAAGCTTGGGTCCCAGTTCTGGACTGTTCTCGTAGGTATCACCCTGAACGACAAGGGTACCGGGCAGAAACGGATTCGGATGCGCACAGTCTGGCGGCAGGCTGCCGCTGAATTCTCTGGGCAGGTCACGTCGTTTTTTTCCCAGTCCCATCATCATGGCCTTGGAACCCTTATTCACTGAGGGGCCGGTGTAATCCAAGGTGTCTTGAGATACATTTGCAAAGACAAAGAGATCTCTGTCCCATTGGATACGTTCCAGAACATGGGTCCACAGCTTGCCAAAATCAGCAATATCGAGACTGCGTCCGTGATAATCAGGAATTTGGTCAGCGAAAGCTGCCCCTCCCCGAGAACGCGCAGGCCTGCGGCAAAGGCCTCGCGAGGATAACGATTACTGACCTTGGCTGCGGCCAGGCAGTGAAAACCGGCTTCACCAAAGGTCTTGAGCTGTTGCACACCTTTCATCACCAAGGGGAAGAGCGGCGAGAGCAGATCCTGCAAAAAATCGCCGATAAAATAATCTTCCTGCTTGGGCCGCCCAACCACTGTGGCCGGATAAATGGCGTCCTTGCGATGATAAAGATGGGCGGTCTTAAACACCGGGTAATCATGGGCTAAAGAATTATAGCCGTAATGGTCGCCAAAGGGGCCTTCCGCCTGCCGAAGCTTAGGTGGGACAATACCCTTGATGGCAAATTCTGTTTCCGCCACCAGGCGATGGCCGCCCAGAGGATCCTTGGTCATGCCCAGTTTTTTGCCCTGCAACAGGGAGGCCAGCATCAGCTCGGGGATATCTTCCGGTAGTGGAGCGATGGCAGAGAGCATCAGGCTGGTGGGCCACCGATGTACAGGGTCATGGGCAGGGGCTGATTCTGCTGTTCTGCTGCGCAATAATGATAGCCACCACCTTTGTGAATCTGCCAGTGAATGCCGGTGGTGGTGTCATCATAACGGTGGATACGGTACATTCCCAGATTATGGCCGTGTCCGTCTGGGTGCTCGGTGTAGACCAAGGGTAGGGTGACAAAGGCTCCTCCGTCGGAATGCCAGGAGGTGAGCATGGGCAGCTCAGTCATTCGGGCCGGTTGTTGCAGGTTTTCCAAAATCGGTGCGGAACCCGGTCTCACGTTTTTTAAGCCAATCTTCAAGCTTGGAGAGCCAGCGGCGCAGCCTGCCGAATCGTGGACAGGCTCGGAGGCATGGCCTGTTCCGCCAACCTGACCAAATCCGCGACAAAATCCATCGGCCTAGTACCGAAGGCCAGTTCCAACCGGCGGTTGGTGCCGAAGAGATTGGTGACCACCGGAAAAGAGGAGCCTTTGACCTTGGTGAAGAGCAGGGCCGGTCCGTTGCTGGCGATGACTCGGCGGTGAATTTCTGCTATTTCGAGATAGGGATCAACCTCGGTGTCAATAACGAGGAGCTCATTTTCTCGGCGGAGAATATCAAGGTATTGTCGAAGATTGTATATTGATGTCATGGTGTCGAAGTAAAAGCTGGTATTTTTTTTCTTCTTTTATTCTTTTTTTCCGACAAGAACAACTCTTTTTCCATACAAACCCATATGAACAGGGCTTGCCTTGTGCTTCTGGTTATCAATCGCATAACGAATGGCGCGATTAAAATGAGTCTGGATTGATTTTGTTGTAACTAACTGTTTCTACATTTTCTTTGCTTGGCACAGAGAACCACGTTGTCATATTGTCGCCAGCGGGACAGATGCTGCTTTTCTTGACAAGGCAGAAGGCGGCTATTATTATGAAATCATATAACTATTAAAAATATCAGATAGATTGGAAAGGTGAATATCAGATTTCTATTATTTTGCTTGGCGCAGTAGCAAAAACATTTTTACCCGGAGGCCTTCTTTTTGTTTTCGGAGTTAGCCTGACTGATGTCCCTATGTGTTGTTTATTGAAAATTGAGCCCTGTTCCTAACCTGCTGCAAGGTCTCTCAGAGCCCGCCCTGCGAAGAATTTTCCTGCCCTGGATTGCCGCCCTTGCAATGACTATGTTGGCTTTTACGGTGATGCCGTCTCAGTTGGGGGTTTTTATGCGTTCTTTGATCGCTGTTAACGCTTTTGTCCTGTGCGGGCTGTTCGGCGTGCAACTTTTCTTGAGCAAGCAGCCTGCCTACAGGTCTCTGTTCCGGTACTTAAATTTCTCTCTGTTGTTTATGATGGTGGCTGGTTGCTGGGTGGCGGTTTAGTGTCTGTCGGGTGAGAGAGGAACGTATTGGGATTCGAATTTGCGACCCCGACCTGTAACCCGCATCACTGCGCGGTTTGATTTTGGCGTAGGTACCTTTTTGTGAAATCGATTTAATTAATGACAGCAAAACAACAAAAATATGTTGCGGTATTTTCTTTATGAACTATACAATAAGAAAAGTGCATCGTTTATAAAAATAGTAAACATGGTTTTCGTACGTATGTACTTACAATTAGTACAAGGCCGTTATTGTACGGTGTATTAAGTTAAACGAGGAGGATGTTATGGCAACCAAAATTCTAAATTTATCGCCAAAAATCGAAGAAATAAAAGCTAAAGAAAAGTTTCTTGATTTGCTGGGTAAAGATATTAAAAATGGCAACGTAAAAAGAGTACCGGACAGTATTTTTACCCGGATTGCCAAAATTAGAAATAAAGCTTACTTGGCGAGAGAGCGAAACGAACAGCTTGAAATGTAATGAGCGTTGATTGGAATTTATTATGGCACCCTCTTTTTGAAGAAAGGTTTCAGGGCCTCTTGGAGAGAGTTGAAGAGTTGGCCAAACGTGATCCCGATGGTTTTTATAGTCATCGGGATTATAAGTTTTTCGAAAGTGTTAGTAATTGCATAGAATACCGAATAGTTACAGGGCCTGGTAATAAGGAGTTCAACCTGAGTACGCTCGGGAAAAAACATAAAAATTGGAGAAGAGCAAAGAATGGCCTTCCATCTCGATATCGTCTTTTTTTTCAATATTCTTCTCGAAATACAGAAATAGTCTTAGTTTGGCTGAACGATGAGGTCAGTATCAGAAGGGCGGGACATAAAAAAGATGTATATGAAATTTTTAAAAAAATGTTAGAATCTAATGTTATCCCCAATTCATATGACGAATTAGTCAAAGAGTCAAATTTTACAGAACGTTTTGGGAGTTAGCATTCTGCGCTATCTTGTTTATTTCATAGTGAAAAAATAGATCAACTTGACTTTTTTGCTGAACGCCTGTATATATCTCGATATATACAGGCGTTCAGTTTCATTTGCGACCTTTCGGTCGTTCTCTCTTACGTAACCGTCTCCGCTGCCGACAAGTTCTCCTCGCTTTTTTTCATCTGTAGCACTTTCCTTTCGAACCACCTTAAACATAATCAATCCCGCAGCAACGAGGCGTTGAACAACGCCCTGCTCACCATGACATATCCTTTCCCACTACAAGAAGCCGCTTCAACCGAAAGAGAGCCAAAATCTCTTTGCTCTTCTCAAGCGAATTCGTTATAACCGTAACCGGTTACATAATGATTCATCACTATCCCGTTCCTCTATTTCCTTGAGACCCTCCTATGCCGCAGGATCAACAAAATAATCATCATCAACATCATATCGCACAAGCCCTGAACATCACGCCTGAGCAGGTGCTTGCCACAGCCCAACTCCTTGAAGAGGGCGCAACCGTGCCCTTTATTTCCCGATATCGGAAAGAGCTGACCGGCTCCCTTGATGAAGTTCAAGTCGCTGCGATCCGGGACCAGCTGGCAGGACTTGCCGCCTTGGCAAAGCGACGAAAGACCATGCTGGATTCCCTTGCCAATCGGGAATTGCTGACCGCTGAACTGGAAAAGTCCTTACAACAGGCGAGCGACCTGACCACCTTGGAAGACATCTTTCTTCCCTATAAGCAGAAACGCAAGACCAAGGCTTCGGTGGCAAAGGAGAAAGGTCTTGAACCGCTGGCCCAAGCCATCTTCACGGGTCAGGACAGTGCAATGCAACCTACCGCCTTTGTTGATTCGGAAAAAGAAGTGGATACAGAGGATGAGGCCTTGGCTGGGGCAAGGGATATCATGCGGAGCGGATCAGTGAGGATGCGGAGATGCGGGCCGAGTTGCGCCGATTCTTTGCGGACAAGGCCGTGATTCATTCCGCAGTCGTGAAGAAAAAGCAGGAGGAAGGGGCCAAATTTCAGGATTATTTTGATTGGCAGGAGGCGGCAAATAAAGTGCCGAGCCATCGTTTGCTGGCCATGTTTCGTGGAGGAGCGGAAAAGATGCTGCGCCTCGCGGTTCGACCGGATGAGGATGCCGCTCTTGCTCTGCTTAAAAGGAAGTTTTCATCGCAAGGCAGGTTCCGCGAGCAGCTATCACTGGCAGGAGAGGAGAGTTATAAGCGGCTGTTGGGGCCTTCTCTGGAGAACGAATTGCGGGCTGAACTCAAGCAGCGGCTGATCAGGAGGCTATTAAAGTCTTTGCTGATAATCTTCGGGAATTGCTGCTGGCCCCGGCCTTGGGACAAAAACGGGTTATGGCCCTTGATCCGGGATTCCGCACCGGAGCCAAGCTGGTCTGCCTCAGCGAACAGGCAGATTGCTTGATTACACCACGATCTATCCCACCCACGGCAAAGAAAGGCAGGAAGAGGCCGAGCGAACGATCATAAAACTCTGTCAGAAACACCGCATTCAGGCTATTGCCATCGGTAACGGCACAGCCGGGCGGGAGACGGAGCAGTTTGTTCGGGGCCTCGGGCTGGACAAGGAAATCCTGATTACGTTGGTCAACGAGAGCGGGGCCTCGATCTACTCTGCTTCAGAGGTGGCCCGACAGGAATTTCCTGACCATGATATCACGGTGCGGGGCGCAGTCTCCATTGGTCGTCGCCTTCAGGATCCTTTAGCTGAATTGGTCAAGCTTGATCCCGCTTCCATCGGGGTGGGCCAGTACCAGCATGATGTCAATCAGGCAGCCCTGAAAAAGGGCCTGGATGACGTGGTCATGCATTGTGTGAATACGGTTGGGGTGGAAGTGAACAGCGGTTCTCTGGAATTGCTTGCCTATGTCTCGGGCTTGGGAACGGGGCTGGCTGCCAAGATTATTGCCTGGCGGGATGAGCAGGGACCCTTTACAAATCGGAAGCAGCTGCTCAAGGTGCCTCGTTTGGGAGCCAAGGCCTTTGAGCAATGCGCAGGCTTTCTTCGCATTCACGGGGCGGATAATCCCCTGGATAATTCTGCTGTTCATCCAGAACGCTATGCGGTGATAAAAAAAATGGCTGCTGATCTAAGGTGTACGGTCAGCGATTTGATGGAAAAAAAGGAGCTACGGGACCGGCTTGATCTGCAACAATATGTTCGCTCAACAGAAAAGGGCGATTCACTCGGTTTGCCCACCTTGCGGGATATCCTGGAAGAGCTTGCTCGGCCCGGTCGTGATCCGCGTCAGGAATTTTCCGTTTTTGCCTTTGCCGATGGGGTCAATGCCATAGGTGATCTGGTCGAAGAAATGCGTCTGCCCGGTATTGTCACCAATGTCACTCAATTCGGCGCTTTTGTTGATGTCGGGGTGCATCAGGACGGATTAGTCCATATCAGTCAGCTGGCGGATCGCTTTGTCAAAGATCCTGCCGAGGTGGTCAAGGTGGGGCAGCAGGTTTCAGTACGGGTGCTGGAGGTGGATCAGCAACGGAAACGGATTGCTCTTTCCCTGCGCAACGCAGGATAATGGGAGCGGTAAGGTCTGTCAGCGGAGGGGAGGATGCTGGAGAGAAAAAACAAGGTTCCGGTCAGGCGGTTATTTCTGCTATAGTAGGGAGACGATGAGGAGGCAGGCGGATCAGCTCCGTTTTCCTGAGAACTACAAAAAGAGGAGAGGGGAGCGGGTATGATCGAAACGATCATCATTATAATTATTGGCGGTATTCTGTTTGTCGGGATGGCCCTGGGATTTCTCCTGGTCAGAACCTCGGCGCAGAAGAAGCTGCTCAAACGCATGGAAAAGCGGCTGGAGAAGCATGAAGCTCTGCTTCGATCTTTTGAAAAAGCGCCTAAAAAACCTGTCGCTGTTCCTGCTCGATCTTTAGCAAAGGAACAGAAAGAACAGAGCGCTGTTTATCAAATTCATCAGGCAACTGAAGCCGCGAAGCCGGAGGAGATATTCGTTCCGACTGAAACAAAAGTTGACGATAAAATAGAGAAAAAGATGCGTGAGCAGGAGCAGAGCCACCCGGATAAATCGATAAGCACTCCCTCCTTCGTTCCTCCTTCAACATCCTCCAGTGCCCCGCCGCCCGCTGATCCGGTTGAGCGAATGCTTACCTATCTGTGGAATTTTTTCACCCAGGGCAATGTGGTGTTGCGGGTGGGCCTGCTGGTTCTTTTTTTCGGGGTCTCCTTTCTCCTTAAATACGCTGTGGATCGCAATATGCTGCCCATTGAGCTGCGCCTACTCGCTGTGGCCCTGGCCGGGATAGCCATGCTGCTCTTTGGCTGGAAGCTACGGCTGGAACGAAGCGGTTTTGCCCTGCTGATGCAGGGCGGGGGTGTTGGCCTGCTCTTTCTCGATGTCTTTGCGGCTTTTAAGCTGTATCATTTACTGCCTGCGCCCTTGGCCTTTGCGGTGATGGTGGGGTTGGTTTGTACTTCAGCAGCTTTGGCCCTTCTTCAGGATGCCAAACCTCTGGCCCTGTTCGGGGCGATTGGCGGTTTTCTGGCACCAGTCCTGCTTTCCACCGGCAGTGGCAATCATGTGGCCCTGTTCAGTTATTATGCCCTGCTCAATACAGGCATCCTGATCATTGCCTGGTTCAAGGCATGGCGGGAACTCAATCTGCTCGGCTTTTTCTTTACTCTGGGGATTGGTAGCTATTGGGGAGTGAGCAGCTATGAGCCTCGTTATTTTGCCTCGACTGAGCCTTTTCTTGTTCTCTTTTTTCTGCTGTTCACCCTGATCGGTGTCCTGTTCGCCTTTCGACAACCTCCTAAACTGCGAGGATACGTGGACGGCACCCTGGTTTTTGGCACCCCGATTATCTGCTTTTCCCTCCAGACAGCCTTGGTTAAGGATCTGAAATACGGGCTGGCAATCAGTGCCCTGCTGGTCAGTTTTTTCTATATCGGATTGGCAAAATTTCTTTGGAATAAGGGAAATGAGCAGCTGCGACAGGGAATGCGTACCTTGACCGAGGCCTTTCTCGCCCTGGGCATCGTCTTTGTTACCTTGGCAGTACCCTTGGCCCTGAGCGGGCGTTGGACAGCTGTGACTTGGGCTTTGGAAGGAGCTGCTTTGATTTGGGTGGGTGTACGCCAGAATCGGCTGCTCCCCAGGAATTTCGGCACTCTGCTCCAATTTGTTGCTGCCTTCTTTTTTCTGACCAGCGGTTATTTTTCCGGTGAACGGATGATCCTCTTCAACGGGATGTACCTGGGCAGCCTGATCATCAGTCTGTCCTCTCTGTTTTCCTCCTGGTATCTCTATCGGGCGGATAACCTGCGCAGTTTTGAGCGATACCACCACATCCTGCTTTTTATCTGGGGAAACATCTGGTGGTTCGGCGGTGGCATCAACGAGTTAAACTACCAGCTTGTTCCCTATTATACCTATCAGAATTATGCGGTTCTGCTCTTTATCGGGCTGAGCTGTGCTGCCATGATAACGCTAGCCCGGCGGATTTCCTGGCCCATAGCGGCTTGGCCAAGCCTCGGTTTTCTGCCGATAATGATTATGGTGAGTTTGGATACCTTTGGTTGGCAGGGATTTTTCAGGAGCAGTCATTTTTTTGCCCATCTGGGTTGGCTGACCTGGCCGATGCTTTTTCTCCTTCTCTATTACTGCCTTCACCTGGGGCGTATGGGTAAGCGTATGAGTGAAAAAAGGCTGCCGACTGTACTGCTCCGCCTCACTCATATCGGTGCGTATCTCCTCCTCGTTCTGATTCTGACCGCAGAAGCTGCTTGGCAGGTTCATCACTTGACTGGCGGGGTCGGGGTCTGGAATTTGATTGTCTGGGGGCTGGTTCCAGCTGCTTTGTTACAGCTTGTACAAAGCAAACGTCTGGCCCGATACTGGCCCCTTTCTGATTATGCTGCGCAGTATCAAGAGGAAGGTTCAGCCGTTCTTGCAGTGTTACTGTGGCTCTGGTTGCTGATGAGCTCCTTGCTCAGCTCTGGCAACGCTGCTCCGTTACCCTTTATTCCGATTTTTAATCCATTGGAGTTGATGCAAATTATTGTGTTTCTTGCTGTCTTTCGTTGGGTGCTTTTGCGCCGAGAGTATGTTGGTTCCTGGATTCCGCTGCAAATCTTTATCGTAGTGGGCGGAGCCACGGCCTTTTTTTGGCTCAATGCGGCATTGGCCCGCTCTGTGCATCATTTTGCCGCAGTGCCCTTTGATAAAGGGGCTATGCTGGACTCCCAACTCTATCAGGCTGCACTTGCTATTCTTTGGGGCACCCTCGCTCTGATTTTGATGGTGACAGCACATCGTCTGCAACGCCGTACTCTTTGGTTGGTCGGGGCAGGACTGATCGGTATCACTGTGGCTAAGCTCTTCCTGGTTGACCTAGCGAACAGCGGCACTGTGGAACGGATCGTTTCCTTTTTAGCCGTCGGTGCTCTGTTGATGATCATCGGCTATTTTGCTCCCTTACCCCCTGCGCGGATCGAACAGGAGAAAATATCATGAAACTATTACGAAAGGTTATGGTAACTCATCCCAACCTTATAAAACAAAGGGAAATTCATGAATTGCCTCTACTTCTTATCCTATTCCTTATCGTTTGCAGTACTCCTGTCCAAGCCAGTGGGCATGATGATAATCAGCCTTTACAGCGCGATGATTTTGCCTACGGCATGGATCTGACAATCAGCGGTACTCATGCCATTTACGGTCTGACCGTCCCGGCAGCAATCTATCAGGGCTGCACCACATCCAATCTCGGGGACCTGCGGGTTTTTAACGCCAATCATGCCGTGCCCCATCTCCTTCGGTCTCCGGTCAGTAAGGAAAAAAAAACGCCCGGCTCAGATTCTGCCCTTTTTTCCTCTGCTCAGCGATACACAGGGCAGTAGCGGCTCTCCTCCTAATCTCCATATCGCCACTAACAGCCAAGGAACCATTATTGATCTTCGCCAGAATGTTTCTGGGGAGAGCAGCCAGCTGAACCAGACTATTACGGCCTATATTTTCGATACCAGTGGCTTAGACTTAGAAAAGCCTGCGGATTGGTTGGAACTAGCCTGGGAGGGGCAGGGGGAACAGTTTTCGACCTCAGTGCAACTGGACAGCAGTAATGATTTGAACAACTGGCAGACGCAGGTTGGTTCAGCAACCCTGGCAGAACTTCGCTTCGGTGGCCATACCCTGCTCCGCAAAAGGATTATCGTCCCCCGAGGTATTCATCAAAAGACCTACCTCCGTCTGTCCTGGCCTGTTGGTAAAGACGGGGTGAGATTGACTGCGGTTAAGGCTGGATATAATAGAGAAGAGCAAGTTCATCCTCGCACGGCGCTCACGCTGGCTGGTAAAGCCCTGCCTGTTACTGAGCAAGGGGCAGCGCGATATCTGTATGACAGTAAGGGGTTTTTTCCGGTGGATCAACTCAGGATTCGCCTGCCTGAACAGAATTCTCTGTCCCAGGTCTCTGTTTTTTCCAAGGCGGATGAAGAGGCTTCCTGGCATCGGCGGGCCTCCTTGCTGGCCTATAGGCTGACCGTTGAAGAGGTTAATATGGAGAGTGAGAACCTCGCCATCAACCGTACCACTGATCGGTATTGGCTGCTGGAGCTTGCGGACAACAGCGGTATTCACCAGGCTCCGACGCTGGAATTGGGTTGGTTACCCGGTCAACTGCTCTTTATGGCGCAGGGAGAGAAACCATACACTGTGGCCTACGGACGTGCCGGTTTGGGAGCAGCACGCTCCCAGGTGGATCGGCTTCTCAAGGCCGTTGATCCGCAGAGCGAAAAAAAATTGGTTGCGTCTGCACAGGCTGGGCCACAGAAGATCCTCGGAGGTGAGGCAAGGCTTGAAACTGCTGAGGAATTGCCTTGGCGTCGCTGGTTACTCTGGGTGGTCCTTGTCTCGGGGGTGTTGGTTGTCGGAATGATGGCCTTGAAATTGTACAAGGAAATGAACGGGCAGCAGCCTTCGCAGGGTGCTTAAGCATTTTGTGAGGCAGAAAGGGATGCTGTCCTGCTGCTTTGTGTCCTTTTTACAGCGTGTTAATCGGTTGGCTAGATTTTATATTTTTTGAAAATTTCTTTACGTACAGGGCAGCCGCAAAAAGAATCGCCACCAATCGAATAATGATAATTACAGGGTTCTTTCTTGTTAAATATTACGTAGAGAGCCGACTCAAGGAGACACTTTTTTACCTCACAAATCTCCTCCCCTTTTTTCTCCAGGCAAGATGTTTTTTTTTGCATTTTGCTGCCATACTTTTTGTTTTATTACTTACTGTGATTTTTATATTTTCTTCTTGATGTTTCTTCAATAAAAATGCTCTTTTTGATGACATGCTTTTTAAATAACAAACTAAATGATATTGATATATTGATTTCTTTGTTGTCAATGATAAGCTTTTTATCCAGTTTGTTTTTTTGTTGAAATCTTTTGTTCTTATCTTTCTAAAGGGACAATTTGTTTTTTTTTGATTGAGGGGGCATGAGTAGATTAATTGAATAATTTTTTTGTCATAATCTTCAGCTTTTTTAAGATGTAACATCTTTCCTTCTCCCGCCTTGCTGTCAATTGAGTTTTTGGACTTATACTGTTTCTTCAAAACTCAATATGATAAATGATCATATCAACAGATCATAATTGAATACCCACGTCAATCTTTTTCATGGAAGAACAGATGATTAACAGGTAATTGATAACGTTATTTATTACGATTAATATTTTTTATTGCGGCAGAGGTGAAAAAATTGCATCCCCCTCTGGGGAAATGTTTCGATGTTCAGAAGATCGGGGGGCACTGGAGGCGAGGCAAAAAGAAATCGGGTCATGCGAGAAGCACGGACCCGGTGAGAGGGGGTGATTTTTCATCCTGTCGAGTGCTTACAGGTTAGCCGAGCTTAACGCTGGCACGGTATCGTCAATACAGTCATTCTTTTTCCAGCCTGATAATTGATCATCTAATCGCACATTGCCCCATTTCGAGTGCCCGTTTTTTTTCAGCCAATCAATGTTGGTGTATATAATTTTGCCGATTTCACACACGTTTTTTGTCTTCTGCTGCCTTTCGTCATGCTCATATCCTGCGAGAACTGCTTTGACGGCGATTGTCGGTACAATAGCGCGTTGCCACGTATAGGTTCTTGCTGGTATACAGGACATGATATAGGAACCACAAGTAGGTCGATTCATTATTGGGACGAGATGGAGCTTATCAGCAACAGTAATCTGTGAAAAGAGGCTGACTGGATATCCTGAGACATACATCATCGCATCTATAGTTTTGGAGCGAAGGGCACTCAGTGCTTGCTCAGCACTTATGTAAACTTTCTCGCCTGGAGTAATTCCTGATTTTTTAAATAAAAGGGAGGCTGTAATTGCTGTGCCGCTTTTTTCTGGCCCTATTGCAACCTTTTTACCGCTCAGATCCGAGAACTCTCTTATAGACTCACGGGCTAAGACATGCACTTCTTCATTATAGAGAGGTGTAATCATTGTTATGTTTTTAGCCTTACTCTGTAAGGTATAGTCATTGGATGTTTTGAGATACTCTAAGATGTCTGATTGGACTATGCCTATCTGGTTATAGCTGTTTTGGTTAATTTTGATGATATTCTCCAGAGAACCTTTTGATTCCTGTACTTCCAGTCTAACTCCATGTTGTCCCACCAAGTTCGAAATATCAGAACCTATTTGAAAGTATGTTCCTTTTTTTCCACCTGTCGTGATGTTCAGTTCAGCTGACTGAACCAAGGAAAAGATGAACAAGGACATGAGAACTGTAAAGATAGAAGTCGTTGTACAGGCACGAAATGTTGTCATAGCGATTTCCTCGTAGCTTCTTTTGGATATGAGATATAGCTTCATTTTCTCAACTGGTTAGTCAAATTTTCGCGTTGTTTTTCTCAGGGAATGTGTTTGTAAAGGAGGATATCAGGGGGATTTTATTTTCCTGATTTGTACATTGCTCCCTCCTTATTATATAATCAAAAGCTGTATAAAAAGTAAACAATCGGTATTTTTTTCTGGATATAAATTTATTTTTATCTGCTTCGAGATAGAAGTGCGTAAATATAGATAGATAGGAGGTGTGGCGGCATGCGTTGTAAACTTAAAAAAGAAGGTTGGGGAAAAAGAAACCGGGTTACGCGCTGCGCATGTACCCAGTGAGTTGTTCATAAAAAAAAGGGCCGCTAGCATATAAGCTGGCGGCCCTTTTTTTGTGCCCTGTCAACAGATGGAAACTTTAGAAAATACCCTCTTCATAGGGTAGGCCGTTGCAACAGTCTATATTTTTTTCTAATCGGAATCAAAAAGTTATATACCCGTTTGCGCGAACCTTCTTTTTAGACCTTAATTCCTCATTGCAACTTATACTTTTATACCACTTTTTCTAATTATTTCAAGTACTGCGAACCATGAAAAGGCAAGGTATGCCACATATAATTGAATTTAAACGACTAAAATTCACAGAAAACACTTTGTGAAAATGTGAGCTAGAGGTTCGCGCAAAAAGGAAAACAGTGAATCATGTATTCGCGTTGGTATCACAGGCCAAAATCAAACCGCGCAGTGATGCGGGTTTGCATCTATATCCTGCAATCCAGTAAAACAATCCTTCAAAAGTACTCCGGCACTCCTCATTCCATGCTTAAAACAGAGCATCCGAAACTTCAAGCACCCCATTTGTAATTTACAATGAGCCATTCGAGGTTTACAATGAGGCGTCTGGAGTTTCCCGTAAGACATTTGAACTCGACAAATAACTAAGCATTGCGCAGGGAAAAAATTATGTCGGAAGAAAAACAATACAACTGGAATGCAGAAGACTATGCCCGGCATTCCTCTGCGCAGCAGGGGTGGGCCAGAGAGCTGATCAGTAAACTGGATCTCCAGGGCTATGAAACTGTGTTGGATATCGGTTGCGGTGACGGCAAGATAACCGCAGAAATTGCCGAACACCTGCCGGACGGTGAGATCCTCGGCGTGGACAATTCTCCTGGAATGCTGGAGCTGGCCCGCAAAGAATTTCCTTGGGCAAAGTACCCCAATCTTTCCTTTCAACAGCTGGATGCCAGAAAATTGGCCTGTGAGGCAGAGTTTGACGTCATCTTTTCCAATGCGGCCCTACATTGGTTGCAGGATCATCGGCCCGTGCTTACGGGCATCAGCAGGGCTTTGAATCTGGGAGGGCGTATTCTTTTGCAGATGGCTGGTAAAGGCAATGCGGCCTCTCTGATCACTGTCCTTGACGAACTCATCGTTGCAGAAGAATGGCAGCTGTATTTTACAAATTTTACCTTTCCGTATGGTTTCTACGGACCTGAGCTGTATAAAGTTTGGCTGAAGGAAGCAGGGTTACATCCTGAGCGAGTAGAACTTATTGCCAAGGACACGTCCTATCCTGAGCGGGCCGGATTAGAAGGTTGGTTGCGCACCAGCTGGCTGCCGTATACGGAACGAGTTCCGGTTGAGCGCAGAGAGGCCTTCATTACACAGATTGTTGACAGATATCTTGCAGAACATCCTGTAGACAGCAAGGGCTCTGTGCATGTGGGCATGGTGCGTCTTGAGGTTGAAGCCTGTCCGGGAGAAAGCAGGAGGATGTGCCTTATTTCTCAGCCTGATCCAGCAGACGTATAGAGCCCCTGGTAAACCACGCAGGAAAACCAGGAAGAGGAAGAGGTCGAACCGGAAAGATACATGCTGAGCATGATCCCTTTGGTCCCTGTACCCCGATATGGGCTATTCGTTTTTTTTCTTGATGACCTCAATCACCTTCTTCGCCAGCAACGGAAAAACCCCGAGCAGGGCAAAGGAGAACAGCAGTCCTGGAGATAAGATACCGCTTGCAGACTCAATTTTACCGAGCTGTGTGCCTGCATTGACATAGACCAAGGTTCCAGGAAGCATACCGATCTGGCTGACCAGATAAAAGACCGCTGGGCGAATAGGGGTTAAGCCCATGACCAGATTGATGATAAAGAACGGGAAGACAGGAACCAAGCGCAGGGTGAATAGATAAAAGGCCCCGTCCTGCTCAATCCCTTTATTGATAGCGGTGAGTTTTTCCCCGAATCGCTTCTGAATGGCGTCTTTAAAAAGGAAGCGTGCCCCAAGGAAGGCGAGAGTTGCTCCGATGGTGCTGGCAAAAGAAACGAGCAGGAAGCCAAGCCAAAGACCGAACAGGGCTCCGCCACCCAAACTCATGATTAAGGCACCGGGCAGAGAAAGGGCCGTGATGAGGATGTAGGTCAATATGTAGCTTGTAATAGTGAACAAATGGTGCTCAATATAGAAGCTCTGCAAGAGTTGGCGACTGGATTTGAGAAAGGTGAGGCTCAGGTATTGTTGCCCGTCAAAAACAATGAAAAGAATCGCGAGGGCTGCTGCAGCGAGTAACAGCGCAATTTTTCCTCGTCCTTTTTTATCCGATGGCTGTTTCATAATGAGTATCGATGTGAAGATGATGGCTGTAGGCTTGTGTAAACTATTATAAGCGAGAAAATATCCTTGTCTCTCCCGTTGTACACTTGACTTTCTCCTGAAAAAGAATAACAAATAAAAATTATCCTTCCCACCGGTGACCCGGTACTTTTCATCACTGCCGAAACTTTATAAGAAAATATGAACTCATCAAACCAAGCCTGGGAGCATTTAGGTGAACTGACTGAAGAAGATGCAATGCACGTCCTGACCCGCCTGTTCTCCATGTATGAAGAACAGGAAAAACGTGATCCCGGCAATAAAGCATCCGCTCTTTTTTTTAGAAACTTGATAACAGCCCTTGGGCAAACCTCAGCATGTAACCTGAACAGACGATAATGCATTTTTCCCATTTCTTTTTTATCATAGTGTCCTACCTGATTGGTGCTATCCCCTTTGGTCTCCTGTTGTCCCGTGGTCGGGGGGTGAATATTCGTGAGCAGGGCAGTAAAAATATCGGTGCCACCAATGTTTCCCGCCTGCTGGGCAAGAAACTTGGCTTCTTAACCTTTCTCCTTGATTGCGCAAAAGGGTACCTTCCTATATTTCTGGCCGGGTTGCTGCTTGGCGATACGCCAAATCGTCATGCGGTGATTGCTCTTTGCGGTGCTGCTGCGGTGCTTGGGCATATGTTTCCGATTTATCTTGGCTTTAAAGGGGGGAAGGGAGTGGCTACCGGCCTCGGCCTTTTTCTCTATTTGGCCCCTAAAGTGGTTCTCATCAGCTTAGCGGTTTTTATCGCAACTGTTGCTGCCACCGGATTTGTCTCCCTCGGCTCTTTGTTGGCCTCAGTCGTTGTCTTGCCCGGTCTTTATTTTTTCGCAGAACCGACGTGGAAGCTTTTACTCGCTAGTTTTGTCGTTGTTATGATCTGGATCAAGCATCATGAGAATATTGGGCGACTGGTGAAAGGGAATGAGAAGAGTTTTAAGAAAAAGAAGTGAGCCTGTACAATCCTGTACTGAAGGGTCATTCAGTACCTCTCCTCTCCTTTTCTCTTCTCTATTTACTTCTGTTTTCCTGTGATTTTTAGAAGAAAGCTCCATGAGTGGATGTCGCATTGTAAAAGGTACTTGGAGTAGCTGTATAAAACAGATAGGCATTCAGAGGCGATGTTTTCAGGCATCTGCAAGCGATGCATTTGTTTGATTGTCATGCCTTGTGCTGTTTGAAGGAACTTGAGACTTTGCAGTGAAAGGGTAAAGCGTGAGCGGCCTGTATTGCCGCTGCAACGACTGCAAATAAGGGTGCCGTTACTAGGCTGAAGAGTAAAGCTGCTGAGCCCCCTCTTGTTATCCGGTAAATAGGAGCAGATTGCACAGTGCTCCAGCTTAGGGCGGTAGCCACAGGCATCAAGCAGATGAAGATGAAAGAAAACAACGGTGGGCAGGGGAGAAGCTCCGTGGTGAAGAGATTCCAGAAGCCAATGGAGTAAGGAGAAGATTCTGCGGTCTGGATCATGTTCCCTGGTAAAACGAAGGACGAGTTCACTGGCCAGCATAGCCGTACAATATCGTTGACAATTGGTTCGCAGAGAGAGGAAGGCCTCTTTCAGCTCCGCCTCACTGAGAAAGTGGAGGCGGTCATGTCTGGCCGGTCGGTAGCTGATATCAAGCAGAGAAAATTCTTCTAGTTTGTTGACAAATCGTTTTTTCGAGCGTTTGGCCCCCTTGGCAATAGCGGCAAAACGGCCTATGTCCGGGCTGTACAGGGTGATGATTTTGTCCGATTCACCAAAATCAACATTTTTCAGGACAATGCATCCGGTACGGCAATTTTGGTACGACAAGCCGCTACCAACTACTCAGATGCGGTATCCAGTGTAGCGGTATCGCTGTTTGTTGCTTTAGGCTTGTCTTGCGTTGTCTCAGTAGACTTTGTAACTGAAGGTGTTACAGTCTCCTCATGTGTATTTCCGCTGAGGAGCATCTCTGTTTCAGATTTTTCTTCAGGTTTGGTCGCATGAGCTACCGCTGTGCTGATCTGATCTCTCTCCGGTTCGAAAAAATACGCAAACGGGTTCCAACCTGTATACCAGCTGAAAACGGCAAGAAAGGTTATAATCAGTAAAAAAAGACTGACGGCCCAAGTCGCGGAGGAAATATGGGCTGGTTCAGCCAGCTGTTTGGTAGACAACCCCTTCCCCTGATGGTTGAATTGGTTGCTTTCTTTGCTTGTTAAATGTTGGGCTCGTTCTTCAAAAAATAACCGTGCCGCCTCCTTCCCGTCGAGATCGAGAAAATTGGCGTAAATAATTATTTGTCCCCGGATGAAGGTGTCTGCTGGCAGTTCATTATAATTGCCCAGCTCAATGGAGGTCAGGTTGGAAGAAGAAATATTCGTTTCCTGCGATATATCATTGATTGTTAACGATTTTTTCTCGCGTGCCTGACAGAGAAGTTTACCGATCGGCAGATTTTCGCTTTCTTGATGAGGAGTGTGCTCTTTCAGCGTCTCTTTGATTTCTTGTGAATCACTCATTTTTTGTTTGGTCATTAACTGTTTGTCATTTAAAGTTATTGGATTTTTCGTATATTGCATGCAGGGTGGAAAGAGCAGTGGCTGTCAACCCTATGATTTTTAAGGAGATCAGAGGATTTTAATATAGGCCTCTTCACGTATTCTCTCCAGCCATTTTTTGTAGCGTTCTTCTGCTTCCTGTTTATACAGTTTATTGCGAATTTCTTCTTTAATATTCTCGTCAAGCACTCTTTCCTTGCCTTCTTTTTCCTGTCCGTTCGACAGAATTTTGAAAAACATATAGCTGTCAGGACGTTCAATGATAGGGCTGATTGCTCCGGGTTGCAGTGCTGTTACTGCATCTCGCATGTACGTTGCCAGCTCATTTTTTTTAAAGAAGCCCAAGTCACCACCATCCGCAGCAGAGGGTAAGTTTGAGTATTGGCGGGCAAGATCTTTGAATTCTTTTCCTTGCTCGGCAAGCTTATGTGCAGCCTCGACCTTTTTGCGAGCATCTACCTTCGCTGCCACTAAGCCGGAGGCTTGAGCTGTATCAGTCCAAGATACGCCGAGCTGTAAAAGATAATATCCCTCGGCTCTGGCTTTACTATATTCCTGCTCAAAATATTTCTGGATTTCTTCGTCTGGGATAACGACCTTGGAGCGTACTTCGTAATTAATCAACTTGCTGCGAAGGATCTGTTCCCGAAGGGTCTCTCGGTATTGAGCTTGGCTCAGCCCCATCTTTTTTAATTCGGCCCTGAAATCTTCGCCTGAGAAACCGTTTCGTTGCAGCACCTGCTTCTGTGCGCGATCAATTTCTGGATCAGCAACAGAAATATGGAGTACGGTAGCTTGTTGTTTTAGTAACTTGTTTTCAATAAGCTGTGTTATGATTTTTTTTCGTGCTTGTTTCAGTGCTTCCTCTCGCTGTTCTGGCGGAGCTTCCTCGGCAATTTGTCTAAAAATCCCTTTGCCAATCTTGTTAACATCAGAAAGCGTAATAACATCTTCGTTAACCACCGCAACGCTGGAATCGATAATCTCAGATTGGGCAACAGGTGCATGCATGACGGATAAAAAGGTCAGCAATATATATAACCAGCTTATTTTCATAAGATACAGAGAGGGTCCAGTGAAAAGAGAAAAGTTTAAAGTGCCTTTAAAGCGCCATTTATCCATATCGACGAGCAGTAACAGGTGCGACACGGCTTTCAGAGAATAACATGTAACCATTACACAAAATCTTGTAAAGAAGCAATGGTTTTTAGAAGGAAGGCAGAGTAGAATGTGGAGAAGAAGGGAGGCGTAATTGAAGTACCCCAATTGCAGCCCTTGCTTGCGGGCTTTGGGCGGAGGATATTTTTCTCTGTAAGAGAGTAAATCGAATATGCTTCTTTGTTGACAAATTCATGAGGATAGATATAAATACTGGTATAAACAAAAAAGTCGAGCTGATTCTCATTACGCGTCAAAATATATCATGCAGGAGATGTTCATGAATTCAATCATCACGAAAAAGACGTTCGTTATGTGTGCCATTTTGTTGTTGGCTCTGAGCGGTAGAGTGCTGGCTACACCTATGCCCGATTTTACATTACCTTCCGCTGTGGACGGGAAAGATATCAGTAGCGATGATTTTAAGGGCAAGGTTTTGTTGGTAACTTTTTTTGCAACTTGGTGTCCTCCCTGTCGCCAAGAAATTCCTTCTCTTATTAAGCTCCAGAAAGATTTGTCTGCTAAAGGATTTTCCGTTCTTGGCCTTTCTCTTGACGAGGGAGATGGAAATGTTGTTAATGATCTTGTCGAGCAGGACAATATTAACTATCCGGTTTTAATGGCGGACAGTGAGGTTGTGAGCGGCTTTGGTGGAGTGACAGGGATTCCCACTTCTTTTTTAGTCAGTCATGATGGAAAGATGATACGATCCTATGCTGGATATGTTTCGCATGAGCTTCTAAAGCAGGATATTGAAGAGATTATTCCGCAAGAGGTAAAGGTGAAAAAGAGTGAAAAGGGCAAGAAAACAAAGGGATCGGATAAGTGATTTTTCGTATTGACAAGCGATTGAGAACGGTTTACAGTACAGATTATTAATATCTTAAACTAATATTTGTAATATATTTCAGGAGATTATCATGAAAAAAATAGTTGCAGCTCTGATGGTAACAGCCTTTGCTTTCTGTATCGGTACCGCTTTCGCTAAAACAGAGAAATGCACAGTGAAAACAGTTGCGGTTGAAGGCGAAAAAGCTACTGTAACCATGGAATGCGATAAAGATGCCGAGCTGAAAGACGGTGACAACGTAAAGGTTAAAGTAGCGAAGAAAAAAGTTGTTGAAGGCTGCTGAATACACCAAAAGGTCTTTCCCGAAAACGTAGGAAGATCTTTGACTTTTTCATGAAATAAGCCGACAGCGTCTATGCGCTGTCGGCTTTTCTGTTTTTATCGGAAAAATCACGACACCTCTATTTTTTTATACAGAATATTTGTATAGAAGATGGGTGCTCTTAAAAAAAGAGAATAATATGGATCCGCAGACGCTCCCCGCTGAAACACAGGAGCTTTATCAGAGCATCAAACAGCAGTATCAGGTGGGCTTTGAATCATTGAAGCTCGAAGATAATCTTCAGTTGCACCTTTTGAAGATCACTGATATTGAACAGATGTTGGAAGGTAAGGACCCACTGAAAAATCCCTCGGAATTCCCCTTTTGGGTACGCCTCTGGGAAGCAGCTGTTGTACTTTCTCGTTTTATGGTGAATTTACGTCCTTCTCCAGGAACAACAGTGCTTGAGCTCGGTGCCGGTCTTGGTGCTCCTGGCTTAACAGCTGCGGCCTTGGGCTGTGCTGTTACCTTGACTGACTATGAAGATATAATTCTTGATTTCGGTAGGGTGAGTGCAGCGGCCTCAAAACTGGATCATGTTCAATTTTCCTTTTTGGATTGGCTGGCTCCACCGGAAATGGAACGCTATGATATCATTCTTGGCGCAGAGGTATTGTTTCGTGATGAGTTTTTTCAACCCCTGCTTGCTGTTCTTCGCCGAGCCTTAAAGCCGGACGGTGTTGTTTATCTCGCCCATGATATGAAAAGAAAATCCGTCCGTCCTTTTCTGCAATTGGCGGAAAAGGAATATGCCATTTCCGCCTCAAAACGAGTCTTAAAAAGCTTGGAGCAGGAGAAAGAGATTCTGCTGACTCGTTTGACACCCCGTTGATCATTTCTTTTCTTTTGCGGTGTATCATATTAGCTTAAATATTGCGGGAAAACTCTGTGCTGTTGTGGGCGGCGGTAACGTGGCGGAACGTAAAGTTCTTTCTCTGCTCAACGCTCACGCCTCTGTACGGATTATCAGTCCGCAGCTTACCGAGGTGTTGGCTGAGGTGTTGTCGAAACAGACAGCGAATCCTGCTGTTGAGTGGCGGAGCAGGGGCTATCAGCACGGGGATCTTGCAGGTGCCTTGCTGGTGTTTGCTGCTACTGATAATCCGGTAGTTCAGGATGCTGTTGTTCGGGATGCCAAGAAGGCAGGGATGCTGGTCAATGTGGCCGATGCCCCGGATCTCTGCGATTTTCAAATACCGGCGGTTGTCCGAAGAGATAATTTGAACATCGCTGTCTCCACCAATGGAACCAGCCCGGCCTTGGCAGCAAAAATACGTCAGGACTTGGAAAAAAGGTACGGAGATGAGTACGAGGTTTTGCTGCGCCTGATGGCTCGCCTTCGGGCGCGAATTTGCAACGACGCTTCTATAGACGGTAGTGATCGGAAAATATTATTCCAAAATATTCTCCATGAGGATATAATTCACTGGATACGAGGTGAGCAATGGGAACGACTGTCGCAGCACCTTGATACTGTCCTCGGCCCTGATGTACATTTTGATCTCCTTGATCTCCTTGAACTCACAGAAAAAGAGACGAAACCCCGATGAGCTATCTGCTTTTTCAAGCTGGCTTTGCAGCCTATTTTGTCACTGCTGTCATTTATACAGTCTTCTTTTTCAGTCAGAAAAACAAGATAAGAAATGTTGCACGTATTATCTTTATTGTTGCCGCTTCTCTGCATACTCTTAATATTATTTTTCGCTATATAGAGGCCGGGCATACCCCTATTACCAGTATTCACGAGACGATTTCTTTCTTTGCCTGGTCAATCGCTTGCTGCCACCTTTCTTTTCGCTGGCGCTATACTGTAAAAAATTCGGGTACCTTTACTTCAATTATTGTTCTCCTCCTGATGCTGGCATCTTCATTGGCCTCTCGGGAACTCCTGCCTTTGCCCCCTGAGATGCGGTCGTGGCTGCTGCCTGTGCATGCCTCCATTTCCATCATCGCTGATGCTTTTCTGGCCTTGGCTGCCATTGGTGGGGGCATGTATTTGCTCCAGGAGCGGGAGTTGAAGCAGAAACGATTCGGTTTCTTTTTCTCCCGTTTGCCCTCTCTGGATACTCTGGATAAGTTGAATCAACACTGTATCAGTATTGGTTTTCCGTTGATGACCTTGGGCATGTTTGCCGGATATATCTGGGCTCGTCAGATATGGGGTGGGCGTCCTTGGCAATGGAACCCAAAGGTCGTTTGTGCCATGATAACCTGGCTGTTTTATGCGGGCCTTATGCATCAGCGTTTCACTCTGGGTTGGCGAGGGCGGCGGGCTGCCTGGATAACCGTGATTGCCTTTTGTGCAGTTCTGTTGACCTTCTGGTTTGTGTTAAGCGGGGGGGCGATACATGCGACGTGATTCCATAGTTCTCCTCGGAGTAAATCATAAAAAAACCCCTCTGAAAATACGTGAGAAAATGGCTCTCACCGGAGGCTACGTTGAACCGCTGGAAAAGTTGCGGGAGCTGGACGGACTCAAGGAATATTATCTCCTTTCCACCTGCAATCGGGTGGAGGTTCTCTTCGTTTGTCAAGATCCAGAACGGATGCGTCGTGAGGTGCTTGACCTGCTCTTTGCTGGCAAGGTGAGCCGTGAAGAGGTCGCTGGCTGTTTCTATGTCTATGAGAATGAGGAGGCTATACGGCATCTGTTCATGGTTTCCTCTAGCCTAGATTCCATGATTGTGGGCGAGTCCCAGATTCTCGGTCAGTTGAAAGAAGCTTTTCGGCATGCTGCGGAGCAGAAAACAGCAGGGTTGATTATTAACAAGTTGCTGCATAAGTCTTTCTCTGTGGCCAAACGGGTGCGGACGGAAACTCGGATCGGGGCCAATGCGGTCTCTATTTCCTATGCTGCGGTGGAATTAGGTCGGAAGATTTTCGGTGATCTCCGAGGTAAACGCGTCATGCTGGTCGGGGCCGGTGAGATGGCCGAACTTGCTGCCGAACACCTCGTGGGGCAGGGGATTCAGGAGGTCGTGGTCGCCAATCGAACGCTGGAACGAGCCATGAAGCTGGCTGCCCGTTTTAAGGGCAGGGCTATCGGATTGGATGAAGTGGTTGAGCAGCTTCTTGATGTTGATATTCTTATCAGTTCAACTGGAGCTGAAGGCCTCGTCCTGTTCAAAAAGGATATCGTTCCTCTTATGTCCCGACGACGAAACAGACCGCTTTTCTTTATCGACATTGCGGTTCCCCGTGATTTGGACCCGGAAATAAATACTCTGGAGAATGTTTATCTCTATGATATTGATGATCTGCATAATGTGGTCGAGATGAATCGCGAGCAGCGGGACAAAGAGGCGGTCAAGGCTCAACGTATTGTTGAAGAAGAAACCTTGAAGTTTCAGCGTTGGCTTGATGGGATGGAGGTGACACCGACCATTGTCGATCTCAGAGCGGTTGCTGAATCTATCTGCCAGACCGAGTTAGCCAAAACTCTGCCCCGGCTCAACGGTATAAGCACCAAGGAACGGAAATGCATTGAACGAATGGCCTCCTCCATTGTCGGAAAGATGTTGCACCATCCCATGTGTTATCTGAAAGCCGACCACGGTTGTGTTGATCAAGCTGAACGGATCGTGCAGGTCCGCACCCTGTTTCAGCTCAATGAACAATGCGAACAATGCAAACAGGCTGACGACTGATTTATGATTGAGCAGAACCGTCGCAGTATTGTAGAAGACGAGCTTTTTCTTCTCAGGGACTCGGGGGAACTGCCCGAGATTGCCTATCACTCCTCGCTCTACTATTTGACTGAAGACCAGGACGGCCCTGGTCTGGTCCTGAGCAAAAGCGAACTGCTACTCTTGCAGGAGGCGGCGCTGGAGCGTTGTCAGCAGATCGTTCTGCGTGATTTAGTCCCGGATAATCGGGATCTCGGGATCTATCGAGGTCCACAGCGCAGTATCTATAATTGGCAGAGATATTGTACATTTTGTCAACGGATTGATCTGCGGCAAGATGATGCGTTCAAAGAGCGTGTCGCTCAAGCTCTGGTACGTTTTATCCGGCAGGAGGCGGCTGATATGGAGGAAAGGTGCCGTGAGAGTTCCGTCAATTGCACGACCGAGGATCTGCTTGCCTTTGCTGAGGAGGTCGGTGTCTCACGTTTGAAAACTGACCTCGGCAGGCTGTTTTTGCGTTAATGGCCTTATCGTAAGGTCTGCGGGAAAGAATAGGTGAAAATGTTCATCTCGCGTTTATCATGATAACGGGAGAAGATAAAAGGCCGCAAGCACAAGCTGGCGGCCCTTTTTTATTTCACATAATCAGATGTTATCCGACATCTTTTGTGATCGAAGCAAGCTCTTGAATGGAATTGTCAATGCTATTAAGGACGTTGATTATTTCTTCTTGGTTGCTTATTGCTCCTATTAGGAGAGGTAATTGCTCGATTATCACTTGTAGGATGATGCGATTGTTTGTAGGGATTGATCCTTGGTATCTGACATTGTTTTTTCCTTTTGTTTTTTTTTGTATGCCTAGAATTTTAGGCTATTTAATATTCGAATTATTGAAGTTGACCTTAAAAGTGGGTATTAATCAAGAAAAAAGAATTGTAAATCTTGAAAGATATTAACAAAAGTTAATGGTGAAGTGAAAAAAGTCCTTCTCTGTCAGGTAGAATTTAGTCTAGCTGTGTTGCTCGCGGTTTTGATTTTTTTTGCTGTGTCTATGTTCTATGCCTGAAATTTTAGCTGGAACGGTGTTTCTTGTTGCTCCTGTTGCAGGACACACACAGAAGATGCTGCCAAACTGAATTACAAGAAAAAGAAGGGGCGCGACAATTTGACAGGCGAAAAATACCCATTTTTATACCCGCTTCATGCAGATATGTTGACTAAGAATGGCATTCCCACGTCGGTATCACAACCCAAAATTAAACCGTGTAGCCCTCACTCCGGGATATGATCCGCAATGGCTACAGCGGCAGGCTGGTGGATATCCTCAAGCTGGAGATGTAGCGCGATGCACTATGCAAAAAACAAAAAGGATGGAGGAAGTTCCAGGCAGAACCGGGCGGAGAAGGGTTGGCAGGCGCTTTTGCCTTGCTGGTTCAGAAGGAGACTGACTGATTTTTCAGCAAAGTTTTTCGCGCCTGCGAGTGGGAGGCAATTTGTCGAGAGAATTTTGAGAAAAAGTATCCCCCGGCTGAGAACAAACAGCCAAGGGCAGAAGCGACATCAGGAAATACATCAGAATTTATACGCAACAGCCAGATTGAAGACCCAAGGATCAATATCCACATCCACCTCATGGGTGGTTCCGAGATCAGTGGTCAATTCGGCGGTGGTACCTATGTCGATGTACCATACAGCGGCATTGACATACCAATTTTCTGCAACTTTCACATCAACGCCAGCCTGTCCCGCTAAACCTAAAGAACCGTCAAGCTCCATATCAACCGACCGGGTTCCGCCTAAGCCAGCAATAGTCGGCAGGGTATTCAGCGTGCTAATAAGCTGACCGTCCACTTCTTCAGAGAAAAACAAGGTATAGTTGATGCCGATGCCGACATAGGGATTAAACACCCCGTCTTTGCCGCCGAAATGGTATTGCAGAGACAGGGTGGGCGGCAGGTGCTGGGTTTCACCCACAGCAACCCCTTCAAGGTCACCTTTGCCGACGAGGTCGTGGGTGAAAGGTGTTGCAGCCAGCAGCTCAAGACCCAGATTATCGGTCAGCATATAGGTGGCTGTTAAACTGAGCTGGGTGTTGTCTTCCACATCAACACGGGCGTTGTTTACGCCGTCGGGCAGTCCTGAAACCGTGCCGCTCTCAGTATCGGGCATAACCGTTACAGCACCGACGCGGAGTAAAATATCGCCTGCACTATGCGCAGCCATGGTCGTGGTGCTTATTCCGCAAGACATTCCCAGTACCAGGGCGGTAGTTCCAATTTTACTTAACATATGCATAATTCTCCTCCAAGTTACATGATTTTATTCATAAGATAATATGTTGCCTATAGTAATTATTAACTTTATTGATTTTCCATGATACTCGGTAATGTGTCAAGAAATAAGTTTAATAAGTTTGGAAAACAATAGAAGATCAGTGGTTTACCCTGGAAGGGTAAGGTTGCCTTGTACAAAGGTTTCTCGGAGACGGTCGTTTATGCTCTTCCGTTACTTTTGGAGGAGATAATCTTCAAACTCGGATAAAACAAGACGGATAGGAATGGCAAAGCCAGGCCTTCAAATTTTCGGGTGAGGAGTTTTTTGGTATTAACTCCGATCACTCGGCCTTTGCTGTCAATTAAAGGGCCGCCGCTATTACCGGGGTAGATTTGGGCATTGGTTTGGATGAAATTATCACGGAAAGCAGACAAAATCCCCGAGGTCACTGTATTTTTTAAGCGGAGATCCGCAGGGCTACCCACAGCAAAGACCTTCTGTCCCTGAACCAGATTTTTTTCCTGAATAGGCTGGAGGAATGGAGTCTTGTAGCCGCTGATTTTGAGCAGCGCCAAATCATGCTTGTCGCTGACTCTATAGAGGCTGGCGTACAGCTCGGTCTCATCGGCCAAGATAATGGTGAAGCTGCCCTGCCCTGCCAATTCTCGTTGGCTACGATGAAACTTCTCCACTTTCTTGTCAAATATCTGTTTCTCTGCGCGGTACTTTTTTTGGGCCTTGGCTAATTTCTTTTTCTCCTGCCGGAGAAGCTGTTCTGCGGCACCGAGTTCCTGTTGCTTGGTTTTGAAATAGGCCCTGTCGATCTGCCCTTCTTTTTTCATTTTTTTTAGCAGGGCTTCTTTTTCCTCCAGATCGTCTTGATAGTTTTTTTGCCGTTTCGAAGCCGTGTTCAGAGAGAGTTTATACTGTCGGAGATTTTGGCGGCTTTGCTCAATGTTGACCTCAGCCCGCTGGGATTGCTTTTCGCTGCCTCGGACCACATGTTTATTGGTGATGATATAGCCATCATTAGAGATAAAAAATCCAGACCCGAACCCGGTAGCGGTCTTGACAGAAAGGGTACTCATAGATGCCTTTTCCACTGGATTTTGCGGGGACAGGGCCTTGTTCAGTTTTGCAGCGAGATCTTTTTCAGGGGGCACCTGTTCCTCAGATTCTTGTTTCGCCTCCTCCTGCTGCTGCTCGATGTCCTCGCCTTCCCCCTTCTGATCTGTATCATAGGCCACCCCCTTGATCCTGCTATAGGGGATAGAAATGGTGCCACCATACTGCTCGTAGTGAACCGTATCTCCTTCCCTCCATACATTATCGGTGGTAATAATGCGCCCGTTTTTCAGGTGCAGCTCGTGGGCCGGGAGCAGAGATGCGGTACAGCAAACTAAAAGCAGGCAGAGAAGAGGGAAGCGTTTCATCATGGTCTTGAATGCGGATATATGAGGGGGGAGTAATATTTGGCCGGGCCGCACAGAGAGCAGGCCCAGCCTTGTTGAAGAGAAAGAGGAGAAACGCTTAGGGCGTGGAGGGTTCCTCTGTCTCCAAGTCAACAGAGAGAACAGCGGTATAGTCCTTCTCCCCAATGCTTATGCCTTCAGTAGGATAGGGCTTCAGCTCCTGCAAGGTGATGGCGTAGCGTTATAAACTTCGGTGCGGGGGAACATGCCTCCGGTGTTGAGGTGGACTGTTGCAAGATCTCCGCCGCTGAGCTCCAGCATAATTTCCGCATTGCCCTCCCAGGCGCATTGTACGCCGGTGGGACAGCGGGAATCCTCAAGGACTGTGGTGAAGCGGATGGTGAGATCGTTGTTCAACTTTTTAGAGGCTTGCGGTTGCAACTCAACGGTCTGGGGAAAGTTTTCTGGCTGCGGGGTTTTGGTGCAGGCGATAAACGTGATCAGGCAGACGCAGAGCATCAGTAATTTTTTCATTTTTTCTCCTTTTTTTGTAGCGGGGTACATGTTCTTTCTCTTTATTTTTATTTGTTGTTGCCGAATCCCCGTTATTCAGTGACAGCAAAGTGGTTATTGCTTATTGCGGCTTAATGTGCATGTCCTCCATAATCTTCTCAATCGATGTTGTTTCTTTGGGTAGCTTGAGGCGTTTGGCATCGGCCAAAGCGAGGCGGAGCAGCTCCGTAATTCTGGCTTCATTGGCCGGATCGTTCATTTTTTGCAGTAAAAAAGCGATGTTGGTACGACAGATAAGCAGTTCGCGAATATCACCAAGTCGTTCAAATACTGGTAGCTGTTTAGTCTCACGGATTTTAAGTGCCTTGTCCAGCTCTCCTAGCATCTGAAGAATATCCGCTATTTTTCCTAAAGTGACAGCTTCCTCGCGCACATCTCCTAGCTTTTTATAGATCGGCAGCTCTTCTTTTCTTCTGATTGTTAAAGATTTTTCTAGCTGCCCACGAAACTCGTAGACATCCGCTATTCTGCCTTGAGTTATAGCCGCCTCTCGTACATCTCCAAGACGTTCATAAATCGGAAGGCATTCTTGTCTCCAGATTCTGAGTGCTTTATTGTATTCGCCACGAGCTACTAAAATATCAGCTATTTTTCCCATGACACGTACTTTTGGACTCTCAAGTTTAAGACGTTTATAAACAGGAAGTTCCTTCTTCTTTCTGATTTCCAATGCTTCATCAAGCTCGCCGCACTCCTCAAGGATATCTGCTATTTTCCCAAGAGTTAAAGCATGTTCTGCTTCTTTTTTCAATCGTTGAAATACTGGCATAACCTGCTCTTTGAGAAGGTTTATAGCTTGATCGTAATTGCCTTGAGCTATCAGTAAGTCGGCTAAAATAAGTCGGGTATTAGCGGAAGATTCAGCATTATCCAATTCATTATGTTCTGCAATTGCAGCTTCCAGTATATTTTTAGCCTGTTCGTATTCTCCAATTAACTGATAGAGAACTCCCAGTTCGTCTTGCAAATCAGCATGACTGGAACTTGGTTTGTCAGAAGAATTCGCCAAGAACTTTTCGATTTCTTGAATTCTTTTATGTTTAGAGGAAATATCAATATTTGCGATTGCCACCAAGGACGTATAAACCCGTTCCACCGACTCAACCGGCACCGTAAAATCCAGCACCTGTTCCCGCCAGGCCCAAAAGTCCGCTGCTTGCAAAGCCATCTCCCGCACCAAGGGATCGGGTAGCCAGAAGGCCAGGATACCGGCGCAGTTCCGGGCGATATGTTCCCGGTGGTAGTTCAGCCCCTTGAAAAAGACCTGCTGCTCTTTCTCACCCAAACTCTCCAGATTGATCAGGTGCAGAATTCGTATCGAATCAAATTGTTCCAACTCCGCTTCAAAGGCATCGAAGCCGCCCAGCTCTTTCAAATCTAACACCCGGCTGTTCTCCTGCCCGAGAAAGGCGATCAACCCGTCCCGATATCGGGGCCGGTTCTGTTGCAGAATAAGCAGGCGAAATCCTGCAGTCCGTTGGATCAGATTCTGCAAACGGATCAGGCTACCGGAATGCTCCGCCTGCACCAGCCCGTTTTTTTGCTCAGACACAGCCCGTTGCCTGCATAGCCTTCTCGTAACCGGGCAGGGTGGTGATCAGCGGGTGACTCTTCCAAAAGTAATCGTTATACTCCAGCAGGATCAGGTTGTAGAGCATCAGGCTGCTCTGCTCATCTGTGAAGTCGTCCGGCGCATCTGGATGCAGATCGATCTGCACCAGCCGTATATAATCTTCCGTGTTGATGAAACGGCGGTACTCATTGGCTACCTGTTTCACCGCTTTCTCGGCGGCAGCCCGGTCAATGCGTTCTTCCTCAGCATAATTGATCGCTACATTGAGAAGGCGCAACAGGTCACGGGGATGCCCCCCGCTGTAGCGTACCAGATAATCCACTGTGTCCAGTTCATCAAAGAGTTGCTCCGGTACCCGACGTAAGGCCAGTTCACGCATGACTGCGATGTTTTCCGACAGGTCTTCTCCATCCCGATCCCGAACCTTAAGCATGGGCAGGCGAAAAGGCTGACTAAAATTGGCATTTAGGGTATTGACTTGGTGGAGCAAATGAATAGGGGCGCAGTAGATGAATAGCCCATTGATCTGGGTGAGCTGGTGGACATCCTCGATAAAGAATTTGGGTGCATCTTCCTGATCCAGGCGGTCGGTGCCGTCCACGGTAAAGAGGATGCGTTTTCCCTTGCCAGCGGCCCGGATTTTTTCTTCGCCAGCCCGGATGAGTTGGTTAAAGGCCTCGGCAAACTCGGTGAAGTTATTGCGTACCACTAGGCGTAGCTCTTCCCGATAACTGGATCCTATGTTGATCTTATTGGTCAGTTCGCCGAACAGTTTGCCCAGCCAAGGCAGGCCGGTCTGTATTTTTGCTCCGGCCTTGACCTCGGTGGCAAAATCACGGAGGGCGGTATGTACCTCTACCCGTTCTTTGAACCAATTCTCTAGGCGGGTGAGAAAAACCTGATCAATGATGATACCCTCTTCCTGTTCCAGCCGTTCCAGCAGGGCCGCTGCCAGAGCCAAGAGCACGTCTGAATATTTCAGATTATTGATGTCCAGTTTCTCCAGACAGTCAAGATGGATGACGTAATAGCGATCAGGATGGTGGAGAAAGGCGGCGGTGCGGAGAAGCTCGGTGCTCTTGCCGCAACCGCGATGACCGGTGAAGAGGATGTATTGCTTCTGGGGCGCGGCGGGTGCTGTATGGGCGATCCCCTGATTGTCCACATTCAGTTCTCTGTGCAGCCGTTTGAGGCTGAAATCGCCTCGAGCCGAGGTGGTATCAACAAAGAGGCGTTGGCTCAGCTCATCATCGGGCCTGAGCGGCTCATTAAAGGTCAGCCGGTTTTTGGCATCCCAGATTGAAATGTCTTCGTTCCTATGGTCCATCGTCTTTTGTGCGTGCACTAGTGCAATAGGTAATTGCTCTCCCGACGGTGTAACAACAGATCTGTGGCGGTGAGCTTATTTCATGGGTGTGATATATTGATCTGTTCGGTATAATAACCGATATCGTAACATAAACCGTTCTTTTTTTCTTTCAATCACTCTCACTTTGCTTCTCTTACCAATGTTCCAGCTGAGAATTTATCCCAGGAAAACCGCCCTTATTTTTTGTACAATCGTTATCTCGTTGACAGTACTGCACAGTATTGCCCTGACGGTTCTTTTGTCTACCGAGAATCAGGATCTGATGGAGATTACAGATTATGTGGACTTGGATATTGAAAAAAATATTCCGTCTTTTTATTCGGCTTTTGCTATTCTTCTTTGTTCCCTTCTCTTTTTTTGTATCTCCTCACTGGAGAAAAAGCAAGGAAGAAAGCGGTGTTATTGGCTCGGTCTGGCGGCAGTCTTTCTCTTTCTCTCTCTGGATGAGGCCTTTGTTCTGCATGAGGGACTTGGTGATTACATAGAAGAATATATCAAAACAACGGGGATCTTTCAGGTAAGTGGCTTGTTATATTTTCCCTGGATTATTCCTTACGGTATTTTGACGACTCTCTTGGGTGTGCTGTATTTTCGTTTTATTCTGTGTCTTCATCGTAAAACAACCGTTCTTTTAACCCTTTCCGCGATTATATTTATTACTGGGGCTGGTATCTTCGATATGCTCGGCGGGAGAGAAGCGGAACTGCACGGCTATTACAGTGTTACCTATACGGTGCTGTATACGATTGAGGAGCTTTTAGAGATGATTGGTATTGTTCTGCTCATGTACACCCTGCTTGACTATATTGAACAGCAGTATGGCCATCTTTGTTTTTCTCTCCAGATTCAGGAGCCGTAAAGGTTAGTTTCTGTGTAATTTTTGTCTGCCCTGTTATTTTTTCAGCTGGTTCATTATCTGAATAAAATGACGAGCAGCCTCCGGGGTTCTGCCCCAATGGAGGTGGACATAGCCAGCCAAGGTGTTGTCCCTGATGTAGCCTTCTGCGCGACCGTCATCCAACATATAACCCCGTTTGATTTCGGCGGGCATTGTATCGATGCTTGAGTAGTGAAACTCGTGTCCGTAACAATGGTGGCCAGCAGCACCAAGGATAGTATCGGCCAATATCTCCGCCTGCCGATAGCCCAGTCTGCGCAGGCCCTGCTGCATCCGTGAGACTACCGGGTAAACTCCGGCCATAGGGTATTGCTTTTCCTCTGCGGTGACGATTGCCTCAGTCAGGTACATAAAACCGCCGCATTCAGCATAGACCGGTTTGCCGGAACGGGAAAAGGCCTGGATCTCGGCTCGCATGGAGGCGTTGGCTGCCAAGGTTTCGGCATGGAGTTCGGGATAGCCGCCGCCCAGATAGAGGCCGTCAAGGCCGTCAGGAAGTCCGGCATCATGAAGGGGGCTGAAGAAAATTAGCTTTGCCCCTTCTTTTTCCAGCATGTCAAAATTGTCTTGATAATAAAAGCAAAAGGCTTCATCTCTGGCAACACCGAGGCGTACCTTGGGCATAGCAGATGACGTGAGGTCTGGTGGTGAAGGCGAGGTCGGTTCAGCGATTTCAGGGAGTATGAGTATTGCGCCTGTCTCAGGCTGTTGCGCTCTTTGAAGGAGCAAATCCAGGTCAAGATGCTCTTCCATGAGCTCAACCAATCGCTGCCTGTTGAGTTCAATTTCGGTGCCCATATGCAGCCCGAGATGACGGGAGGGCAGGGCGATCGTATTGTCTCTGGGTAAGGCCCCGATGATTTTGGCTCGGCAATGCTTGCTGACCGCATCGCTGATCATCTGCATATGTCGTTCGCTGCCCACCCGATTAAAAATTACGCCCGCTATATGCACCAGCGGATCAAGGCTCTCAAAACCCTTGACCACAGCAGCCACACTTTCTGCTGCGGAACGCACATCCACCACCAGAATCACAGGGAGGTTGAGGAGCCGAGCTAAGGTCGCGGCAGATCCTTGGCCGCCGTCAAACAGACCCATCACCCCTTCGATGACGGATATTGCTTCATGAGGAGGGGCTCCAGCCAGAGGCGCATGGCTGTGGAAGAGGCGCTGTACGTAATCAGAGCCACACATCCGTACATCCAGATTACGTGAAACCTGATCGGTCATCAGGAGATGCAGGCTGGGATCGATAAAGTCCGGGCCGCATTTAAAGGGCTGGACATTCATGCCGCGTTGTTTGAGGGCCGCCATGACACCCAAGGTGACTGTGGTTTTTCCGCAGCCGGAATGGGTTCCGGCAATAATAAGGGCGTTTCTTTTGTAAGTCATGAGAAAGAAGATGAAAGGGATCTCGCTAAGGGGCTGATATGTTTTGCAACCAGTTACGTTTCAAGGTGAGAAGGTTGTATGAAGGATGTTGTTAGCAGGGACGAAAAAGAAGGGGTACCGAAACAACTTGGTACCCTTTTGCTTTGCTCAGGTAATCTTGTATACTTCCCGTCGTACTCTCTTTATCTATTATTGCTGGGATTAGGGCAACAGGGTGGTGGACATGTCGAGCATGGCGGTCTCACTACTACAGGACGAGGACATGTTGGACATGGTCCTAATATGGGCGGTGGCAGCCAAGGGCGAGGCTGTATTATTCCTATTGATCCTCCTGGAGGGCGAGGCAGTATTATGCCTTTTGATCCCTTGGGAGGCCGGGGCCGTATTACGCCTTTTGACCCTTTTGGGGGCCAAGGCAGTATTGTGCCTTTTGATCCTTTGGGAGGCAAAGAGGGAGTTATCCTGGGAGGTAAAGGGTTCGTTACCTTGATAGGGCCTTGCGTTGTGGTTATTGTTTTTCCAGTGGTTGTTGTCTTTCCCGTTATTGCGGTAGTCGTTGTCGCCTTGGTAACGGTTGCTCCGCTACTGGAGCTTTTTGTCGAACCTTTCTTCTCTTTAGAGGAGCCCTTATAGGGGTTGGGCACTGATGACTCTTTAGATATACTCACGGTTGTGACCGTGGCAATACTGACTACAGCACAGGTTGTAAAAACTGTGGCTGTTGTACTGAAACCGAACCAGCCTGCGGCGGCTGGGGCAGCAGGTCCCAGTGAAGTAGCAGTGACTCCTATGGTGGACGGGGTAATCTTGGACTCGGCTTTCAGTAAAATATACTCGTTGCTGTTGACTGTTTTCGGGCCTTCGCCAGTGCTGAAAACCATACGGCCATCATGAAGTCCTACCCGAGCACGACCGTCATCAGCTATCTGCATATAACCGCGAATAGCATCTTTCGTACTTGCGTTGAACATGGCATCACCGACAGAGTATTGGCCGTCTGCGGTATAAAAGGCTATCTTGCCCGCTTGGTCAGTCAGGGAAAAGTCGACCAGTCCGTTCATGACCATAAGGTTGAATTGATCCTGGCTATTTTTGACAGCCATTTCTGTTCCATCCTGCACGATAATTGCAATGCCTTTTGTTTTGATCAGGCAGTTACTCTCACAGACAAGTAAGGTGTCTTCAGTGACAGGAGTGATACCGGACATTTTATCGGCGAGTTTACCCTTCTTGTATACGGAAAACTCGCCTTGGGCAATAATGCCGGAGGGGCCGGCAAAGGCGTTCGTGCTTCCAACAACAAGGAATAAGGCAACGATTCCTGTTGTCAGCAAACATATTTTTTTCATTTACTACCTCCTTAGTTTAATTATTTGTCTATTATTAGATGGTCGGTCCATCTTGATTCATGCTATCGCTTTGATCTGCGGTTCTTTTCGTGAGGGGGCGCAACAAGGGGCTGCGCCCTGGTACCTCGCTCGTTTAGAGCAGTATTTATTGTATTTTGTTATGTAGAGTATACGGGAAAAAAAGTCATATGTCACCTCTTTCCTGGGTGTAATTTTTTCAGGTAATCTTGTTTTTTCAAGCACCTTTGTATCTTGAGGAGATGTCTTGGTCTGCCATGGTAACTCCCACAGATGGGGAGAGAGATTGGTGTAATTTACGACCTCGTCTGGTACGGTGATCATGCAAGGAAGGGAGCGACTGGAGCAACAGAGTTGCCATACAATCTTCAATATTCAGTCAACACTGGACAATCCTCCCCTGCTGGTTTACTATATTCTAGCTTTATCAAGCTATTCTGAGTTTTAATATTATTCCTGATTTATTCTAAGCAAATGGGCAAGCTGGTAAGAGAATACGTACGATGCTACCGCATCGGCATAGATACCGGAGGCACCTGCACCGACGGGGTTCTCCTTGATGATGCCACCCTAGAAGTGGTGCATTCGGCCAAGGAGCCGACCACCCATCATAACCTGGGGATCGGCGTTGGTCGGGTGCTGAAAAAGCTCCTTGCTTCGGACATTGCCCCGGAAGACATTATCGGGCTTTCCGTGTCCACGACCTTGGCCACCAATGCTGTGGTTGAGGACCGAGGTGCCCGGGTGGGTTTGCTGGTCTTCGGCTATGTCCGCCATTTCAAGCTCCCTATTACCGCTAATATTTTCCTTAAAGGCGGTCATAAAATCACCGGGGAAGAGGATGAGCCCCTGGATATTGAGGGCTTGGTTGATTCGGTCCACGGTCTCAAGAACGAGGTGGACAGCTATGCGGTTTGTGGCGGTATGTCCATTAAAAATCCTACCCATGAGCTGGTGGCTGAAGAGGCCATCACGATGATTGACCCTAAGCCGGTCTTTTGTTCCCATCAGGTGAGTGGGCATCCTGGCATGCGTGCCAGAGCCGCCACAGCCTGCCTGCATGCCAAGCTTATGCCCCTGATGATCAGTTTTCTTTCCTCTATCAAGATTTCCATGCTCAATGCGGGCTTGAACTGCCCGGTGACCATTATTTGCGGGAACGGCAAAGGGGCTGGGCTGGACACAGCGGTCCGGCGGGCCGCGATTACTATGGCCAGCGGTCCGGCAGCCACGGCCCGTTTCGGCTGTACAGCTGGAGAGCCCACTGCCTTGATCGTTGATGTGGGCGGTACGACCACGGATGTCTGTATGATTCGGGACGGGCACCCAGTCCTGAGCGATGAGGGTTGCCGGATTGGGCAATGGAAAACCCATGTTGAAGCCATTGATATGTACACCGCAGCGGGCGGCGGGGATTCCCATGTGATCTGTTCTTCAGATTATGATTGTTCTTTGGAGCAGGGGGGCGGTTGCACGCAGCGGCCAAAGATTCGCCTAGAGGCAACACGGGTTCAGCCTCTCTGTATGGCTGAGGATATACCCGATCCTGAGCAATGGTTGGGCTGCGGGCTGCGTAATGCCGTAGTTTTGCCGGTTGAGAGCTTGAGCGATGAGGTTGTGAGTGAGGATGAGATACTCTTTTGTCTTCGGGAGCATGGCCCGGCCAACTTGGAGACGTTGACCCAGCAAACCGGCCTGTCCGGGATCCTTCTTGAGAAGCGTCTGGAGCGTTTGGCCTATCTTCAGCAGGTCAGGATGGCCGGTTTCACACCGACTGATGCCCTGCATGTCTTGGGGAAACTGGATATCGGCAGTAAGGAGCAGGCCGAGCACGGAGCCCGTGCCTTGGCCGCCTCCTTAGATATGAGTATTGAGGCCCTCTGTCTTCAGGTGGTGGCGGAAGCGGAAAAGACCATTGAGGGCATCATTCTTGATTATCTCGGGCGTAAGGTCTGGCAGGATGTCGAGGCGGCTCCCTTCCTGAGCAGCATGGATAACGAGCTGTTCTCTCTCCGGGTTGCGGTGAAGGTGCCGATTATCGGGATTGGTGCGGCGGCCCGCTGTTTCCTGCCTGCCGTGGCTGAGCGTTTGCACACCACGGTTCGTTTTCCTGAGCATTATGAAGTGGGGAATGCGGTTGGAGCGGCTTTGATTGATCGGGAAAAAGATCAGACAGATTTTTCTTTGTAATACTGATGATTCAGCAAAAAGTCAGAAGTCGCTAACGATAATTCGATGGGTTACGGCTCGTTTTTCCGCAAAAAAGTGGGATTTTTGGGAAACCATCACTGCTGGAATACTGGTGAGTAGCGATCTGTATTATATTCTTCGATGTTATCAGGAAATCTATTAGGGATATTAGAGTGATGGAAGAATGTTCAGGTATGATAGGTGAAAATAATTTTTTATTCTATAATAGAGGGCGTCTTTTCATTAATAGCAGAGTAGGGTGTCTCGCAGGATGTAGCTACTGTTACTTGGATAAGATTGGTATACCAAAAGGAAAAGTTACAAAACAAACATATGCTGATGATATAATCAGAGCAATAGAGAAGAACTCAAAAACTATCTGGAGGCCTCGTAACACATTTGTTTCATTTGGTTGTTATAGCGATCCATGGGATGATTATTCAAAACATCATACAAAAAAAATTATGATGTTTTTGGATCGACTAGGATATAAAGCTACTTTATCAACTAAGCAGCCTGTTAACCTGGTTGATCTTAATGGATTACATTCTTTAAAAAAGAAGAACTTTTATTTCCTAATAAGTATTCCTTTTGCCAAAGAGATATCAAAAATGGAGAAGGGGACAGGGTCTCTCCATGAGAGAATTAATTCTGTTAAGGTATTGCATCAAAATGGTTTTAATGTAGCAATTTATATAAAACCTTTTTTTGAAAAAAAGACAGCTAAAAGCTTGCCTGAAATTATTAACGTATTGCAATGCATTCATGTCCCTGTAATCTTAGGGCGATCATTTGTTTCTTCTTTTGATGAAAAAGGAAGCAAAGCCATTATCAGTAACAGCCATACGCTAGTGGAGTCGGAAAGTAAAGAGTACTTTAAAATAAAAAGTATACTGGAAGAATATACGAAGGTCTATGAAAATAGCTTCCAAGTTTTTGGAGACTGAACGAAATGAAATTTAAGACAATAACCATTCTAAACTCGTTAATATTTTTGATTGGTTTCGCTTTGTCGGCCATTGGCATAATTCTTGAGGCAGAAAAAACAGGTACATTCTTTTGTATTCCACGAAGCGCGATTCAAAATATTCTAATTAGTGTTGGCTGTTCAATAATAGCAACATCTATAATTTCTTTTATCATGACGTGGTATTTAAATGATGATAAAGAGGCACGGCGTGTTATTGACAACTGGGGATTGAAGAATATTGAGGTACGCTCCGCTCTTAACTGCGAGATAAACGAAAAGCTAGATAACATGAAAGATGGAATGGACATTGTTGTCTTTGGCATGAAGAATTTTTTAGCTGCCAAGAAACAACTTCTTGAAGATAAGATTGAAAAAGGTAGGTCAATTAGAATTCTGACAATTGCTCCCGACAGTAAATATGTAGCCCAAAGAGAGCTGGAAGAAAAGGAACCACCAGGGCAAATTAGAAACTCAATAGCAGAACTCATTAGTTGGGCGGAAAGAGTAAAGTCTCAAAAGAAAAGAGGGACAATTGAGGTCAAAACGTATGACAGTTTACCTCAGGATATGTATCAAAAGGTTGATAAATATGTTTACATTGGTCCGTTGCATTATGAAACACCAAGTCAACAGACCATTGCATATGAATACAGGCCAGGTTCAAAAGGTGCCAAATATTATTCTGATTACTTTTTGAAGCTTTGGGAAGATTCAAATTTTTGCAAAAAAATAGTTTAACCCCTTATCCTTTTCGTTTTATAGATAGCCTCCAGCATAGTTTTTTCATTCTCAGTTGATTTTTTCAATATCCTGCAAGCCTCTTTTAACCTCGAATTTGTCTCTACTTAAATCTGCGTGAAGTTTGAGGGCAGGGTGATTATTTTTTAAAGTATTATACATGTTGTGTGCTATCCTTCGCAAGGTAGGGTGAACTGTTGAGCTAGATCTGAGTTCGACAACATAAACCATCTCGGGAAGGTCATAGACTAGCTCGCAAACAATATTCGATCCCATTGGAATGTAATACTGTGTTTCTGCTGAAGAAAGGCTATGTCTTTTAGTTAGCTCTTTAATTCTGTGAAATTGTTTTTTTATTAATATGTTAGCTTGATTACGAAGTTCGGCAGGCAACTGATTTAGATACCATTGATTAAAACCGTAGTTAATAGTAAGAACGGGTAGTCTACAAAGACCATTTCTGTGTCTTTGCAAATCTCGGTAGCTTCCGTAATCAAGTAAAAACGTGCAGTTGTAACGACCGTATTTTGAAATATACCTTGGGAGTAAAGCTCCTTTTGGACGTAGTCCTATAACCTCATGTTCTTTATCCTCCAGTAGCTTGTTATCAATATCTGTCCTGTAAAGAAAATCTTCTTCTGATAGCGATGGCGTGTATGATGAATAATGAATTTTTTTAGAAAATCGGTTGTAATATTTTTCCGTTTCGTCCTTTTGTGTGTGGGAAAAACTGCTAGGGTATTTTGTCGAAAGTTTTTTTAGTGCTGCTTCAGCAATTAAACGCACTTCATTCAGAGGGTGCAATTTAAGCAGGCAAAGCTTATCATATGCCTGTCTTAAGTTCGTGCTCCAAGATAGTTGAGTGGTTGCTCCGGCTGGAAGAAAACCTCTGAGGATGTCAAAGCCCCTTGCATTTATCGCTTTTTTCCATATATTAGGTTGCTGTCCCGGTTCTAGTGGGAAGCGGTCTTTTAAGTATGATCGAACAACTTCTGTTGAAGTCGTGTAAAATTTAATCCAATCTTTTAGTATGTCTTGGGATTCTTCCGTGCTCACAGGGTCAATTAGGGGCTGGCTGGAAAAATCAATATATCTCGTCGAAGTTTCTTGGCCGGAATAAAGCGGATTGTCCTGTATAGCTTTTGCGGCCAATATAGAGACACCCTCTAAAAAAAGCGTTGTTGTTCCACAGTCTCCGATTGAAGCATGTCCGTAGCCTACGTAGTAGCTCTTCATGAAATTTGAAGAACCAGCCTTTCTGACCTGTTCAATATGTTTTTCTACACTTGCTGATGAGCGACTGTAAAGCGCTTGCATCATAGCAGATGATTCGGGGCCAAATTCGTCGTTAATGAATATTTTCACCTTGTTGTCACGTCCTTTTTGTTGAGAAATGGCAGATGTTCCGTGGAGCGAAGTTGTGTAACTGGGAAGACTATATTCCCTTTTTTCTCTGATGAAAAGTACTTTATCAAAAGTTATAAACTCTTCCATGCGGGAGGTTATGATTCCCTTGCAGGAGGATTTTCAACAGCGTTTTCCTGGTACCTTCTCTTGATTTTTTTCTGACAAAATTGTTCTGCCAAGGGAACAGGATTGTCGACCCGTCGACCAATCTATTGACAATAGGTTCTAAATCCGTTAAAAGAATTATTTCTTTTCTGTGCAGGATGCACTGCTCAGGCTTTTACGTGTCAACTATGCCTCTGAGCCCTCATTTTCCGGTTGTGTCCGCCCTCTGATTTAATTATTTGTAACCTTTAAATATTCAACTTTACAGGAGACCCATCATGGTTTTAGATCCGACCAAACATGCTGACTGGGAAATCGCCGAAGAGGCGGAAAGCCGGATGAAGACAGTGTACGAGCTCGGTGAGCAGCTCGGACTGGAAAAAGAGGAGCTGCTGCCTCATGGTCATTACCTAGCCAAGCTTGATTACCGCAAAATTCTTGATCGACTGAAAGATAAGCCGGACGGAAAGTATGTTGATGTAACCGCTATCTCTCCGACTCCGTTGGGTGAAGGGAAATCCACCTGCGCCATGGGCTTGGTACAGGGATTGGGTAAACGGGGTAAGTCTGTTATTGGTGCCATTCGCCAGCCTTCCGGCGGTCCGACCATGAATATCAAGGGTTCCGCAGCAGGTGGCGGGCTGGCCCAGTGTATTCCCCTGACCCCGTTTTCTCTCGGTATGACCGGCGATATCAACGCCATCATGAATGCCCATAATCTGGGCATGGTGGCTCTCACCGCTCGGATGCAGCATGAGTCTAACTACACCGATGAGCAGCTGGCCATGCGTAAGCTGAGACGGCTGGATATCCATCCCAAAAAGGTGGAATTCAACTGGATCATGGATTACTGCGCCCAGGCTCTGCGGAATATCACCATCGGTCAGGGTGGAAAAATGGACGGCATGACCATGCAGTCCAGCTTTGCCATTGCAGTAAGCTCCGAGATCATGGCTATTCTGTCCATTGCTAAAGATCTGAAAGATATGCGAGAGCGTATCGGTAAGATCGTGGTAGCCTATGACAAGCAGGATCGCCCGATCACCACGGAAGATTTGGAAGTTGCCGGTGCCATGACCGCTTGGATGGTCGACGCCATCAACCCCAACCTGATGCAGACCTTGGAAGGGCAGCCCGTTGTTGTTCATGCTGGCCCCTTTGCCAATATCGCCATTGGTCAGTCCTCAGTTATTGCCGATCGCGTCGGCTTGAAGCTGGCAGATTATAACGTTACTGAGTCTGGCTTTGGTGCAGATATCGGGTTTGAGAAATTCTGGAACCTCAAGTGCCGTTATTCCGGTCTTAAGCCAAACTGTGCGGTTGTTGTTGCCACCATCCGGGCACTCAAATGCCACGGCGGCGCACCGATCCCGGTTCCTGGCAAACCGATGCCCAAAGAGTATGAGGGCGAGAATGTGGGCTGGGTTGAAGAAGGATGCGCAAATCTTATTCACCACATTGAGACCGTTAAAAAAGCGGGTATCAATCCGGTTGTTTGCATCAATGCCTTTTACACAGACACAGATAATGAGATTGCCGCAGTTCGTCGCCTGTCTGAGGCCGCTGGTGCCCGCGTGGCCCTGTCCCGTCATTGGGAGCATGGTGGCGAAGGCGCTTTGGAATTCGCTGATGCAGTTGCCGATGCCTGTGAAGAGCCCAATGACTTCAAGTTCCTTTATGACTTAGATACCCCGTTGTCTGAGCGTATTGAGCTGATCGTCAAAGAGGTTTATGGCGGTGACGGTGTAAGCTACTCTCCAGAAGCGGCTGCTAAACTGAAACGGATGGAAGCGGATCCAGAGATGAAGGAGATGACTACCTGTATGGTCAAGACACATCTCTCTCTGTCCCATGATCCTAAACTCAAGGGAACCCCTAAGGGTTGGACCCTGCCTATCCGCGACATCCTTACCTATAAGGGTGCGGGTTTTGTCGTGCCCGTGGCCGGGGCTATCAGCCTGATGCCGGGTACTGCCTCTGATCCGGCTTACCGCCGTATTGACGTTGATACGGACACCGGTAAGGTGAAGGGTGTATTTTAAAGCACTCTAAAATATTTGAGGAGGTTCGCGAACCGCCTCTTTGTCTATTGAAAAGTAAGAACGGGCCGGAGGGAGAAATCCTTTCGGCCCGTTCTGTTTTGTGGCAGGATAATTTTGTTGCGGGTATAGTTCTAATTGTCGTATGAGGGGATACTTGATGTCGTTGAGAAGGGAATCTGTTCCCCCTTGTCAAAGGGAGGCGGAATCAGGCGACTGTGAATGCGTTTTTGGCAACGCAGCAAAATGGCCTTGATTAGGCTGCGTACTCCGGTTAAGCTTGCGTTGATGAGAGAGTAAGCGCAGTCTTGTCGAATAAAGAGGCAGATGTTATGTTGTTGATGGATCGTTGGCGGTGCGGTTTTTACTCTTCTCTGCCTGTCAAACGCGAATGTTCTATCGGACAGAACTTCATTAAAAAACAGAGCAAGAGGGGAAATCACTTTTGGCCCATTTTTTTTTGTAGTAAGTTGTAGTAAAATAAGAAACCGTAGTTTGGAAAAGCACTTAAAAAGTGAGAAATTGAAACGGCATAAAAAAGACTACGGACTATTCCTCATTAAAAATATAAGATATGTCCTCCCATGAAAAAAAATGTCACAGGGCCTAGCAAGGTGTCCATCATAAAGCCTATCCGGTAATCATTATAATGATGTATACTTGAAGAAGTAGCTTTGTAATTTATTCCTGTGATCGGAAATTTTTTCCCGAGATATTATGGCAAAGAAAATAACGGACCCTAAAGCACCACATAAAGCCTCCCTGAAACGAACAGTTAAGGATCAATCAGGGGCAGGCAAACTCAAGATTGGTGAAATGCTGCAAAAGGCGGGCTATATCACAGCGGCAGAGTTTAATAATGCCAAGTCTATTAATAAGCAAAATGGTGAAAGATTAGGGAAAATTCTTCTTGAAAACGGGACCATTGAAGCCGATACTATTCCGAATTTTCTCACGAGGCAGCATAATTATACCTTGGTGAATATTGCTGAGGAACCGCCAAGTCAGGACGCTCTTCAACTGGTTCCTTATGAGACCGCCAAGAAGTACCTCGCCTTCCCGATGAGGATTGCCGGTGATACTTTGCAGGTCACCATGGCTGAGCCCACTGATGCCCTTGAGGTGGAAGAGCTACAAAATGCGGTGAAGAAGGGGCTTGATATCTGCGTTTCCACGGCTAAGGATATCATTGATGCTTATAAGACCTATTATAAAATCAGTGATGAGGAGTATCAAACTTTTTTTCGTGAGGAAGACGAGGAAGTTCAGGTTGAGCAGGTCGAGGACTGGGGTGCCTTGGTTTCCGATGTTGCTGATGAGTTTGAATTTGAAGACAGCAGCGATGACGATGAAGGCATGGCCGGGCAATTTTCCGCCAATGACGCGCCGATCATCAAGCTGGTGAACGGTATCCTGATCAAGGCGGTGCAGGACGGGGTCAGCGATATTCATATCGAACCCTTTGAAAAGACTATGCAGGTCCGCTACCGCAAGGACGGTTCTCTGTTTAAGTCCATGAACCTTCCCCTGACCATTAAAAACGCTCTGATCGCCCGTTTGAAAATTCTGGCTGATTTGAATATTACCGAGCGTCGAATCCCGCAGGATGGACGTATCAGTATTCGTTTAGGGCGCAATAAGGCGGTGGATTTCCGTGTGTCTACCCTGCCTTTGCTTCATGGCGAAGGTACTGTTCTCCGTATTCTGGATAAGGGTTCCCTTAATGTCGATTTGACTAAACTCGGTTTCGAGCCGGAAACATTTGAGATCCTGAAAAAATGTTTGTCCAGTCCTCAGGGCCTGCTTCTGGTTACTGGCCCGACTGGTTCCGGGAAGACCGTTACCCTCTACTCGGCATTGAACTCCCTGAACAGTGAGGATATCAAAATCCTGACAGCAGAGGATCCGGTGGAGTTCAACTTTAAAGGCATTAATCAGGTCAATGTTAACGTTGAAGTTGGCATGACATTTCCTGCCGCGCTTAAGGCCTTTCTTCGTCAGGATCCCGACATCATCATGGTTGGTGAGATCCGTGATATCAGTACAGCGGAGATTGCCATGAAGGCCGCTATGACCGGCCATTTGGTTTTCAGCACCCTTCATACCAACGATTCTCCCTCAACTGTCGGTCGTATGGTGGATATCGGTATTCCGCCTTATTTATTGGCGGGATCTCTGACTATGGTTCTGGCGCAGCGTTTGGGCCGAAGGCTCTGTGCAAAATGTAAGCAGCCTGCCACCTATGAGCGGCCATACTTGCTTAATATCGGTTATACTGAGGAACAGATTGATGCAGAAGGCTTTCAGCTCTACGAGGCCAAGGGTTGTGCTGTCTGTAATGGTCTTGGATATAAGGGTCGGGTAGGTTTTTTTGAACTGTTAGAGGTTACCGAGGAAGTAGGTCAGGCTATTCAGGCTGAGGTGCCGGAAGAACAGCTTCGTAAGGTTGCCGTTCAGGCAGGGATGGTTCCGCTCCGGCAGGCGGCTATTAAGAAGACACTTCAGGGGGTGACCAGTGTTGATGAGGTTTTACGTCGAACCGTAGCACATGGAGACACGCTGCCTGCTACTTGGTCAATCCAGATGTTGAAGAATATGAGGACGGCGATGTTATTATCCAGGAAGGAAATGAGGATGATAGGAATTTTTATCAACTTGTTCGGGGAAAAGTCGCGGTTCTGAAGCAGGGCAAAAAAATTGCCGAAATAACCGAGCCTGGAGAGTATTTTGGGGAAATGGCTTGTATCATGAATGAGGCAAGGTATGCCTCGGTTATTTCCATAGGTCGCTGCAAGATCAAACGATATCCTGGTGATAAACTCACTGAGCTTATTGAGAAATATCCTGAGATTGCGAGGAAGCTTTTTAAAACCATGGCCAAGCGATTGCGTAAGACTGATAATATTGTTATTCAGCTTGCTGGCGGAAAAAGAACTCAGAAACCCACCATTCCTCCGCGTATGCGATGAACAAAATTTCCGTCTATATTATTGCGTGGAATGAGGCTGATAAAATCCGCTCCGCTCTTAACTCCGTGCTATGGGCAGATGAGATCATCTTAGCTGACTCATATAGTGAAGATGAAACGGCAGCCATTGCCACAGAGATGGGTGCTCGGGTCGAGCAGATTACATTTCGCGGTTTTGGCGATTTACGGAATCGGGCTATGGCCGCCTGCACCCATGACTGGATTTTTTCCTTAGATGCGGATGAGCGTTGCACCCCAGAGGCACGGGACGAAATTCTGGCCACAGTTGCTTTGGTCGATCCGGCAGATGCTTATTATATTCCTCGGCGAAATTATTTTATGGGGCGTTGGATCAAGCATTCAGGTTTCTATCCAGACTATCGTCAGCCCCAGCTTTTTCGAAAAGGGGCCTTGCATTTTAAGACAGATGACCCGGTGCATGAGGAGTATACAGTCCGATCTGACAAGCCGGTTGGTTATCTTTGTCAGCCCATTTGGCAGTTTCCCTATAAAAACCTGGAAGAAGTCGTTCATAAAGCAAATCGATATTCGACATTAGGGGCGAAAAAATTGCAACAGCGCGGGCGGCGTGGCGGGATGCTAAAAGCCCTTGGACGCGGCCTATGGTCATTTTTTCACATGTACATCCTGAAAAAAGGCATCTTGGATGGCTGGCCTGGAGTCGTTATTGCGATCGGTAACTTTGAAGGAACTTGGTACAAATACGCCAAGCTTCATGAGTTGGAAGAAAATTGGCAGCCGCCTGATTCTCCTCCGTTACGAAGAGAATAAAAAACAAAAACCACCCCCTCCGGGCGTGGTTTTCTACGAGTTTTTATACGAATGCAGTCGACTAAATAAAAGCGAATAAAAAGCGAAGGGGATATAAAAGGAGAAGGTGAGGGTTGCTTATAGATATGCATTTACTCCTTTTTCGCACCATGTCCTCTTTTGTTCAATGGTTTCCTCCAGCAGCCGGTCATTCTCCAGTAAATGGCTACGGTCATTTCTTGAGTGATAGAGATGGTAGGCCAAGGCGTTGAATTTAACACTTCTGCGCATGAGCCCATAGTTCAAAAGCCTTGCCGTAAATTCTGAGTCTTCTCTCCCCCAGCCAATAAAATCTTCATTAAAACCGTTAACTGCAAGGGCATTCTCACGCCAAAAGGCAAAGTTGCAGGTTCTGACCCCGTTCATTCCCCGATTTTTAAAAGAGATCAAACGCGAGAGGAAAGCCGAGCGCAAGCAGTTTTTCCTGTTTTCAACCCCTTTCTTGCAGAGGGTTTCTGGCATTCTTTTTCGGGCCAATACTTCTTCTGACAACCCTTCCTTAAGGAGTACTCTGGTTCCTTGGGCAAAGCAGCCGGGCTGGGCGAAATGGATATGGTCGGCTATAAAATGCTCTTCCATAATAATATCGCCGTCAATCAGGACGATGTAATCGCCAGATGTCTTCGCTATCGCTTTGTTCCGGCTTGCTGAAAGTCTGAACCCCTTATCCTCCTGCCAGGAGTGGATCACCGGGATAGGTGAGTTTGCGGCAATCGCTGCAATCATTTTTCCGGTATCCGGCCTTGAGCGTCATCGGCAACAACGATCTCGACGGGTTTTTCTTTTTGGCTTAGTCCACTCAGCAAAGAAAGCTCTAAGGCCTCTTTCCAGTTATAGGTGGTTATAATGAGGCTGACCTTCATTTCATGATATGTCATGGGAGTTTGTTTTTCGGTTCTGCTTCTGCTGCTCTTCGGACAACTCTCCCCCAAGGGTGAGACGTTGGCGTAAAAGAGAGAGTGCTGCTTCGTAGACCATTTCCGGGGAGATCTTGCGCATGCAGGAGCAATGTGAGCAGCTCCGCTTTCTGCATTCCAGGCAGTCAAGCTCCTCTGTCCGGATAATTCGATGCTTAATTTGATGCTTGCTTCCTCCCGGATTATAGGGGCCGACTCTGCTCGGATGGGTAGGGCCAAAAAGAGCAACCACCGGTGTGCGTGCTAGGGCTGCTATGTGCATGGGGCCGGAGTCAAGACCGATATAGAGAGAGGCATGCTGAATCAGAGCAGCTGACTGTGGAAGCGTCAGGCGACCGGCTGCAATAATCGGGTCTGTCTTCATCAAGCGAGCGATGGAGGTAATATACTCCGTGTCCTGCGGGCTTCCTCCAAATACCACTAGTAGACCTTGCTTCTGTAGTTTATCGGCGAGAGTGGCCCAATACTCAATCGGCCAAAATTTGGTCTGCCAACGCGCTGCTGGGTTGGCATAAATAAGGGGAGAGGGCTCAGTAGTCTCAGCAGTCTCAACCGTATGGGAGAGAAGATGGGGATGAAGAAATTGTTGCAGAGCTTGGCGCTCTTCTTCTCCGGTGCAGAGATGAAAATCCTCATCCGCCACCTTGATCCCCAGATAGGTACAGAAGAACAAATTTTTATCCTGAGCATGCACTGTTGTCTTAGGAATATCAATGAGGTGCTCCTGAAAAAAGGTATTCAGCTCTTTGGCTTGGCTGAACCCCACTCGCCGACCGCAGGGTTGGTGCGCCCCAGCAGGCCGCTGCGAAAAGAGGCATGCAGGTCAAGGATCAGATCGTATGGCTTTTGCTGAAATTCTCTGTGTAATTTTTGCAAGGTACTGATTGTTGCCTTGAAGGCCTTGGAAAATGCCCATCGGCCCGCCTGTGGATCGCTGGTAGAAGGGATTTGAATAGGGTAGACGGCGTCAATGCTGTCATCTGCTTGTAATAAAGGGGCAAAGGATTGTTGAGCAATCCAGCCAATAAAACAGTTGGGAAAACAGCGTTTGATGGCATGGGCAACTGGCAGGGTATGGACGATGTCTCCCAGCGAACTGGGCTTAATAATCAGGATGCGTTTATTGTTCAGCAACATGTTGCCGTATTACCCTCAGGCTTATCTTCAGTCTCTTCCGGCTCTTCAGCCTTTCAGCATTTTTAGCCAGTGCGATGAGTTTTTGCACAGCATCCGCAACGGTCGGGAGGTTATCAGATTTTTTTTCTGTCATTGCCGGGCGATTTCCATTTTGTTCCTCCTGCATAAAATCATCCAGGATTTTCTCGACAGCCTCGGTAATAGCCTGGACATTATTGGCCGGTACAGCCAAATGACCATGTGCTGTGAGCATGCTCTCCAGTTCCTCGTTTTTGTACACCAAGCCGATGATTGGACGTCCGGTCAGGAGGTATTCATAAACTTTGGAGGGGATGGTCTCACAGGAAAAATAGATAAGATTCTGGATGACCAGCAGGCAATCGGTCTGCTGCATGGCTGCCAGGGCTTCTTGTCTTGATACGGTTCCATGGCGAATAACGAGATCGCAAAGCTCAAGTTGCTCCATTTCACGTTCGGAATCTTCGTCAAAAGAGCCGTACACATCCACCTGCACTTTTTCCCGGAACCTCTCACGGTCTGCGTTTCGGATGAGAATTTGCTGCAGGGCTTGAAAAAAAGTCACCAAATTACGGGTTCCTGCCAAAGAACCGAAATGGGCAAAATGACAACGCGTTCCTTTCGTAAATTGCTGCTGGAAAAGATTCGGTATTGAGCCGGGGTAGATAACAGCTCCGTGACATTGTCCTTCGGTCCTACTGCTGCAATGCTGCATCGCTGCATGGACGAGAAAGACAAAGGCGTCTGCCTGCTGGCATATCTTTTTTTCAAGTGCCTTGTAGACCTGCAAAACTCTCCTGCCTCGCCGCCAGCCGTGATCATGCACCAAAGGATCTTGGGTTTCAGCAATCCAGGTGCAACCGGTCCAGTGTTTGATCAGCAGGGCTGCAACATGGGCCGATGCAGAACCGCCGGTGGAATAGACAACTTCCGGGCGCAGCTGACGACAGAGCAGGAATCCACGCAAGGAGGCGAAAAAACACCAGGACCATTCACTCTCCATATTGATGATGATTTTTTCCAGGAGATAAAGAGGGAAAATTGGCACCATACAGATGGTCTCAACCAACTTGAATTGCCAACGTTTATGGAGATGTTTTCGGAGGAAATGGCGCAATTCAAAACGGATCCCTGATGGAGCAATACTGAGGGTTCTGTAATGTATCCATCGTTCTGAAGGCTTGCCGACCGGGCCACTGAGCAGAATAGGCTCAATCCCCTGTTCACGAAAAAAAAGCAATCGATCGTCAATATGCTGAGAACAGGCCGAGCCTGGAATATTGGCTCGATAAGAAAGGATCAGCCAGCATTTTTTACGCTTTTTTCCGGCAAGAAATTCCCGGAGCCGTTGATCGGGTTTTTCTTTATACAGGGCAGCTGTCATAACGACAAAGAAGAAGGCGGTTTGGTAGACCGTAAGATAGGATTCCGCCAGCATAATGACGAGAAAAAAAATGGGCAGGGCTATGCGAATTCGTCGATAGTTATCCAGGAGCAGTTTTGCCTGCACGAACATGACGATAAATATCAGTAAAAATAAAAGGATGCCTGTTGCACCGAGCATGGCACCTATCAACATATACTGATTATGTGGGTTATCTGTTGCGATGCTGGTCGGACTTCTTTTGTGGTTGACCTCGGCATAGGCAGACTGAAAATCACCGGTTCCTACTCCGAGCCAAGGATGATGTCGGATTATTTCAAGAGAATTTTGGAAGAACAGGAGCCGCATGCCCACCGAGGTATCAGGATTTTTTTTAAAACCTTCTATTTCCTGTTGGGCTGTATTGACTCGTTGTTGGAAAGTTGGGCTGTAGAGGTAACCTGTTATGCAGATTGTGGGCAGGAGTAATAAGGCAGCTAATGTTGCCTTGAGCCAATTTTTGGCAAAGATTTGAAAGAGCAGCAGACCCATCAGGACAAGGAAAACCGCTTGTCCAGTCCTGCCCTCTGTCATAAACATGTTCACCGCCATCAAACTGGCAAGGCCAAATAATACGGCTTGGACAACAGGAAGTCGTTGCCCAGCCCGACCCCAGATCGCCTCGTGTAAGACCAAGTACGTGGCAAAGGCCAGGAGAGGATTATAGATAACGTGAAAGGTCTTGGGAGTGAGGTGCGTCGGGCTGACATCGGCATAATGGACCATGCTGAACCGGACCAGAAAGGTGATGCCCATAGCCAGCGTCATTCCCGCCAGAAAGGCATACAGATAGAGCAGACGGTGCCGATACGTTGCTGTGGTTAGAAAAACAGGCAGCAAGGCAAGCTTCCATTGATCTTTCAATACCTCGATTCCTGTAACCAAGTTATCAGTCCAGAGAAGTCCCAGGCAGAGCAGGGCGAGAAAAGCAAGAACGGCAACCGCAACCGGGTTGGAAAAGATCTCAACGCCTTTTTCCGCGAACCGTCCCTCAAGCACCCAGAGCAGGAAAATCAGAATCGCCAGCACGGATACCGCTGATGTGGAGAGGGGCAGAGCAAAGGCCAGCAGGGCTGGCAGCAGGCTGTTGATCTGGCCGACTCGGTCTCGGAAGGAGTAGGCCTGGGGACTTTTCTGTTCGTGTGTCGAGTTCATCGATGCTTTTGCTGCACTTGGCTATCTGTCGGCATACTGCATGCTGTATAAACCTTCATAGACACCATGTTGCTCCAGCAGGTTCTCATGGGTTCCCTCTTCCACCAGCCGTCCGTTCTGCATGACAATGATTCGGTCGGCATTCTTGATCGTGGAGAGGCGATGAGCAATAACAATAGTGGTCCGGTTTTTCATCAGATTGTCCAAGGCCTTTTGGACCTTGCGCTCTGATTCGGTGTCCAAGGCTGAGGTGGCTTCATCCAATACCAGGATCGGGGCATCTTTGAGAATAGCCCGGGCAATGGAGACCCGCTGGCGTTGGCCCCCGGAAAGGCGGGTTCCTGATTCACCGATTACGGTGTCAAAACCTTTTGGCAGCGCCTCAATAAACTCCAGAGCAAAGGCGGCTTCAGCTGCCTGCTGGATTTCTTCTTCAGTGCAGTTTGGGCTGCCGTAGCCGATATTATTGCGCACGGTATCGTTGAACAAAATGGTTTGCTGGGTTACCAGCGCGATCTGGTTTCGCAGAGAGTGCAGGGTCAGGTCTCGGATATCATGCCCGTCAATACGCACAGCTCCTTGGGTTACATCGTGAAACCTGGGAATAAGACTAGCTAAGGTCGTCTTGCCACCACCGGAAGGGCCGACAACAGCAAGGATTTCTCCTTGGGCAACCTTGAGCTGGATATCCCGCAGCACCGGTTCTTCCTTGTTATAGGAAAAGGTGACCTTGTCAAAGGTAATAGCATTATGAAAACCAGGCAGTACCGTACCATTCTGTTTTTCTTTTATTTCTGGTTCAATGTCGAGCAGATCAAAGATACGGATTGCAGCGGCCATGCCGGACTGGATCGTTGAGTTGATCTTGCTTACGCCTTTGACGGGCTCGTAGAGCATAATTAATGCGGTCAAGAAGGCCATAAAGGTACCCGGTGTTGAATTGCCGCCAAGTACCTGCATGCCGCCGAACCAAATAATGAGAGCCATGCCAATTCCGCCGAGAAGCTCAATCAGGGGATGTGAAAGGCTGCGGAATTTGGTTTCGGTCATCAGGGTGTCAAAGAGGTATTGCATCTTTTTGCCGAAAAGCTTTTTTTCCTGTTCCTCCATGCAAAAGGCCTTAACGATTCTGACTCCTCGAATGGTCTCATTGAGAAAGTCACTGGCCTCGCCCATGCCCTGCTGGTAGTTGGTGCTGATTCGACGAAATTTTTTCCCGAAGACCACAATAGGAACTGCAGCCATAGGAATAAAGATCAGAGAGACAAAGGCCAGTCGCCAATCCATATAAAAAATAACGCCGAGCAGGCCGCATACGGTAAAAAAATCCCGTAGCAGGTGAATCAGGGCATGGGATACGGACCCTTGAAGCATGCTGACATCGTTCATGATTCTTGATATGAGCTCGCCAGTGGAATTCTTATGAAAGAACCCCATAGACAGCTCATTGAGGTGGCTGTAGATGCTATTGCGCAGATCTTTGATCACGCATTGTCCAATCCATTCAAGCAGGTAGGAATAGATAAAATAAAAAAATCCTTTAATCAGGAAAATAACCAGCAAAGCGACCGGCAGCAGGGTCAGCCATTCTTCATTTTTTTCGTAAAAAATTTTATCAAGCAACGGTTTGACCATGTAGGCTTGGGCCGCGTTGAAGCCAGCAACAATAATCATTGCCAGCATGGAGATAAGCAATTTTTTCCTGTACGGTTGCATGACCTGGTACAGGCGAGTGAGTATGGTTTTATTTGTCATAGAATAACATCGTTTTTTTCGAAGGCATTTTGCTCCGCCTTGAGCAGATCCCTTACTCTCTTATTCCCGATGATATCCCTCAATGATATATATGGGGAAGCACGGAAAACCGGCAGCTGAGGAGGCCGGGAAGATGTATTGATACAGATGATGGGAACCTATATTATGCCTTGGCAAAGATCAAGTAAATAGTAGGATGCCGGTAAAAATAGCCGGGAGAAAGATCGGCGATAAGATACAGTTTCAAGTACAGCTTAAAGTGGAGAAGGAAAGCAGGTATCCAGGGAAGATTAAGCTACAGGTTGAAGGTTTATCGTGGAGGGTGTAGAATATGCCGCTGCTGTCTACGGTTATAAGCTTTGATCTGTATCTTACTGAAATTTTCCGAGCGGAGTCCATCTCTCATGCAACGCTTTATTTTCTCAATCCTTGCTACTCTTTTACTCCTTGTTGGCTGCTCCTCAAAACCGGTTCGCCATTTGGCTTCAGATGCCGCTTTGATTGAGCCGAGCAAGTCGACACGACAGGATGTGGTGCGCTATCTTGGGCAGCCTGACAGACGTCGAAGCCTTTCTCCCGGTGTGGAGGAGTATGTCTACTATAACGAGCGCAAAGGTTTTTTGGGCGGCCTGCCCTTTGTTGGCAAGCTGGCTGACCCTACCAGCTATGAAATGATCCAGGTCACTCTGGATGGCGACATGGTGACGGATTGTGATTTTCTGGTCCATAAAGAAGACGATGAGGACTGGGCGACCGACTCTAGTGGAGATGAACTTCCGTGAGTGCAAGCTCTCTCTCAGCTTTTGCCATTCACCGGCAGCGAATGATGGAAACCCTTGTTGAGCGTGGTATTCAGGATTCTGCGACGCTGCGTGCTATGAATGAGGTGCCTCGACATCAGTTTGTTGAAGATGCTATGCAGGCCCGATCCTACGGGGAATTCCCTCTGCCTATAGGGTCTAACCAAACAATTTCTCAGCCTTTTGTTGTTGCTATGATGACGCAAGCTCTTCAGCTTCAGGGGCATGAACGGGTGCTGGAGATAGGTACCGGGTCTGGTTATCAAGCAGCGGTGCTTTCTCGTCTCTGTAAACGGGTATACACTGTTGAGCGAATTCATTCCCTGCTGGGGCGTGCGCGCAAGGTCTTTGATCAATTGCATTATTATAATATTATTTCCTGCATAGATGACGGCACTGTCGGCTGGCCCGATCAGTCCCCTTTTGACGCAGTCTTAGTGACTGCGGGTGGCCCGAAAATTCCCGAGCCCCTGATAGAGCAGTTGGCAGATCCGGGGAGAATGGTTATGCCGGTGGGAACACAGGAAGAGCAGGAATTACAACTTCTGGAGAAGCGCAACAGAAGAATTCGGATTCAATCTATCGGGCATGTTCGCTTTGTCAACCTGATAGGGGAACATGGCTGGAGAGAATAGGATGGAGAAAAAAGGATGGAGATGAAGGAAGAGAATAATAGGCGGAAAGAGCAGGAGGAGCAGGAAGCGGGATTGAGCTCTGAAAAGAAAAAAAAGCCTGGTCCAGTTCGTCGTCTGTATGACTGGATGCTGAGCTGGGCAGACAGTCGCTATGGGCTGCATGCTCTGGTTATTATTTCGTTTGCCGAGTCCAGCTTTTTCCCCATTCCTCCTGATGTGTTGCTGATTGCCTTGGTGCTCGGAGCAAGCACTCGTTGGTACAAGTTTGCCTTCTGGTGTACTCTGGCTTCAGTGGTTGGAGGAGTGGCTGGTTATGGAATTGGAGTCTTCGGCTGGGAGACGATTGGGCAATGGATTGTGCAACATATTGCTCATATGGAGCTGACGGAAGTGAATGGTCGCATGGATATCGCTCTGCCAGCCTATCTTGTTACCGGTATGGGCAGTTCATTAGGCGGCGAGTACCTCTTTCAGGTATACGATCACTGGAATGCTTGGATTGTCTTTGTCTTTGGTTTGACGCCTTTGCCCTATAAACTGGTCACTATTACCGCTGGCGTGGCCCGAGTCAACCTACCGGTCTTTTTGATTGCCTCGATTCTTTCCCGGGCCTTACGCTTTTTTCTTGTGGCCTGGATCCTCAGTAAATGGGGAGACCCTGCTCGGCGTTTTATTGATCGCTATTTTAATCTGCTCACCATTGCCTTTATTGTTTTGTTGCTTGGAGGATTTTTAGTTTTAAAGCTGGTTATGTAGCTTTGACTAACGGTTATCTTTTTGTGATGATTTGATAACGGTTAGGCTTGGAGGGGGAGATATTATTTCATGATCGTGCTCGTTTTCTCTTGACCAAAAAAGTGTCGCTGGTATTATAGACTGTTTGTGTTAATTGGGGGCCTATAGCTCAGATGGCTAGAGCCACCGGCTCATAACCGGTAGGTCCTTGGTTCGAGTCCAAGTAGGCCCACCAATTTTCCGAGAGATCATAAAGCTGAAAATCAAGCGGGTTGGATGAATAATCCAGCTCTTTTTTGATAACCCTTTCATTCTTCGTCTTTTGAGTCCTCATACATTAAGTAAAAATTTCTGCCCGCAAAGGAGGTTTTCCTTGCAGGGCAGCATAAAGCAAACGTCAATATAAGAGGTACACCCTTTACGGGCTGTGCCTCTTTTTCTTTTTATTGTGGTAAAAGTTCAGAATATACTCAATATTCTTCAGGGAATCGTTCCTCTCGACCTTGCTCAGTCCTGGGATAATGTCGGTTTACTTGTCGGCAATACTGGCGGTAGGGTTACCTCGATTCTTCTTGCCTTAGATCCGACCACGGCCCTCGTTGCCGAGGCCGAACGATGCCATACCGAACTTATCATCACCCATCATCCTGCTATTTTTCATCCTTTGAAAAGCTTACGTTCGGATCGTCCCACGGAAAAATTCCTTTATGCTGCTGTGCAGGCAGGGATACATGTTATCGGTTGCCATACCAATCTTGATGTCGCCTATGGCGGGGTTAATGATGTGTTAGCACAGCTGCTTAACCTGCAAGGTACCGTCCCTCTGCTGCCCGACGGCGGGGAGTGCAGCGGGGGAAAGACTGGGTTGGGCAGAATAGGCGTGCTCACGGAGTCGGTTTCTGCGGAGAGCTTTCTGAGACAACTGTATACCGTGCTTTCTCCCCCTTGGTTGCTGGAAGCCGGGCCACGACCTGAGGCAGTGAGCAAAGTCGCGGTGTGCGGCGGATCTTGTGCTGATATTTCTGCGACAGCCTTGGCAGCCGGAGCAGATGTGTTTGTCACCTCTGAAGTGAAGCATGATGTAGCCCGCTGGGCTGAAGAAGCCGGGTTCTGGCTGATCGATGGTGGTCATTTTGCCACGGAATACCCGGCAATGGAAGGATTGCGACAATTGCTCGTTGAGAGACTGGAAGCCTCTGATATGCCGGTGCCGGTACAGTGCGCACGGCAGGAGCCTCCACTGCGCTTGGTAGCAGGAAACAGGAAAAAGTTGCTAAGGAACGTCGCAGAGAAACATGGCAGCGAAACATAGCGGCTCTTTGTATCCTGTAACATGAGAGAGAACGAGCATTGCCACAGATTTTTGATACTATTTTTTTCAATATTTAACATGCCGACCTTTATGTCGGTCGGAATTTGATACATGAGGAGTTTACCTTGAAAGAAGATATCAGCGTGCTTGTAGCCCTGCAGGGACTTGACACAGAACTTTCTGGATTTGACCGGAAAATTGAGGATAAGAAACAGGAGTTGACAGAGCGCGATCAGGCCATCGTGGATAAAGAGGCTCTTGCTGTGCAATGCCGCGAAAAAGCGGTGGAGCTGGAGCAGAGCCAGCGTGATATCAAAGCGGGCAGCGAGGATGCGGCGGAACGAATAAAGGATCGCCAGAGCAAAATGATGCAGGTACAGACCAGCCGGGAGCATCAGGCCTTGCTGAAAGAGATTGAAGAGGCTAAAAAAACAATCAAAGATTCTGAAGAACAGCAGCTTCAGGTGATGGAGCAGGTGGAGGCGGAAGAGGCCAAAGCGAAAGAGCTGGAGAATCTCTGTGTTGGAGAACGGAAACTTCTTGCCGAGGAAACCGGTAAGGTGGACAAGGCGGTTGAGGCGCTCAATAAGCAGCGTTTGGCCGTGCAGGGGCAACGGGATAAGCTTGCCGAGAAGGTCCCTTCTTCACGAATAAAGCATTATAATAAGCTGCTCAAAAAACGTGAAGGGCTTGCTGTTGTCCCGGTCATTGATGCTGTTTGTCAGGGTTGTTTTATGACTATACCGCCACAAAAGTATAATGATATTTGTTTAGGAGAGCAGATCTTTTCCTGCCCGACCTGTCAGCGTACGTTGTATTATCTGCCCCATACAGAAGAAGCTGATGCCTAAAATGTCTCAATCTTGTTTGGACAGGGCCGCTGTTGCAGCAGCTCTGGGGGAACAGCTGCCGGATGCGATCTTGGAAAATTTGTTTCCGGAGTATAGGCTTGCTGATGTACGCGCTGTTTTATGCGGTGCAAAGAAGACAGCAGGCCCGGCTACGCTTACCTCTTCTCCTGCTCAGCAGCAGAGTCTGTTTGTCGAACCGACTTCTGGTTCAGGCCTTGCCTGCAAACTCTTCACAGACGGTGCCTCTCGGGGGAATCCCGGAGAAGCTGGGGCCGGAAGTGTTCTTTTGGACGGTGACGGCCAGGAACTTGCGGCTCGGTCGCTTTATCTCGGCAAATGCACCAATAATGTGGCCGAGTACAAGGCCTTGATTATGGGGCTGCAATCCGTTCTTGAACTGGACTGCGGCAGGGTGGATATTTTTCTTGATTCGCAATTGATTGTCCGCCAGATTCAGGGGCAGTATAAGGTCAAACATCCGGCCCTGAAGCCCCTGTTTGAGGAGGTGAAAGAGCTGCTCGCCAATATAGACAGCTGGACGGTTGCTCATGTGCCCCGCGAGCAGAATAAGCGGGCCGATGAGTTGGCCAATAAGGGGATTGACGAAAAAGCAGCGTAAAAAACAATAGTTTCAGGGTGGACGCATGGTCGCTCCGGTCTTCGGGCCGGTGAGGAAAGTCCGAACACCGCAGGGCACGGTGGTTCTTAACGGGAACTTTGGGAAACCGAAGGAAAGTGCCACAGAAAATACACCGCCGATGGAACGGGCAACTGTTCACAGGTAAGGTTGAAATGGTGAGGTAAGAGCTCACCGCCTTTATGGTGACATAAAGGGCAAGGTAAACCCCACCGGGTGCAAGACCAAATAGGGAAACGTTTGAGGGCGGCTCGTCCAAAGTTTCCGGGTAGGTTGCACGAGGTGCCGGGCAACCGGCATCCCAGTCAAATGATCATGGCCTGCTTCGGCAGGAACAGAATTCGGCTTATAGTCCACCCTGTTTTTTCTTCAGCAACATATTCGAGGTTGCGCAATGTCCTACAGTAATTTTGATCTCAAAACGGTTAAGCAGAAACTCGGTGTTCATCTGGCTGAACAGGATGGACTTTTCTCCGCTGTTGCAGGAATCACGGTCAGCCCCTCATTTCAGGATATTCTCCAGGAGAATGTTCCTCTTGCCCGTGCCATTAATACCGAGAAGGCTCGGTCAGAGCTGATTATTGCCAATATCCTTGTTGAATTACGCAAGATCCTCAAACATCAGATCAGTTTATTTTCCGGTATTGAATTTAATGTTGATAGGAAAAAGGGGCTGAATGGGTTCTGTGACTTCATCATCAGTGCATCTCAGGAACAATTACTGCTGAATAGTCCGGTGATCGCGCTTGTTGAGGCGAAGAATGAAAACATCATCGGCGGATTAGGGCAATGCATTGCCGAGATGGTGGCGGCGAAGTTGTTCAATGAGGCAGAGGGTGTTGAGAATATCGGCACGATTTACGGGGTTGTTACAACGGGAACGGCTTGGAAATTTCTCAAAATGGAGAAACTTGAGGTCGTTATTGATTTGGATGAGTATTCCATTGAACAACCGGAGAAGATTTTAGGAATTTTACTCGCTATGGTGAAGCAGAATGCTTGATAATAATATACATTCCGTCGCTGCCATTATTCCGGCGGCAGGCTTCGGCACCCGCATGGGAGCCGACGTCCCTAAACAATTCCTTGAACTGGCCGGTGTGCCCATCCTGGTGCGTACCTTGCGGGTTTTTCTGGCCCACCCGGCAATTCACATCATTATGCTTGTTCTGCCGCCGGAACAGTTGCAATCCGGTAAAGAGCAGCTCCTACCTTTCCTCACCCCGGAGCAGCAGGAGAAAATTCTGTACACTGCTGGGGGCGAAACCCGTCAACATTCGGTGCAGAACGGTATGAAGGCCCTGCCTGCTTCTATTGAGCGTATTTTTGTTCATGACGGGGCCCGACCTTTGGTGAGTGCGGAGATTATCGACCGCTGCTTAGCAGGTATTGAGGAGCACGGGGCTGTGATCGCGGCTGTCCCGGTCAAGGATACCTTGAAAGAGGTTGAGGAGATTGATGACGGCACAGAGATCATCGGAACTGTTGATCGTTCGCAACTGTGGCAGGCCCAGACCCCCCAGGCTATGGACCTGCACTTGCTGGAGCGTGCCTATGAATATGCGGAAGCCACTGAATTTATCGGCACCGATGAGGCTTCGCTGCTGGAACATGCCGGAGTTTCGGTAAGTGTGGTTATGGGCAGTGAAGAGAATATTAAGATTACCCGCCCGGATGATCTGCGGATTGCTGCTGCTTTATTGCAAGACAACCGGGAAAAAGGAGATGCAATGCGGATAGGACATGGTTTTGATGCCCATCGACTGGTGGAAGGGCGCAAGCTTATTCTTGGTGGGGTGGATATTCCCTATCAGCTGGGCCTAGCTGGTCACTCGGATGCCGATGTCTTGGCCCATGCCCTGATGGATGCGCTGCTTGGTGCGCTCGGTGCCGGGGATATCGGGCGTCATTTCCCGGATACCGATGAACAGTATCGGGGCGCGGATAGCCTCAAGTTGCTGGAGCAGGTGATGGCGTTGGTCAAGGCCAAGAAGATGCGGTTGGTTAACGCGGATATCACGGTGGTCTGCCAGCAGCCTAAGCTTGCTCCTCATTTAACAACTATGCAAAGTAACCTTGCCGCTATTTGCGGAGCCTCGGCGGAGCAGGTTAATATCAAGGCTACCACCACTGAGGAGATGGGCTATACCGGGCGGGGTGAGGGGATTACTGCCCATGCGGTGGTGCTGCTGACCGAGATGGTATGATTGAGGGGCTTGCGATGAGGTTAGGGGAAACTTTACATAAGGTTATATTATGCGACACTAACGCCAAACTAAACGCGATATTTTTCTATCTCTCTCGTCTCGATTGTACTGGTGCCACTCCTCCACACGGGCATTGAACTCACCAGAAATGCAAGAGCAACTAATATTGTGAATTGATAAATCTTCATATTCTTATTTGTCGCTAACGTGTGGTATAACCTGCCAGCCCCGTGATAGTGTGGGATTGACCAAGCCTCTCCTGGTCAGGTTAATACCTTGGTTAAGGCTTTCATTCAAATTCACTAAAGTAGTTTGCAGAATGACGACTATCATTCAGATTCAAAATTTTGATGTGTTCAGAAACGTGTTTATCAAAATGTTTGTCTAGTGTTACCAAATATGCATTTTCGACATAAGCGATACATGCAAAGACTAAGTCTGCGCCCCGAAGTTGGTTAAAACCCTCTTTTTCGTGGAGTTGGTAGCTCTTCGAAATAAGAGTTTCATCCACATCATAAAGTTTTGAGTTTTCATCAAATATGTAAAATTCTCTCAAAATTTTTCTTCCGTCGCGATGCATTCGAGAAACTGTAGCTGAAACCTCAAACACTGCTAAAGATGGAAAAATATTTTGATATGGCCCTGGAATCCATCCGTCTGACAAATCTTTGTATAGGCTGTACCCAGGTGAGTAGCCTTCAGAGTTTGGCTCTTTAATATTTATGATTGCAGATGTATCCCAAACAAATTTCTTCATTTTTATTGAGTAATTTTTGGAGCCTTAACGTTTCGATAACTGGAACCGAGCGGAATTACCACGAAACTACGAACGAAGTAAAAACAATCAATAACCCGGATGGTGGCCTAAAAATAGGCGTGCTCGGTTTCCACGTTAATTGATTCGTTATCTTTATTTTTTTCGTATATTTCTTGCTTTAGTAATTTTTGCTATGTGCCTAGCTCGATTATCGTAAATCTCGTTTAAAACATGGTTTAATAAATCATACGCGTCAAAGATATCTTCAATTTCTAGTCCTTGAGTATGGCTGGCAGAATTTCCAATCCATTTTATAGCGAGAATGTTTTCACTTAATTTTTCATTTTTTTTACCATAAGCGATAATTCTGTCATGTAGAGTTAATTTTACTCTTTTACTAGTTTTTTTAGAGATGCTAGTTTTATTAATTTTTTGAAAATCCATCAATTTTTCAATTGATGTTCGTATCTTATTACCAGCACAATTTGGCTGAGAAAGAAAAATACTAAACGATTGTAGGATCGCATCAGTTATGTCTTTTGGGGTCTTTTCAGGAATTTTAAATATTGCTGGTGGCGGATGACAATATTCAGGTTTATAGTATTCTACCTGCTTATAATCATAACCTTCTTCTACCACATTACCCCTACCTGTTATTACAGCACTTTCTTTACATTCATTATTGTTGCATCTTAAAAATGCGCAAAAACGTAAATAGTAATGGTGTGTTTGGAAATTATCACGAAATTTATAAATTTCAGTAGTTCCATCACAAGCAACTTGAAAGGTATCATTCACTATTTTAAAAAAACCTGTGTTGCATTTTGAACAGGTCCAGTTGGGGAAATTGTTTTTAGTGAACCTTTTCCCCCATAATTCTCGATTAATTAGCATATTTTTTAAAGATAACAGTGTTAATAAGTGGAAACTGTCCATGCTATTGACAGTAATATATTGCCACATTTTCCACCTATGCCGATATTCAAGCACTAAACATGGAAAGATGAGTACTCATTGTGTCTGGATCACTTTTAACCATCTTGAATGAAAAGTAAACAGGAAAATGGTACTGACGGAAAAGCAGATCAACAGAAAACCGTTTCTGCGGGCTGCAAACGGATCAATGCAGATCGTTCGGAAACGGCGTACACGTAGGGGAAACTATTTAAATGTGCTGTGGTTCACGGCCTCTCACGCCGGTATCACAGGCCAAAATCAGACCGCGTAGCGATGCGGGTTACTGGGCGAGGTCGCAGATTCGAATCCCAAGGCCGAGGCAAAAAAAACAGGGGCACGCGTTACGCATGAACCCGGTGGCAATAATCAAAAAGCCGCAGAAGTAGCCGGTATTCCCCCGGACAAAATCGACGAAACCGTGCGCTCCCTTTCAGAGTACATGGGCTGGGATATTACTAAGGGCAGTGGGGCTGTGCCTAATGAAACCACCCACCGGGCATGAGCTGGTCGAATGTGAAAATGAGGATGAGATGTTCAAAAAACTCGATATTTGATCTTCATCCCGTATATACTGCATCAGAGAGAAACTGAATATGTTACCCCTTGACGAAAAAATACGATGAGCAAAACTACAACTACTCGTTTTGATATCGCGGAACATCTTAGAACACCAGAAGAAATGGCAACCTATCTTGAGGCGGCTGTTGAGGAAGCAGATGGGGATGTGGCGTTTTTCACTAATGCGTTGGATGATATTGTCCGCGCACAAGGGCAGGAAGAACTTGGTGCAGATTTTATGTCCTTGGCAGGTCTCTGGCAGGGCAGGGGTGTCACTCAAGACATAATCCATAAGAAAGCATGGCCGAGGCAAAATAACAACCCGGAGCAATATCATGGAATGGGCTGAAGTCATCAACAACCCGCTACTCCAAAACCTCCCCTTCAAGATCGAACTGAACCGCTTCGGTAAAATCCTCATGACCCCAGCCTCCAATCAACACGGACGCATCCAGGGCCGTATGGCGGCAAACCTTATCAATAAGCTCCCCAACGGTGAGGTCATCACGGAATGCTCTATCCAAACCTCGGAGGGAGTCAAGGTGGCCGATGTGGTTTGGGCCTCGGATGAGTTCATCCAGACCTTTGCCTATGAAACCCCGTACCCTAATGCCCCGGAAATCTGCATTGAGATCGTCTCCCCGTCAAATTTTAAGGCGGAAATGACCGGCAAGGTGGAGCTCTATCTGGCAAAGGGTGCGCAGGAAGTCTGGGTGATATACGAGGGCGGCAAAATCACGACCTACAGCCATGTCGGGGAAATAGAAAAAAGCGCACTCGCCCCTGATGCGCAGAACCTGTAAGGACACTTCAAGACAATGCAGCTCCAAGAACTGATCAACCAAGAACGACTCGCCCAGACCTTTATCCAGCTCTGTGAAACCGATAGCCCATCCCGTAAAGAAGGCGGATGGCAGCCCTGGTCATGGAAATGCTCTGCGCCCTTGGTGCGGAACCACCCTTTGAAGATGATTCCGCCGCAGCAACCGGCTCGGAATGTGGTAACCTGATCTTCCGCTTTGAGGGTGACCCGAACCAGGAACCGCTGTTCTTCAATTGCCATTTGGACACTGTGGAGCCCTGTCTCGGTATCAAGGTGGTGCGTAAGGATGATATCTTTACCAGCCTGGGTGAGACCATTCTGGGGAGTGACGATAAATCCGGTATTGCCGCCATGATTGAGGCCTTGACCGTGCTGCGGGAAAATAAGCTGCCCCATGCGCCAATGGACTTTGTTTTCACCACCTGTGAAGAGATCGGGCTGCTCGGAGCCAAGGCTCTTAATCCTGAACATATCCGGGCGAAGATGGGCTATTCCCTGGATTCCACTGGATTCGGCAGGGTGATTATCGGCGCACCGGCTGCCAATCGGTTCCGTATTACCGTCAAAGGGGTGGCGGCCCATGCTGGCTTAAATCCAGAGCAAGGCATTAATGCTCTTGTCTTGGCTGGTCAGGCCCTTGCAGCGGCTCCCTGTGGCAGGATCGATGAAGAAACCACAGCCAATTTCGGGACGATTCAGGGTGGTGCCGCCTCCAACATCGTTGCGGAAGAGGTCAGTATTGTGGGCGAGGTGCGTAGTCATTCCCCGGAAAAATTGGATCGCCTGACCGCTGAGATCGAACAGGCCTTTTCACGGGTGATTGAGGAATGGAGCGACCTTTCAGGCAAGGCCCGTGGCGTACCGGAGCTTGATTTTCGGGCGGAACAGGATTTTCCGGCCATGCAGCTCTCGGCTGAGGATGCAGTTATTCAGCGACTTGATGCGGCGGCTGCCCGTATTAATATCCACATGGAGCATGAGATTGCTGGCGGCGGCAGTGATGCCAATATTTTTAACGGCTGCGGCCTGCCCACAGCCATTATCGCTACCGGCATGACCCATGTCCATTCCACGGATGAACAGGTCAGTCTTGAGGATATGACCAATTTGACCGCCTTGCTGCTGGCACTTGTCAGCAGCTGAAAAAAGCGCTTTTTTTCAATGCAGGATCGTAGGGGCATGGTCCCTGTGCCTGCCCGTTTATTATACCGTCGTTTATACTGCCGCACGGGAACGTTCAGGGCGAACACAGGGGTTCACCCCTACAACGCCCTGCATACTATTTATTATCAGAAAAAATATGTCAGTCATAATAGAGCAGGATCAGAGAGTAAAAGAAGCTCAGCGTACCAGAGGTACTGTATATGCCAGGGGCACCATAGGGCAAGATGATGTCTTTCTTCAGCGTATTCCTGATGCGGTGTATCAAGAGATAGTCGACACCTTTTCCGAGCAATATCATTTTTGCAATGGTCTGGAGAACGGTGGTAGGATGCGGATTGCCAATTATTTTGTCGGCATCAGCGCAGGCTTAGTACACAGTTTCAACCAATTTATTGCGACGATTGAACAGGAAGCAACAGATGACCGGTTGCCAGCCTTTCAGGTGCCTAACGGTTTTGCCCCGCAAAAAGAAAATCTCCTGCCTACGGAACAGGGGGGCGGATTCTCGATGGGTAGCTTTGATATGGCCGTGACTGATGATGGCCTGCGCAATATCGAACCCCAGGCTGTTGCCACTTATCCTGTCAGTGCCGCTTTGCTCAACAGGATGCTGTTGCAGCATCTTCCTGATGTTGAGCAGGCTGATAAGGCTTTTCTCTTTGCAGACGGCCCGCAGAAGGACTGGGATGACTTTCAGCAAGTCTACCAGAAAATGCTGGGGGGCGAACAGGGCGAGCGGGTTGTGCTCACGGACAGGAAGGTGCAGGAGCAAAAAACTAATTTTGAGTTCTATGCAACCCAAAAAGAGCTTGGCCTCTCTGTTGATATTGTTGATGTGGAGGATTTTTTTGAGCAGGACAGAGAGCTGTACTATACCAACTCTGCTGGTCAGCCGGTAAGGGTAACCCGCCTGTACAATAGGATTATCTTGGCCGATGCCCTGTTTTTGGAAAATTACCCGGAAGGATCGTCCTGGCAGTATTGTTTTGATAAACGATATGAGGGCTTGCAGCTTGTCAATCATCCGATCAAACAGTTTGAGGTCTCTAAGCGGCTTGCTCCGTATATCGAGCACCCCTTGAATCCGACCAGTTATGAATTGGCTGAGGTGGCCTCGGCTTTTCGTCAGGGTATTTTGGCCTATGATGATTATGTCTGGAAGCATAAATGGGGGGCAGCAGGGCATCGTCTCTTTCTTTCACCGTCAGAGGAGGTCTTAGATGATCTGGCTGATGTGCTGGACGAATATATTGCCCAGAAAAAGGTGGATTATACAACTTTTATCACCGATGACGGACAGGAGAAGATTGTCGAATTACGGTTTATGACCGCTCGGCATAATGAACAGACCATAACCGTCCCTATGGCACGAATAGGGCATGTTCATCGAGATCAGGCAGGGCGTAAGTCATATAAAATTCATTTCGGTGATAATAATATGGCCGGATACGGCTTCAGTCCGGTCCTGATTTTTAATGAATAATGCTCATCACGCTCTTCGGGGGCGGGACAAAAAAAGCGAGGGAAGGAAAATGCGGATTTATGCAAATTTGGCAGAGAGCGTGGGCAATACCCCCTTGGTTCGTTTGGGTAGGATCGGGGTGAGCTGTGCAGCAGAGATCGTGGCAAAGCTGGAATCCGCCAATCCGCTGGGCAGTGTGAAAGATCGCATTGCCGTAGCCATGCTGGATGCCGCAGAGGCTGACGGTCTGCTTACCCCGAAAACCACTGTTATTGAGCCGACCTCCGGAAATACCGGGATAGGGTTGGCCTTTGTCTGTGCTGCCCGTGGGTACAGACTGATCCTGACCATGCCGGAAACAATGAGTGTGGAGCGGAGAAAACTGCTGACTTACCTCGGAGCTGAGCTTGTCCTGACGCCCGGATCAGGGGGCATGAAGGGAGCCATTGCCGGTGCAGAGGGTTTGCTGCTGGACAATGAACCGAGTTGGATGCCGAATCAGTTCGCCAATCCTGCTAATCCGGCCATGCATCAACGGACAACTGGCCCGGAGATCTGGGAACAGACCGACGGTGCAGTGGATATTTTGGTTGCCGGGGTGGGGACTGGCGGTACGCTTACCGGGACAGGTCGTTTTCTGAAAGAACAGAATCCGCAGATTCATATTGTGGCTGTGGAACCTGCTGATTCACCGGTGCTGTCCGGCGGCAAGCCAGGGCCGCATAAGATTCAGGGGATCGGGGCCGGGTTTGTGCCGGAAAATTTGGATCAGACGCTCATTGATGAGGTGGTGCAGGTCGGCAATGAGGAGGCTTTCCAGGCAGCCCGTCGCCTTGCTCGACAGGAGGGGATCCTTTGCGGGATATCCTCGGGTGCAGCTGTAGCGGCAGCCCTGAAAATCGGGAGCAGGAAAGAAAACCAAGGCAAGCAGATCGTGGTGATGCTGCCGGATACGGGTGAGCGTTATCTCAGTACGGAGCTGATGGAATCAGCTTGAGTAGCCTGATTATTTCCAGAGAGAGGAAAGAGGGAGGAAGATTTGTGCGTTTCAGTATTCCTCTTTCTCCTCCTTGATGGTCGAAACCTTCAGAAGATCATTGACCTGCCCCAGCATTTTCGACGCTGCATCATGGATAGCATCAAGGTGTTTATCCTGGTCTTGACGCATTTCAGGAAAATTTTCATCTGTCAGCAGCTCAGACATGGTGATAATGAAACCCAGAGGATTTTTGAGGTCATGGGCCGCTACCCGCAAAAAACGATCTTTGAGGTGGTCAAGTTCGAGTAGACGATCATTGGCCTCCACAAGACGTTTGCCCACTGCTATGCGGCTTTGTAGTTCGCCGACGTGAACCGGTTTGCTGAGAAAATCGTGCGCCCCTTGATCAAGGGCATGGATGGCATCCTCTTTATCTGATTTGCAGGTCAGCAGGATAGTGTAGGTTAGCTGGTTATTGGGTTTATCCTGAAGCCGGGAGCATATTTCAACCCCGTCAAGACCAGGCATCATCCAGTCCAGCACCGCTATTCGAGGCGGATTCTTGCTGCGGAGAAAGGTCATCGCCTCAAGCCGTCTCTGGCCTCAATGACTGTATAACCCCACTTTAGCACACAAGTCTTGAGCAAGGTCCTGGTTGATAGCTCGTCGTCTGCGATGAGAAGTTTCATTGCATTGTATAGAGATATTGGTTACGGGGCGAAGTCAAGGGGGCAGGGATCTCTGCCAACACTCCACTTCCTTACAGATTTTCGATAACAGAAAGTACAATAGATACTGTAAAGGAAGCATATTGCCAAGTCAATAAGAAGAAAAAGGAGAACAGAAGCTCTGGTCTGCAAGATATTGACTTTTGACAGAAGCAGCTGGTTATGATACCTTCTCCTAACATTTTTGAGAAGTTTGTTACGAAGGACAAAAAATAGACGTTGTGTGCCACCTTATGGAAAAGAAAAAACGTGTCTCTGTTGTTATCCCTGCCTATAATCATGAGCGATTCATTGGCCCGGCTGTGGATTCTGTTCTTAATCAGACGTGGGAGAATCTGGAGCTGATCGTGGTTGATGACGGGTCCACTGATGGGACCGGTGATATAGTCAAATCTTATAGCGATCCCCGTTTATCCTATTATTATCAGGAAAATCAGGATGCCTTTAATACCATCAATCGGGGCATGGGACTGGCCAAAGGCGAGTATATCACGATCCTCAATTCTGATGATATCTATACTACGGATCGGCTAGAAAAACTCGTTGCCATCCAGCAGGAAAGCAATGCTGCCTGTTTGTTTACCGATGTTCTTCCGATCTCAGATGCAGGCACGGTGTTCACAGACCCGGATTTTGGTTGGAATATCTGGCATCGAAAAAACAGGGTGTGGTTTTTTGCCTGCGGGGATTTGTATACAGCTTTTCTTAAAGGCAATTTCATGGTGACCACCTCAAATATGTTCATGACCGCAGAGGCCGTGCAGCGGGTTGGAAAATTTTCTGCTCTGCGCTATCTCCATGATTACGATTATATTTTCAGGATGATGCTGGCCTTTCCCGGTCAGGTGCGATATGTAGACGATGAGCAGCTCCTTTATTATCGTATCCATGACGGCAACACCTTGGGCGAGGCAGCAATCACCGGGCGGCAGCAGGATCTTGAGGTGATTCAAAAATACATGCTGGCCGCCCTGCCGGACAAGCAGAGACGTATCGCAGCTGCCGGAACAGGACGTTTGCTGGAGCTTCGGGATGAGTTGGAACAAGTACGGAGCGACTTGTCTGGACAGGCCGAGCCCAGCGTGCGAGAGCGCTTGCATCTGTTGCTCTTGGCAATCAAATACAAGTTGCGCAAAAAACTGCATCAATATTTGGATAATTTTAGAGAGTTAATGCAAGGGAGGTAGGGATATGCAGCGGCAAGAACATCTTCAGCGATTGAAGGAACAGCAGTTTGATATCCTGGTCATCGGCGGTGGCATCACCGGTGCCTGTATTGCCCATGATGCGGCCTTGCGCGGTTTTTCCGTAGCCTTGATTGAACGCCGCGATTTCGGCGGTTTTACCTCGTCCGCCTCTTCAAAATTACTTCATGGCGGTATTCGTTACCTGCCCAAAGGTCAGGTCTGGAAAGTACGGGAATCCGGGCGTGAGCAGATGATTTTTCAGCGGCTCGCACCTCATCTCGTGCGTTGGCGTCCTTTTCTGATTCCGACAGAGCATGGGCTGAGCCTCACCAAGGGGGCCTGGGCCCTCAAGATAGCAATGAAGATCTACGGCCTTTGTCATTTCGGACTGAAGAATTTGCTGGATAATCCTGCTCGACAACCGCCGCAGGGAGAATTTTTTGATGTTGAGGCCGCCTTGGACGTGGCCCCCCAGTTGAGCAGTGTTGATCGGTTGAGCGGTGCTCAGGTACTCTTTGAATCACATATGCACAGTTCCGAGCGGATGACTCTGGGCTTTCTCAAGACTGCTGTTAGCAATGGGGCAGCCATTGCCAATTATCTGGAGGCAGAGCAGTATCTCACTGCACAGGGTAGAATTGAGGGCGTAGCTGTGCGCGATACCTTGACAGATGAACAATTTTCTGTGCGGGCACGTCTGACCATTAATTCGGCTGGTCCGGCGACCCAGGCCTGAATCGTTCGGTGCCGGGTCTCCAGCTTCGCCTGCAAAAAGAGCTCACCGGCTTTGCACGGGGCGTCCATATGGTGACCCGTCAGGTCCACCCGGAATATGCAATGGCCCTGAGCACACCTGAGAAAACCGAGGGCTTTGTCACTCGGGGCGGACGCCATTTTTTCATCATTCCTTGGCGAGGACGTTCCCTGATTGGCACCACCAATGTACCCTTTAAGGAACATTTGATCAGGTCAAAGTGACACAGAAAGATATTGATGATTTCCTCCTTGATATTAATGAGGCCCTGCCAGACCTCCATCTGACCCGCCAGGATGTGCATTATGCTTATACCGGCCTCTATCCGCTGATTGTCCGCAAGATTGAAGAGGATAAATATCAGGGAACCGGTGAGTATCAGCTGGTGGATCATGAAGTAACCGATGGTGCTCCCGGACTCGTCACTGCACTGGGAGCCAAATTTACCACGGCCAGGAATGTGGCGGAAAAGACTGTGGATCTGGCTGCAAAAAAGTTCACGGAGCAGAAGAAGCCTTCTTGTACGATTTCAACGCCCCTGCTGGAGGGTACTATTGCTGACCTGCCCGCTTTTGTTGAGGAGAAGCAGGAGCAGTACAAAAGCCTGCTTTCTGGTGAGGAGGTGGAACATCTGATTCGCTATCATGGTGCTGAAATTGATCGGGTCATGGCCTTGGCTGCTGACCAGCCTGAACTCCTCCAACCCCTCTCGCCAGACCTTGCCAGCCTTGCAGTAGATGTCCTGTACGCTGTGCAGGAAGAAATGGCCATGAGCCTAGATGATGTCTTCTTTCGCCGTACCGGGGCCGGGACCATTGGTCAGCCTGACGAGACCGCCTTAGAGCAGGCCGCCTCTATCATGCTACCGAACTTGGTTGGACTGCGCAGCAAAAGGAGGAGGAAAAGAACAAGGTCCTTGCCTGTTATGTCTATGAGGGAAGTAGTAGAAAATGATCAGGCCGGGGGGAGGGCAGAGGGCAACCGTGCTGCATATTGCACCCACACCGTTTTTTGCTGATCGAGGGTGCCACATCCGGATTCGTAATGAGGTTGAAGCCCTCCGGCACTATCCGTATCGGCTCATCGTCTGTACCTATCATCATGGTCATGATGTTGAGGACATTGATATCCGACGTATCCCTGCTGTGCCGGGCTATATCAAACTGGATGCAGGTTATTCGCCCTTTCGTTTTCTTGCAGATTTTTTCCTCTTCTTTCTTGTTCTTAAAACCGTCTGGCAGGAACGTCCGACCCTGCTCCACTGCCACCTCCATGAAGGTGCCCTGATAGGCTGGGCTGTTAAAATTTGCCTGTTTTGGCGAAAGATGCGGGTGCTAATGGATATGCAGGGCAGTCTTTCCGGGGAGCTTGCTGCCTATAAGACCTTTGAGTCCTGTGGCCCGTTTTCTTTTCTCCTGAGCTTTTTTCGGGCCATTGAAGGCCTCATCTGCCGAATGCCGGATTTCTTTTTTTGCTCTTCCCGACAGAGTTGTCAGGTACTGGAAAAAGAGTTTAAGGTCTCTCCTGAGAAGATTCTGCTGCTTCAGGATGTTGTTCCTGATGTTTTTTTCGAAACAGCTCCCCAACAGGTCGTTCAAAAAAAACGCTTTCAGGATATGATTCCTCAAGATAAGCAGGTCATTCTCTATACCGGTTCCTTATTGCCCGGAAAGGGGATTCAGCATATTCTGGAAGCCATGACAGCCCTCTGCGCTGAACGTGATGATCTTTTCTTTGTTCTGGTCGGCTATCCCTTGGAGGGCGCAGAACAGTATGTCCGGCAGCATCAGCTGGAGCAATTCTGCCTGTTACCGGGTCAGGTCGCTTATTGTGATCTGAGTGACTGGTTGGCATTAGGGGATCTTGCTCTTGAGCCCAAGGAAGCGGATTCCGGCGAGGCTAGTGGGAAATTACTTCATTATATGGCTGCTGGGCTGCCGGTGGTTTGCTTTGCCACAGAGAATAATCAAAAAATGCTCGGGGAAGCCGGGTATTACGCCCCCTCCTACGACGGGCAGGGACTAGCTGCCGGGATAAAAGCTGCCCTTGCTGAGGGTGAACGGGCTTGCAAGAAGGGGGAGCAGGGAAGGAAAGTCGTCAGTGCGCAGTATTCTTCAGCAGCGGCAGGGCAACTTCTCCATGAGGTGTATGGGCGGTTTATCAAACCGTTAAGCAGAGATTCAGCCTAACATAACCGATATGGTTTTCAGCTCTATTACATTTCTCTTTTTTTTCCTTCCTGTTTTCCTGCTAGGTTACCTCTGTGTCGGTAAAAGAGGGCGTAACCTCTTTTTACTTTTAGCGAGTCTTTTCTTCTACCTTTGGGGCGAGCAGCTTTTTGTGCTTGTTATGCTTGCCTCCATCGTGATGAATTATTTCTTCGGTCTTCTTTTGGATCAGGATGGAATACAGGGCAGCAGGGCAGCTAAGTTCCTTTTGGCAGCGGCTCTTGTCGCTAACCTTGGTATGCTTGGTTTCTTTAAGTATGCAAACTTTGCTGTGGACAATCTCAGTCTGCTGCTCAGTTGGCGCAATATGCCCCTTATGCACTTGCAGAAGGTGCATCTTCCTATAGGTATATCTTTCTTTACCTTTCAGGCTATGTCATATCTTATTGATTTGTATCGTCAGGAATATAAGGCGCAAAAGAATCCTCTCTATCTTGGACTGTATATCTCCCTTTTTCCACAACTCATTGCAGGTCCCATTGTTCGCTACAGTGATATTGCGGAGCATATAAAAAAACGTACAGTCAGTCTGCATGATTTTGCCTGCGGAGTGGAGCGTTTTATTTTCGGTTTAGGAAAAAAGATACTGATAGCCAACCCTATGGGGCTTATGGCGGATCATATCTTTGGTATGCAGACGGAGCTGCTGTCAACTGGGACGGCATGGCTCGGCATTATCTGTTACACCTTGCAAATTTATTTTGATTTTTCCGGGTATTCGGATATGGCCATCGGACTTGGGCGTATGTTCGGTTTTCATTTTTTGGAAAATTTCAACTATCCGTATATCAGTCGGTCTATTCGTGAATTCTGGCGGCGCTGGCATATTTCTTTATCGACCTGGTTCAGGGATTATCTCTATATTCCCTTAGGGGGGAATCGGCACGGCAATAAAAGGACGAATTTAAACCTCTTGATAGTCTTTCTACTTTGCGGCCTTTGGCATGGTGCGAGTTGGAATTTCATCCTTTGGGGCCTGATGTACGGCTTTTTTCTGGTTGCAGAACGAGGGAAATGGGGCCGGATAGTGACTGGTATGCATCCGATCGGGCAGCATTGTTATGCCCTGCTGGTGGTGATCAATGGTTGGGTGTTTTTTCGTCATGAGCAATTAGCAGAGGCAGGCTCTTATTTTTCCGTTATGTACGGCTTTTCAGGCGCGGAGAGGATGCATCCTCGCATCAACATAGACTGTAACGCGTTATTCATCTGTTCTCTTGTGGCCGGTATTCTGCTGAGTCTTCCTCTCTACCCCCAACTCCGGACATACTGGAGGGTTCGGGCAAAAGAAAATTACCTTGCCGTCGTATCCGTACAGGTTGCAAAACTGGTGCTTACTTCGACAATTTTATTGTTTGCAGCGGGCTCAATATCTGTCGGAGCTTATAATCCTTTTATCTATTTTAGATTTTAAGATCATGAGCTTTAAGAGACGAGTTTATCCGGCAGCAGTTTCTGGCATTTTTTTGCTTTTTCTCCTCTTGCCCTTTTGCCTGTTTATGGTGGGTCCACGTAAAGAAATTTCAGAAGCAGAAAAACGAAAGCTTGCTGTTTTTCCCGAGATAATTCTGACCATGAGCGGATTGGCTGAATTTCCGAAGAAATTTGATGCATTTTATAGGGATCATTTTGGGTTGCGTGATAACCTTATCAGATTACATAATATTTTTTCTTTGAAGGTCTTTCAGGTATCACCTTCTGATTTTGTTCTTAAAGGGAGGGACGGTTGGTTTTTTTATACTGCCGAAGGGGTGTTTGAAGATTTTAACGGGATGCAGCAGAGCGATCAGGTCTCCCTTGAGAAACATGCCGCGACGCTGATTGATCGGCGGGATTATTTTGCCAGCCTTGGTGTGAGGTATCTTTTTGTTCCGGTTCCTAATAAGATTTCTATCTATGATGAATATCTTCCTGAAAGGATACAAGGAGGCAGAGGAACGACTTTTTATGAGCAGTTTACCTCCTTTTTAGAGCGAGAGATGCTTTTTAAAGATTTTATAAATCTTTACCTTGTATTACGAGGAAACAAGCAGAGAGAGCAGCTTTACTTTAAGACCGATACCCATTGGAGTAATGCCGGAGCGTTGTTGGCCTTTCATCAGATCATGAAGCGGTGTTCCGATTGGTTTCCTGAAGGAATTGAGGACATGACTGATGAGGAGATTGTTCGAGAAAAGGTACAATTTTCCGGTGATCTGTCTTGGCTTATGCATCAGGAAAAGACGGTGAGTGAGTACGTGGATGTTGTACGTATTGCCAATCCATGCGCTCAAAAGAAAAATATTCATCTCTCTCCGGCCTCCCAATATGTGCAGGGAGCAGATATTCCTCCTTCGAAACTACCCTTTGAAAACGGCTGTTCAGAGAAAAAACTGACAGCTCTTATTGTGCATGATTCCTTTGGTAGACCTCTCCAGCGATATTTTAATGAACGTTTTAGAAAAGTTATTTATTCTCAGTTTATTAAGTTGGATGAACTTCAGGACTTGATTCTTCAAGAACGCCCTGATATCGTTATTGAGATATGGGTGGCGAGAAATCTCGGTAGAGCACTTGCCCCGAATCCAGCTGAATGGACGAACAAAGTACTTGAAGAACAATATGCGACGTCCGAGACAGTACGCATGCAGATAGACGACTCATTAGATTTGCAAAAAATCTCCTTGCGTAATGATGTCAGTTTGGAACGCCATGCTGATGGATTACTGATCCATGCACAGGGGGACGATCCGTTTTTTGTGATACCGTTTACTCCGCCGGAAACCACTGAACGTTATTTGGTTGAGGTTGTTCTGGATAGCCCGCAGGACTCGATATTTGCCCTGTATTTTACCATTGGAGAAAATACCAGGGATATAGTACCAGACCACGTAGTGGAGCAAAAAATACATAAGGGAAGAAATCGGTTTTTTCTTCGCTTGCCCCATCATGACGTTCGTGGGTTACTTCGTCTTGATCCTGGTAAGACGGCAGGTAACTATCTCCTTCGTTCGCTGACAGTGAAGGCTGTTGCAGGGCAGAGATAGTAGAGGCTTACTCCCATTGGTCTTGTTTTTTCCGGCATTAGGCCGGTTGTTTTTAAATGGTGTGAGGATCAGGGTGGTCATGGAGACTGTACAAAAAGAAGGGCTCCCAACTCATTAAACGTTCCGCTGAAAAGCGGCCTCATAATTTTTAAGGAATGGAAGAGAATGAAAGTACTTGTAACAGGCGGTACCGGCTTTACCGGTAAGGCTCTGGTCAAACGGTTGATTGATGAAGGCCACGAAGTCGTGAGTCTGGATTATCAGGAAGGGTTAAAAACCGACGAGATTCGTTCCTGGGGTGCTAAGGTAGTCATTGGTTCGGTGACAGATTCTGCGGTTGTCAAGGAGTGCATGGAAGGAGTGGATATTGTCCAGCATCTTGCCGCAGCTTTTCGGGAACTGGATGTCCCGAACAACTACTACGACGAGGTGAATGTGGGCGGCACCAAGATCGTGCTTGCGTCCGCCTTAGAGCATAAGGTAAAGAAGTTTGTTTACTGTTCCACCTGCGGTGTGCATGGAAATGTGGATCATCCGCCAGCAGCTGAGGATGCACCCATTCAGCCCGGTGATTACTACCAGCAAACCAAGTATGATGCTGAGCCCGTTGTCAACGATTACTGTAAGCATGGCATGGATACCATCATCATCCGACCTGCTGCTATTTATGGCCCTGGTGATCCCGAGCGTTTTCAGATGATCTTCAGGCGGGTCAGTAAGGGCAGCTTTCCCATGTTCGGCTCTGGAAAGACTTTGTATCATCCCCTGTATATTGATAATCTTGTGGATGCTCTGATACTGGCTATGGAGCCGGGGAAAGGAGTGGGAGAGGCCTATCTGATTGCTGATGAGGAATATGTTACCATTGAAACCCTGGTCCGCAAGACCGGCACAGCCTTGGGGGTGGAGGTTGATGTACCCCATTATCCCATTATGCCCTTGGTTGTTGCTGGTCATGTCTGTGAAAAGGTCTGCAAACCCTTTAAAATCACCCCGCCTATCTTTCCGCGCCGGGTGGACTGGTTTCGCCAGAATCGGGCCTTTGATATCAGCAAGGCCAAGCGGGATCTCGGGTATGCTCCCAAGATTGGTTTGGATGAGGGCCTGAAGCTGACCGGTGACTGGTACAGAGCAGAAGGGTATATTTAGCACTCCGGGTTCTCTGCATGTTTTATGCTCGGGGGCTTCCCCCGAGCTGTCCTGCCTCCTTCTCCTTATATCCCTTCCTTCCCCGACAATCTGGCGGTACCTAAATATTTCATTGATTTTGCGGAAAAGAATCTGTTATCTTGTAGTATAAAGTAGTTGCCTTTCTGTTTAGCTTCCTTACAGTCAACGTACAACCGGAGAAGGTTAACGTGATGAATATTGTTCGCCCGATTCTTGATGCCTATCGTGACTGGTACAAGCCTGAATGGTTATATCAATCAATGCCGTTTTTATACATAAGCTCCGGTGTGTTGGCCATTGCCCGGTTACGTAACGGAATGGGTATGTTCAGTGGTGGTATACTGATTATGACAAGTGCAGTTGTTCTGAGTCAACGATATAGCTACAGGCGACAGAAGGAGCTGGCGGAGGAGGAAAAGAAGGAGGAGAATAGAGAATTCAAAATATTGGGAACGCTGGTCTGGCGTTCATCCTTCAACTGCGGCAATAAACTCATTGACCGCCAGCATCAAGCCCTCTTCCATGCAGCAAACAAGATTATTGATGCGATCATAGATGATGAGCAGGAAGTAGATTACGATGCAACCTTGCTCAAACTCTTGGGGGATATCCAGAGACACTTCAGGGATGAAGAGAAGTTTCTGAACGCAATGGTCCCGGAAATAGCCCATTTGCACAAGGATATACATAAGAAACTGCTCAATCAGATTATGTCGTTTGTCAACCGTATACGTGAAGAGGAGGCAACCTCGCGCGAGTTGCTCAGGTTTCTTATAGTTGATGTAATCTCCAATCATATTCTGAAGGAAGATCTCAAGTGGCAGGAGATGCTGAAAAACGGATGAGCAACGAACGCCATGAACATTGCAGGCTTTGAGAAGGGGATAGGTGGGGGGATTCTATAGACTGTGAGGGCAGGCCGTTCCTGCCCTCATACTTATTTGCACTTGTTGGGCATCTCAGAGAGGAGCATTACTCTGCCAGACTCATGATCCATTTAGCCATTTCTTTCGCATGGGCCGGGTCTATATTTTTTCCGTTTTCCGACCGAGGCTTCATATCTACAGGACGATCCCATTTGTTATGACTGCCACGGAGGATTGAGTTCTCAAGTAACGCTAAAGCTTTGTCACTGTCGTCTTTATATTTTTCTTTATATTTTTTCGCAATGTCCTTGAAGTAGGGAGCATATTTTTTGGGCAACGATTTGTTGGCTTCTATTGAATGACATCCCATGCAGTCGTATTGTCCAGCCATATCTTCACTTGCAAATACAGATGCAGCAAACAATACACAAGCAGCGACAATACCAATAACAGATGTTCTCACGATCTTCCTCCTCTTCTTGAAATAAGAAATTTATATTACCACCTGCAACCGTAACGAACCAGCAGTACGTGTCAGGTTTACTGATAGTAACCTTGTAATTAATTCGATACTATCACAAGCGAACCCTGTATAGTCAAGAGAAAAATAGCGCTCCACTGTACCGTTAGGTACGGTTGGAGATTATGGTTACTAGAGGCTTCAGTTGGAACCCGCCGGAGGATGCTGGACGCAACCTGTGCCAAAAAGCCCTGAAAGGTTCAATGAGACCAGCTCAGGGGAACCCCCTGAGCATAATGCATAAGAATTGATAGAGAAAGTATACCATGAAAACTCGTAACATCACCATTACCTGCTCAACCCTTTGCGCTCTGCTCTGCCTCCTCCCCCTGCACCTCTTCGCCGTCTGCCCACCAGCAGCGGAGATAGAAGCACGGGCAACAGCTTTTCTGGAGAAGCGTCCCTTGGATCTTTATTCCACTGAGCTCTCCCTTGCTGATGCCTACTGCGCTCAGGAGAAGTACGTTGCCGCCTTGATTCCCCGGTTTGGCCAACCTATTGGCTATAAAGTCGGCTTTACCAGTAAGGGCCTGCAAGAGCGTTTTCAGATTGAGGGGCCTGCCCTGGGTGTCCTCCTGGAGAAGATGCTCCTTCCTGATGGCGCGACCTTCTCCCTTGATTCGGCCTATCGTCCTGTGATTGAGCCTGATCTCGTCGTGACCATAAAAGACGAGGGCATTATGGCGGCACAGAACGAGCTGGAAGTGGCCGCCCATCTTGATGAGCTCCGCCCCTTTCTGGAGCTGCCAGCCATCTCATTTACCAAAGAAACTCAGCTGAGCGGTACAACGCTGGTGGCCTGCAATATTGCAGCCCGTGCCGGTGTTGCCGGGGCAGGGCGTAAGGTCGAGGCAACTCCGGCCTTTGTTCAGGCCCTTGCTGATATGGAAACCGTGTTTACCGACGAGACGGGTGCGCTGCTGCAAAAGGAACCAGGCTCTAATCTCCTTGGTCATCCTCTGCAAGCCGTGCTTTGGCTGATTGAGGAACTGCAAGCGCGAGGAGAGACCCTGCATGCAGGTCAGGTTATTAGCCTGGGGGGATTTGGGAAGCTTTTTCCCCTGAAAGAAGCAGGTAAAACCTATACCCTCACCTATATGGGGCTGCCCGGTGGTCCGCTCAGCACCTCCGTAACAATCAGTGAGTGATGCAAGCAATCAAGCAGTTTACCTGAACAGAGGAGCAGCAGGAGTACCACCATGAACATCACAGGCTTTGACAAGGTTGCCCCGTATCTGACGAACCCGCTGGTGCTGGTGGGCTTTGTGCTGATGCTGGCTTACGGGATTCACTGGCAGCTCATGAAGTCCGGGCTGCTGACCCAAGCGACCAAGAAAGACAGTGCCTTAATCATCAGGATTTTTCTCCGCTACGGCTTTTGGCTGGCCCTGGTCCTGGTGCTGGCGGGCTTCGGGTTGCAGTTCTCCGGTATTGGCTTGTCCGCATGGAACAGCTACATGGACAAAGAGAAGGTGGTTGCGGTGAATGCGGGCAAGGTGGCTGAACAGCTCTATGCGCAGCTGGACACCAAAGATCAGCAGCTTTCAACCAAGGATGAGCAGATCAAGGCATTGACGGAAGCCGTCACGGCGTTGTCCAAGACTGGCGCACCGGCCAAGAGCATTAACGATGCCTTACGTGCTTTAGAGCAAGGTGATACCAAGCAGGCCCAGGCCATCTTTGCCGAGGTGCTTCGGAGCAAGGTGGCGGAAGGGCAGCAGGCGAATAAAGAGGCCGCTGCCGCAGCTCGGCATTTGGGCGCATTGGCTTATATGAACGATACCAAAGCGGCTTTTGCTGCTTACCGAACGGCAGTGGAGCTTGACCCGGACAACACGCAGGGCTTAAACATGCTGGGGCTTTTGTTGCAATGCACTGGGGAGCTTGATAAGGCGGAGGAGATGCACAAGAAGGCTCTTGAAATCAACAATAACTCTGGTTGTAAGGAGGGGACCGCGTGTGCAAACATCAATTTGGGCATTGTTTATCAGAGACGAGGTGAGCTTGGCAAGGCAGAACAGCTATATAGAGAAGCACTTAAAGATAGTAAAAATGCGGGAGATACTGAAGGAGTAGCGAGAGCATATGGCAATCTGGGCCTTGTGTACGCAGATCGCGGCAACATGGATCAAGCGAAGGAGATGCACAGGAAAGCTCTGGCAATCAACGAAGCCTTGGGCCGCAAGGATGGTATGGCAAAACAGTACGCCGCTCTGGGGCTTGTGTATCAGAAACGAGGTGACCTGGACAAGGCGGAGCAGATGTACAGGAAAGCTTTGGTAATCAACGAAGCCTTGGGTGACAAAGAAGGTATAGCGCATGATTACTGGTACATGGGCTTTGAATGTCAGATGCGCGGCGAGTTTGCGCAGGCGGAAGCAGCTTGGAAAAAGAGTCTGCGCCTGTTTCAGGCAATGGGGCACCCCAATGCCAAGAAGGTGCAGCATCTTTTGGATGATCTGGCCCGACAGCGCAGCACCTCTTCCACCCAATAAGCGCAAACCGTTCGTGCCGGGCGCAACCTGTGCCAAAGAACCCTGAAAGGGTTCAATGAGACTAGCTCAGGGGAACACTCTGAGCATAATGCAATCAACCAACCACGTTCTATGAAGCAAGTTATCAGCACCGAAAACAAGCCTATCAAGCTCTGGCTTGACGATCTCGAAGACGGAGCCCTTGAGCAGGCAAAGCATCTTGCCAACCTTCCTTTTGCCTTTCGTCACATCGCCCTCATGCCGGACGCGCATCAGGGCTACGGTATGCCCATCGGCGCGGTATTGGCCACAGAGGGCGTGGTTATCGCTAATTCGGTCGGTGTGGATATCGGCTGCGGAATGTGTGCCGTAAAAACCTCTGTGCAGCATATTGAACGCGACGCCCTGAAGAAGATCATGGGCGATGTCCGCAAGAGGATACCGGTTGGATTCAACCATCATAAAAAAGCCCAGGACGAGAGCCTGATGCCCGATGGGTACGCAGACTGTCTTGATGGGATCGTACAAGGGGAATATCGGTCTACGCTCAAGCAGGTGGGCACCTTGGAGGAGGCAATCATTTCCTTGAGATCCAGCAGGGGAGCGACGGTTTTGTCTGGCTGATGATCCACTCGGGGAGTCGTAACCTCGGCTATAAGGTGGCCCATCATTATAACAAGCTGGCTATTGAGCTGAACCGGAAATGGCATACCTCGGTGCCGGAGAAGTGGCAGCTGGCCTTTCTGCCCCTGGACAGCCAAGAAGGACAGGATTATCTCCAAGAGATGCAGTATTGCGTGGACTTTGCCTTGGCAAACCGACAGCTGATGATGCAAAGGATGCAGGAGATTTTTGCCGAGGTTGTCGGCGAGATCGCTGGAGAGGTTCAGTTTGCAGAGATAATCAACATAGCCCATAATTATGCGGCAATGGAGCATCATTTCAAAACCGATGTGATGATCCACCGCAAGGGTGCGACCAAGGCTGCTGTGGGGCAGCTGGGGATTATTCCCGGCAGCAGGGCACTGCGAGCTATATCGTGCAGGGCAGGGGTGAGCCGGAGAGCTTTATGTCCTGCTCACACGGGGCCGGTCGCAGGATGGGCAGGAAACAGGCCCAGAAGGAATTGGATCTTGCTGCGGAAAAAGAGCGGCTTGATGCCATAGGGGTGATCCACGGGATACGGAATACAAAGGATCTTGATGAGGCTCCGGGTGCCTATAAGGATATCTCCGTGGTTATGGCGAATCAGCAGGATCTGGTTGATATTGTGGTTGAGCTGCGCCCCTTGGCGGTCATTAAGGGGTAGGGGAGACCGGCTGGTCGCCCCTTGTATTAATGACAGGGCAACCGCCGGTTGCCCCTACGCCAGGCTATGAGTTATACGCCCACCCATGATGGTGTACACTGCCCGACCTTGGAGCTTCTCCCCTAAAAATGGCGAGTTCTTGCTTTTCGAGACCACCTGCTCTTCAGTATAGGTAAAGGCAAGGTCAGGTTGATCACCGTGACATCCGCAACCGCACCTGTGCTGAGCGTGCCGCCCTCCACACCTAAGATCCGGGCCGGATTTACCGACATCAGTTCAACCAATTTTTGTTCATTGATCACACCTTCTCTGACCAAGGCCAAGGAAAGGGGTAAGGAGGTTTCCAGCCCGATGATTCCGTTCATGGCTCGGTCAAATTCTACCTCTTTTTCCAGCATGGAATGCGGGGCATGATCTGTGGCTATGGCATCAAAGGTGCCGTCTGCTAGGCCTTGCCTGATCGCCTGCCGATCCTTTTCCGAGCGCAGCGGGGGATTCATCTTGGCATTGGTGGTATAGCCCATAACTGCCTCATCTGTGAGGGTGAAGTAATGGGGGGCTGTTTCAGCGGTGACCCGCACACCCCTAGCTTTGGCAGAGCGGATGAGTTCGGCGCTCATAGCACAACTCACATGGGCGATATGTACTCGTTTACCGAGACATTCAGCCAAGGCGATTTCCCGATACACCATGATGGATTCAGCAGCCGTGGGAATGCCTTTTAAGCCGAGCCGGGTGGAAATAATCCCCTCATTCATAACCCCGTTACTCAGCGAGGGTTCCTCGCTATGGGAAATAACCAGCAGCCCGTGGTCATCAGCATACTCCATAGCCCGTCGCATGAGTTGGCTGTCACGAACCGGTAGCCCGTCATCGCTGACCGCGACCACACCGTTTGCTTTGAGCTCACCGAATTCAGTGAGGGCATTTCCTTGGCTGTTTTGGCTGATAGCAGCAACCGGATAGACTCGTGCATCGGCCTTTTCCGCCTGGGAAAGGATCAAGACGGTCACGGCCCGGCTGTCGTTCACCGGTTTGGTATTGGGCATACAGGCAACCGCAGTGAAACCGCCAGCAGCAGCAGCTCGGGTACCGGAAAGGATATCTTCCTTATACTCTTCTCCAGGTTCTCTGAGATGCACATGCATGTCAATAAGGCCGGGAACCACCCAACATCCTGCTGCATCTATCTCCTGGATTTCTGAAGAATCGGAAGATTCGGAAGGAGGGACAGCTGTCGGATCAGCAATACGCCCATCCACGATGAGTAGGTCGCGTATACAATCGACCTTGTTTGCCGGGTCTATAATCCGCCCGTTTTTTATCAGTAGGGAAGTTGGCATATTTTACACCTCAATTCAAACCTCAATATCATGAGTAATCTGTTAATTGTTTCCCGTGACCAAATACAATAAGGCCATTCGGACTGCAACACCATTGGTCACCTGATCGAGAATGACCGACTGCGAGCCGTCTGCGACATCCGGCATGAGCTCAATCCCTCGATTGATCGGACCAGGATGCATGATCAGTGCATCAGGGCGTGCCCACGAGGCAACCTGAGCTGTGACGCCATAGACTGCCGCATATTCACGTAAGGACGGGAGCAATGGGTCATCCTGCCGTTCTTTTTGGATGCGCAGGGTCATAACAACATCTGCATCCTGAACAGCCTCCTTCATATTCGAGCAAACCGTGACGCCAAGCTCTTTGAGGCCCGGAGGAATCAAGGTTCCAGGACCGTACACAAAAATCTCTGATCCCATCCGGAGGAACCCGAGGATGTCAGAGTGGGCCACTCGGCTATGGAGAATATCGCCGATGATGGCGATTTTTAAGTTGTTCAGTCTCTTTTTATGCTCACGAACTGTCATCATGTCCAACAAGCCCTGCGAGGGGTGCTCATGGGTGCCGTCGCCTGCGTTGATAACCGCTGCATTAACGTATTGGCTGAGCATATGGGGTGCGCCAGAAAATGAATGGCGAAGAATAATAATATCAGGGTTCATGGCCGAGATATTACGAGCCGTGTCAATAAGGGTTTCACCCTTGGTCGTGGAGCTGGTGGAGGCAGAAATATTAAAGGTATCCGCGCTCATTCGCTTTGCGGCGATCTCGAAAGAAAGACGGGTGCGGGTGGAGGGCTCAAAAAAAAGATTAATAATGGTGTTGCCTCGGAGTGTAGGCACTTTTTTTATGGGACGAGCTGAAATCTCCTTGAAGGATTCTGCGGTGGTCAGAATATGATCGATATCATCAGCGGATAAATGTTCTATATCAAGGATATGTCGATGTGAAAAAAAATAGCCGGTAGTCATAATCAAACCAGTTCAGAGTAAAGTAAATCTACGGGCTTGCGCAGGAGGCTGTCAGTCAAGACTCCCTAGCGTATCTTTGCAATAATCGTTCAATGATGGCAAGAGGAAAATAACACATACTACGAACAAAGAAAGCAAATATCAATGGAGGATGTTGCCAATCCTACTCCAGCGGACAGAGGATAAGCGATCCCAAGAAAGGAGATCTTTTTTGACATCCCATGACCAGTAAATGATAAAAGCTTTACCGCGAATAGCTTTTAGATCGACAAAACCCCAAAATCTGCCGTCAAACGAGTTATCCCGGTTGTCGCCCATGACAAATATATGTTCGTCCGGCACGGTAACAGGACCAAAGTTATCACGGGGACTTTCTGAGGCGGAAAGTATGTTGTTGTCAGTGAATTCTCCATGAGAATCTTCAACGATCGCGCCGTTTATAAACACCTTTTTATCTCGTATTTCAAGAGTGTCTCCTGCTGTGGCTATCACTCGCTTAATGTAATCCAATTTTGGATCTTCAGGGTACTTGAAAACAACAATGTCACCTTTATTCGGAGATTTTATTGGTATCAACACAGAGTCGTTGAACGGGTTTTTTATTCCATAAATAAACTTACTGACTAATATATGATCACCTATCAGTAAGGTATGCAACATAGAACCTGAAGGGATTTTAAAGGCCTGAACTATAAAGGTCCGTATGAAAAGCGCAAGCACGAGGGCTATCAATATGGCTTCGATGTATTCGCGCGCAACGGATTTTTGTTTCTCGGCTTGTTTATTTTTCATGGTTTAAAGAGGAGGATGTATTTAGTAGAGTAGTTCAGATTGGTTATAATTCGGTTGAAATCAAGAGTAGCACAAATCTTATAGAAGATAAGGAGCTTAACATGAAGAAATATTGTTAAATAGACGAAAAAAAGAATAAATTCAAGCACCAATTGTTTGGTCGCGACATAGAGATAGTCTAATTGACGGTTTTTTCAAGGGGTTTCCCGGAAAGAAATATTTGAGAAGAAAAAAACGTTGATTTGGTTCTGTGATTTTCTAAAAAAAGGAATGCTTTTCTTGACATTTCCTTTTTTTTATGACCTATTATGTTTATACGCTTGGACTTTTGGTGAGCAGTCATTTTTTATGATTTCACTGCTCTTGGCTGATAGCTGCTCATAAAAATAAGAAAAAAACAGCATGGCAAAAAAAGAGAAACTTGTCGTTGGGATTGATATCGGCTCCCATGCGGTAAAAATTTGTCAGATTCAGAGATCTGGCAAGGACGGTTATCAGCTTGTCGCCCTTGGTAGTGCTGCGATCTCACCTGGAGCTGTCGAAGATGGCGTCTTGCAGGATGCGGAGGATGTTGGGACTGCCATTGCAGAATTATGTAAGAATCTTAAAATAAAAAATAAAGAGCGCGTTGGATTGTCAATTTCCGGCTATTCAGTGATTGTTAAAAAAATTAATATTGAAATGGAAAGTGAGGCTGAGCTTGCAGAACGCCTCAATGAAGAGGCAGAGCAGTATATTCCCTTTGATATTAATGAGGTATATTTAGATTTTCAGGTTCTCAAGGCTGGTGAAGATGAGTTTGATCGCAGTGAAGTTATGTTGGTGGCAGCAAAAAAAGAGGTTATTGACGGTTATCGTTCAATGTTAGAGGCGCAAAAACTTGTACCTACCTTGGTCGATGTTGATGGCTTTGCTTTGGAAAATATTTGGACAACGGTATCGGGCGGTCATAAGAATGTTTGTCTGATTGATATCGGCGCGTCTAAAATGAACATAAATATTATTGCAGACGGAGCTTCTGTGCTTGCCCGGGATGTTGTCATGGGAAGTGACGATTTGAGTCGAGAAATTGCCAATACTCTTGACCTTGATTATGAAGAGGCTGAGCATATTAAAACAGGCAGGATTGAGGCTCAAGAGGAATATAAAGAGGAACTTCATGACATTTTCATTCAAATCTGTACCAGATGGGTGTTAGAAGTAAAAAAGGCTATTGACCTTTATAGTAATAATAATCCCAAAAAGCCACTTTCCGCTCTTGTTCTGAGCGGTGGAGGCTCCAAGGTTCTCGGTTTGAAAAGTTATCTTGCCAGTGAAACCGGTCTTGAGGTTGTCGCTTTTAATCCTTTTGAGGGAATGAAAGTCAATGAGAAGAAGATCGACTTGGAATACCTTGAAGCTGTTGCTCCTGAAATGTCTATAGCGGCCGGACTGGCAATTCGACCAGCAGAATTTTAAGATATGATCCGGATTAACCTCCTGCCCGTGCGGCAGATGAAACAGAAGACGCGGGCGCTAAGGCAACTTGCCGTGAGCGGAGCTGTCCTGATTGCAATTTTTGTCGTTTTATTGTTAGGGACCGGTTTTTTATTTTCCAAAGTCAGTGGACTGGAAGAAGGCATTGCTCAGCTTACAGCGGAGAAGAAAGAACTGCAAAAGACGCTCGATTTGATCAACAAACTTGAAAAGGATAAAAAACTTGTAGAACAGCAGATAAGCATTGTTCATGAATTACAAAAGAAGTCTCAGCTTACTGTGCATATACTAGACGAGATTGCCCGGATAACACCACATGAACGTCTGTGGCTGGATAAACTTACTCAGGATACAAGTAAGTTAAATTTGTCTGGTGTTGCTTTGGACAATCGGACGATTGCAAACTATCTTGATGAAATGAAAAAATCTCAATATCTCACAGGTGTAACTTTGGGGAGTTCTCAGTTGTATAAGTACGGCGGGAGAGATTTGAAAAAATTTACTCTAACCTGTTCTGTCGTCCTTCCTGGAACGGATGATGAGGCTTCTAAAGAAAAGGGGGGGGAATAATATTCTATTATGGCCTCGGAAAACACAGCGTCAAAATTTGATGTTTTTATTGAAGAAAAGTATATTCCCCTTGATCAAAAAATCAAGATTGCTGTTGCTGTTGGTGTTGTGGCGGCATTGTTAGCAGGTTTTTATTTTGTTGTTTTAACACCAAAACTTGAGAAAATAGACGCGTTGGAGTCTAAACAGGCTGCACTTCAGGCAGATGTGGATAAGGCTAAAAAAGCTGCAAAGAATTTAAAACAGCATGAGGAAGAACTGAAAGCGGCGAACCAAAAATTCGAGGAAATTTCAATTGTTTTGCCTAAGACAAAAGAAATTCCTGCCTTGCTGACCAGTATTTCCGATCATGGCACAAGTGCTGGGCTTGATTTCAACTCATTTGTTCCGGGTAATGAAACACCTAAAGAATTTTACGCAGAGATTCCCATTAGTATCAAAGTGAGCGGTCCCTATCATAATGTCGGTTATTTTCTTGATCAGGTAAGTAAACTTGAGAGAATTGTAACTGTAAAAGATATCACAATGGGCTCTCCTAAACAAGTAGAAGGAGAAATGTTGCTTACCTCTTCCTGTAATCTACTGACCTATCGTTTTACCAACGAGGAGGCCGCTGGTGCGCCAAAGAAAGGGAAGAAAGGGAAATAGCTAAAATGACGGGAAGGGTTCAATGAAGCTTCTTATAAAAGTATATATATGGTCACTAGCTCTATTGTTTATTTGCTGGCCAGTAAATGGAAAAATTTGGGCGGCAGGTAGTGAGGCTGTCAGTCAGGATGCGCAATCTGGTGAGGAACAGGAAATACGTGAGGTTGATAAATTTCAATACAAGTTTGAAGATAGGCCAGACCCTTTTTTTCCTTTTCTGTCAAAAGATACCGGTAGAGACCCGGATGGAGATCTCCCCATAGACGATGACGAAGGGAAACCATTAACAGGCATGCAACTGTTTGAACCGGGACAACTGAAGCTGGTTGCCTTACTGAAGATTGGAAACAAAAATGTCGCTATGGTTGAAGATGTCGGTGGAAAAGGTTATCGCTTGGATGAAAATATGCTTATCGGTAGACATGGTGTTATCAATCGTATTAAAGATGAACAAGTTGAAATAACAGAGAGTTACAAGACAAAAACAGGGCGAATTGTTACCAAAGAAATTACAATGCGCATGAAAAAAGAGGGCGATAAGTAACTGTTTTATGAAAAAATCCCCAGATTATTTTACGAGAAGATGTCTCTCTGAGAAAAAAAGGACCATTTCAATATCAAATGGAGCATAGGTCTGATCCTTTTGCGCCGTTTATAAATCAAAAAATAGCACCTCCCGCGCTTGATACCCCTACGCAGAATTTTAAATTGGTTGGAGCGGTTGTTGTAGGGATAGAGAGGGTGGCAATGGTAGAAGCTGCTTCTGGAAAAGGATTTTACTTGAATAAAGGGACAAGAATAGGAAGAAGTGTTGTTAGCCGGATTGAAGAGGGTGAGTTTCGGCTAACAGAAACTTATAGAATTGCAACAGGCAGGATTGTAATAAAGGAAATAAAAATGCCTTTGAAAAAAGAGGGAGATAAATAAAAATGCCGCATTTCTTTTTGATTGACATGCAACAAGGCAGGAAAATTCGATCCTATTGTATTTTTTATTGCACGGTGCTCCTTATTCTGCTGATGGTTAGCCTTCCAGCCTTGGCAACGGATGAGGGAGGCGCCAGTGAAAAGGTTTTGATTAACGGGCTGAGTGCCACGGCTTCCGGGAAAAATCTTGATATATCGATTCATTGTAGTGGAAAGGCGGATTATATCCCTATTCAGATAACGAATCCTCCGAAAATACATATTGATTTTTCTGATGCAGCAATAGCGACCGGAGTTGAGCTTGCTTTATCCCCCGAGTCTTACGGCATAGAGGTGGCGAGCGAACTGATAGCCTCGTCGCAACTCGTACGTATTGAGTTTTCCTTGGAGAAAAAATATATATATAATATAAAATGGAATGAGAATGACCTTGTTCTTACTCTGGAAAATTTTTTTGCGAAGGAGCAGGTAGGTCCTGAAAAAAAGAGCGGGCCTCCTTCTTCTTTAGGAGATGGGGAGCAATCTACAGGGGTTTCTTCATTGTTGTCTGAGTCAAAAAAAGAAGGCGTTGATCAGGAAACAATTGATAAGCATTTGCCGAATATTGATGTACTGAGCTCTGTTGCTAGTGGCAGCAGTGCAGGCACGACCGAAACAACAGAAGATAAATCTGGTGGAAAAGCGAGTACTGGAGGTGTTGGCGGAGGAGACAGCGACACGATCAGTGTAGATTTTTACAAGATTGATATCCATAATGTTTTTAGAATGCTGCGGGAAATTACTGGCAAAAACATTGTGATTGCCGAGGGGATTTCCGGCACTTTAACTCTTGCATTAACCGATGTTCCTTGGCGATTAGCCCTTGATATTATTTTGAACCTCAAGGATTTGGAGAAAGTAGAGGAAGGTAATACTCTTGTTATTTACCAAAAAGGTAAAGAATTTATCTGGCCGGAAAGAGAGGGAGACACTCTTTCAATCGAAGTGAATGATGAAATAATCAGTCAGGAATCGATTGTTATTACGCAGGAAAAAGATACTCCTCCTGAGCAACTTGAAGCAAAAAAGTTGATAGCAAATGGTAGAGCCGCCGAAAAAAAAGGTGATATAGAAACAGCTGTTCGATTTTATGAAAGAGCACTTGGCAAATGGCCAAAAAATACGAAGCTTGCGAATAAAATTTCAACAACATATCTTGCTCAACTACATCAGAATGCAAAGGCTGTTTTTTTTGCTAAAAAAGCCCTTAAATCGGACAAAAAAAATACTGCTGCTGCCTTGAATGCAGCCATTGGCTATGCGAATATGGAGGAGTACCGTCAGGCGCAGCAATATTTTGATCAAAGTGTCAATACTGGAAAGCCGAGTAGAGAGGCGTTGATCAGCTATGCAGCCTTCAGTGAGCGACAACGGCAGTATGATGCAGCCCTGCGTTTGCTGAAAAAATTAGAGGATCTCTATGGACAGGATCTGAATACAATGGTTGCCCAAGCCCGTATTTACGATTCTTTAGGGGACTACGGAGCAGCTCGTAAAGAATACAAGGCTATTCTTCATGCCGGATTTAGGGTACCTCCAGATTTGAAAAAATTTATTCTGAATAAAACCGGTAATAATTAGGCTGAACGTCTAATTAACTTAAAGATAAGAGAGAATTATTCTTAAGGAAGACATGATGAAAAGCAATACTCGATTATTGCATAGTGTTTTGGCGGTGACAGCGGCTACTCTCCTCCTTTGCTCATGCGTAGGTAAGAAATCGGAAGATGAGAGTAAGCAAACCGCCCGCCTTGCAGCTCCTGAAAAAAAACAACGTACAGTTATTGAGCCTTCTTTGTTGCCACAACGTTTTCAAAGAGCAGGATACATGATTAACGATGATGAGGTGAACGCTATGCTTGATAGCGACGCTTCTGACGATTTCCAGCTTAAGGTCGGCGCAGATATCACAACGCATGAGCCGATAACTCTGCGTGAGGCGATGAAGGCTCTCGTCAGAAATAAAAAAATGAGTCTCAGCTGGGCCAGTGATGTGAATCAGGATCTCCTTGTAGATATTGATCTCACTGCCAATGATAATTTTTATGAAGCGATTGATAATATATTGCGTCAGCTGGATTATTTTCATGAGATGCAAGGATCAACCCTTATTATCAAATACAGGGAGACAAAACAATATCAGGTAGCGATGCCCTTTATAAAGCAAAATTATGAAACCCAGGTCGGCGGGGACATGTTTGGCAATAACGAGGCCATGCGGACCACCAAAGGTTCTATAAAAATAGATAGTGAAAAGAACGAGTTTGATATGTGGGAGAATATTAGCAAAAATCTTGATGTTCTCATATCAACATGGAGTGCAACAACAACAAGTCCTGAAGAGAGTGGCGGGGATATTGAAAAGGATCAGGATAAGGGGGACGAGGCAGAAGAGCCAGCTGCTCAAGTCTCACAAAGGGTGTCATCCACAGAGTCAAGCTACACCATTGATAAACCTGTTGGTTTGATAACCGTTCATGCTCCAAAATCCTTGCAAAAGAGGATAAATGATTATCTGACAACGCTCGAACGGGAATTATATAAGCAGATTATTATCGAGGCAAAAATTATTGAAGTCCAGTTGCGGGACGGCTCTTCACTCGGTATCAACTGGAATACCATTCTTCAAAGTTTAAATTTTACTGGTGGAGGGATAGGGGTAGCCCAATCATATAGTAAGGGGACGAGCGAGTCGAATCAGAACGGTACGAGCTTCTCTGATACTTCAACTCGTACAAGCGGTACTTCAAACGATAGCATCAGCACAAATTTGTCCAGCTCAAATGATTCTACTAGCTCATTAGCAAGCTCATCAACAAGCAGTTCAGGGGAGGACAGTACGTCATCTGGTTCAGGCAGTACAGGCAGTACAGGGGGAACAACGGGTTTCAGTGAGCTTTCTGACATAAGTTCGACTTCAAATAGCATTGCTGATGTATTAACATCTGGTACAACAGCTGCGAGTACTCTAGCAACCCTCATTACCGGTGGTGCCTCTAACGCCGCTGCCGCCGGAATAAGTCTTGCTGCATTTTCTTTTGATAAATTTATTAATGCATTGAAGCAACAAGGGCAAACCTCAGTTCTCTCCAATCCGAAAATTAGTGTGATGAACGGCCAGCCAGCACTTATAACAGTTGGGCGTAATGTCACCTACATAGACAATATTTCAACAAAACTTGATAAAGATACCAATGTCGAAACCTACTTAATCAAGACGGATAGAATTCTTTCCGGTGTTGGCTTGGCTCTTTCAGCAGTAGTCAAGAAAAATAATGATATCGTTATGAATCTTGTGCCGGTTACATCGGAACTAGCTGAAGATATTGAGTACATGGAAATTGGTTCATCACGAATCGGGCTGCCTGTAGTTAACATCCGAGAAATGAGTACAACAGTGACTGTCAAGAATAATTCCATACTGGTGCTTGGCGGGCTTATTAGTGAGACTGAAATCAGTGACGGGGATTTTCTTTATGGAACAGAAAATATGCCCTACCTGAAATATTTGTTTGGTTACGAGGAAAAGAAAAAAGTAAAGCGAGAGTTAATTATTCTGTTGAGGCCTCGTATTATTTAACTGACCTGAGCAAAAGTTTATTTAATTAACTTACTTTCGTCTTCACTCTATTTGGGAGTAGCATATGAACCTGCTGAAATACATATCCATAGGGATAGTATTGATCGGAGCAATCACTGGTTGCGGTAAAAATACGGTTGAGACCTTAATGGTTCCAGCTCAGGTTGCCCCTAATGGGCGTGGCAAAAATATGTCAGTTGTTATTTTGCCTTTTGCTGACTACAGCAACGGTAATAATATTGCATCCGCGTTTCGTCGAAACATACTGGTTACTGAATCATTGACAGATAATCTAACCAGTAATAGTTTTCGATTAACTGTTCAGGAAGATGTTTTTCAATATCTGCTTGAACAGAAAATTATTAGCACTGCGCCATATGATGATCCTGGTGCAACCTCAATTGTTCATGAGCTTCAGGATCCTGATTGGTCCAGCGTTATGAAAGGAAAGCTGAAAGGATATATTGAGCATATGAATATCGGAAGCAACTCAGCACGCCCGGATGGCCCTGGAGTGCATGGGTTGACTGCACAAGAGGTAGTGAAACTCGGAAGGAAGTTTGGAGCTGACTATATAATTCGAGGGCGTATCCTTGAGTTCAGGACCAGACAGGAGCATACTTGGCTCCTTGGAAACGCGGACTTCTTCCCTTTGCTATCGGCAGCACAAGTAAGATGGCTTTTGGGTTTGCTGATTCAGCCAAGTATGATAATTGGGACAATTTGCTTGCTGGTGGGACATGGGGCACTATTGTCGGTGCGAGTGCGAACAATCCATGGAATCCAGATAGCTCCACGAGCTTTTTGGGCATCAGCGGTGGTTCAGGTGCCAATGTCATAGCATGGGCTGGAGCAGGAGCGGCACTTGGTGATATGGCCACCCACGGTGGCAGAGTCGATCAGGCGGTTGTTCAAATGCGTATTTGGGTGCAAAGTGCCTATGATGCAAGTGTGGTGTGGACAAATCGAGTTGATGTGAAAGTCTCGCCGGAATCAGTCCTTGCTGATAATCAGTACGATACACTTTTTGAGCACGCAATCAGAAAGGCGACAACAGCGCTTATGGATAATTTTGTACTGTATGGCCTTCCTTGAAAAGGAGGACAAATCCAATACGCTAGTATACATAAGATGTAAAAAAAGCCCGAACAGTTTAGCTGTTCGGGCTTTTTTAATTTTGTTTATTGAGTTTGGGAGGATTGTTATGAATTTATGAATCCTTCTTTTGCTGCTGAGCCTTTTCGTACAGAGCTACAAAGTTAATGGGTTCCATAAGGAAAGGCATGAAGCCGCCATCAACGGAAAGTTGCGAGGCAACTTGGCGGGTAAAAGGGAAAAGCATCAGAGGACAGTCTACGGAGAGAACGCGCTGAATGTGCTCTTCTGGAATATTCTTCAGCAGAAAGATGGCAGCATGCTCAAGCTCAATAACAAACATCACGGTATCGTCAGCTTTCTGGTCAAGCACCTTGGCGGTAATGGAGATGGTCATTTCATAATGATCATCATCGATTTTTTTGTTGCCGAGCTGTAGATTAAAATCAACCTTGGGTTCTTGACCTTGCGGAAGAAATATTTGCGGAGCATTAGGGTTCTCAAAGGAGAGATCCTTAATGTAGATCTTCTGCATGCGAAAAACAGGGATATTCGGCTGTTCTACCTTTTCTTCAGTCATCTTGTTTCCTTGTTAGGTATTTACTTTTTAGGAGTCACATTGGATGATGCACCGAAAAACGACATGTGGGATCCTGCCTTTTCCTCAGTTGATAAAGATGCATTATGCCAAGTTGACGGCTTGAACGTATATAAGTTGCATTAAACCATTGAGTGTTCTTGAACTCAAGAAGTTTTCAGTGTATTGAGAATTCAGGACTGTCAGTATGCGGACAGTATGCGTGCTGATCAAAATGTTAGCCGCAGTTTATAAGCAGGAGTTTATGAAAATACAAGGAAAAAACGCGTTGGTTCTTGGAGCCAGCAGGGGGATAGGGCGATCAATAGCCCGAAAACTGGCTTCCGAAGGAATGCGTCTCTTTCTTCCTTGGTTTGACTGGCCGGACTCCTGCCGGGAAATGGAAGCTGAGTTTGTTGAGATGGGGGCCGGGCATGTCACCCTGGAGGTTGATCTGCGTAATCCGGTCGCTATAGGAGAAATGGTCGATCGCTTGCAAGCCGAATTTGGCTCACTTCATGTACTTGTTAATAATGTTGAGCGAGGCGGAATGCCAATCGTGCATGGCAGCTACAGTCGTCCTGTCAATGCAGAGCAGTGGCAGCTGGAGATGGAAACCACTCTTCATGCCAAGTGGTTTGTTTTTAATCAATGCCTCCCCTTGCTCCGTCAGGCGGAGAAGGCAGCTGTTGTGAATATTTCTTCTGTAGCAGCTGTTACAGGGCGTTCAGGACCGGCAGGCCTGCTCTTTAATGACGGCTATGCAGCTGCCAACCGGGGAATCACGTCTCTGACCGAAACCTGGGCCAGGGAAGGCGCTCCGACTGTTCGGGTGAACGAGTTAATGCTGGGCCTGGTAGAACAGCGACACGGGCCTGGGACACGCGGCTGGGAAGTACTCAGTGAGGCGGAAAGAGAGCAACTCCTGGAGCACACCCTCTTAGGGCGAACCGGCAAGGCCGATGAAGTTGCTCGCGCGGTTCTTTTTCTTATCCGGGATGCGGATTTCATGACCGGAGCCTGTCTCAGGATGGATGGTGGCTTTGTGCTGGGCAGCGAGCGAGTGCCGGATATGCCGAAGGGTGTGCTGTAGCAAGATCAAGCTCTCCCTTCACTCTCACACCATACAAAGTTCAAGTGTATGTTTTATTTCTTTCCAGTCCGGCATGACAGTGTCCAAGAGCCTGTAGAATTCGGAGCTATGGTGATGATATTGCAGATGACAGAGCTCATGCGTAACCACATAGTCAATGCACGCTTGAGGTGCTCTGATCAGGTCTGTATTGAGGGTAACTGTCCCCTTTCCTGAAAGACTGCCCCAGCGTTTGTGCATGCGCTTAATAGAGAGGCGGGGTGGCGTGGATGGTACGGCCAGCATGGGCTTATTCATTGTATCAATACCGAGGCGGCCCATTTTCTGCCAGCAGCGATCCATACTCGCTGCAAATTGCAGCCGGGCCTTTTCCAAATACCATTGATGCAAAAGTCTTCTGGCCGTTTCCGAAGTCAGCTCGTCCCGTGAGGTGACATGAAAGAAGCCACGGGATAATTTGACCGAGTTTTCTGATCCTTTGACCAATTTTAAGCGGTACTGCTTGCCAAGATACAAATGGGTCTCCCCGTTCACGTAACATCGAGCAGGCGTCTTTGGGACGAACTGCTTGAAATAATTCAGCTGCTTGAGAATCCAGCGAGCCCTTTGTCGTATCTTCTTTTCGATGAGCGCGATGTCTGATTGAACCGGTGCTTTGACAACCACGGTATTATCAGGATGCACAGCAATTTCCATTGTTTTTCTCTCACAATAGAGCAGGCTGAACGCAATGGTTTTCTGTCCATAAAGAACCGAGTGTCTGCTGTGCTGGTGTACTTGGTGTACTGCCTTCATTGTCTCTCGCTCCGGTGCCTTGCCACTTGCAGCATCTTTTCAATGATGCCGTCCATCTGATCAAGGGACAGCTCAATGCCTCTTGCTGTTTTGAGCTCATCATAGAGATAATCGTCGATCTCGTTCATCGCTTGTTTCTGCGCATCCTCATCCTTCCAAAAATGCACTTTTTTGTGTTTTTCCAAAATGGTATGAAGGGCAATTGCTGTATCTGCGGTAGCGAACTCAAGGGCAGGAGCAGAGGCAGCCCCCTGGTGTTGTTCAAAGAAAGGTTTGAGCACCCCAAAATATGCCAGAGCATCCTCATTGCCAGCAAGCTGATCCGGAACATGATCATGGACCTTGCCAACAACCTTGTCTCGGATCTCCAGGACGTTCTTCAGATAGTCCAGATCCGATATCCTCTTTGCTCTGAAATGCTCTATCGCCTGCTGGATCAGCTTTGAAAACTTTTCGTAAAACGCAGGGTCTTCCTCCATTTTTTCGGTAATAACCTTTTTGGTTGCATGGGCAATGGTATCTGCCTTGGAGGCCGTAGTTTTTCCGGTGTGATATACCCCCTGTTCCTCTTTGACTTGATGAAACCTTGTCTCGTCAAAGATATTAACCGGTTCATTAAGTTGAAAAGCCTTGTCGGCTTGGATATGGATGTCCAGCAGCTTCTTGATTTTAGGTTCGTAATCCCGGTAATCAATGGCCTCGGCATAGCGCAATTGAACAGACGCCTTGAGTGCCTGGAACTTGCGAAGATCTGTCTTGTATCCGACCAAGGTCTTTTCATCGGTTTCGCTCAGGAATTTTTCCGAAGAGAGCGCGATGGCGAGACTTTTTCCAAACTCTGCCAGACGGGCATAAAACTCTTCTCGCAGCTCGTCATCAGCAAGCAATACTTCATAGGCCTCTTCATCCGAGGAATGCTTCACCGTTTTAAACAGATCCCAAAGATCGGAATATCGGCTCGGCAGCTTTTCAATTTCGCTCTGAATGGATGCCAGGGTACCGACAAGATCGGATGCATCAAACCCTTCAAAGGCACTGTACATGGTCAGTGCTTTGTCCAACTCACCAAGGACGCTTGCATAATCGACAATAAAACCGAAATCCTTGCCCTCATGCAAACGGTTGACCCGAGCAATGGCCTGAAGCAGGGTATGCTCTCTCAACATCCGGCATAAGTAGAGAACCGCGTTTCGTGGGGCGTCGAATCCTGTCAGTAGTTTGTCCACAACAATAAGGATCTCAGGATCATTGCCGTGCTTGAATTGGTCGATGAGCTGCTTGGTGTACTCTTCCTCGCGACCATAGCGCGTCATCATTTTTTGCCAGAATGCAACAACCTCATCCGTGGTCTCGTCGTCGGTTTCCTCATAGCCTTCACGCAGATCCGGTGGTGAGATAACAACCTCAGAGTTGACTATCCCGATTTCATCCAGATAGGCCTTGTACCTGAGCGCGGATACTTTGTTGGGGGCAACCAACTGGGCTTTGAATCCGGTTCCTTGCCAGGTGGCACGGAAATGCTCGCTGATATCAAAGGCTCGCATGTAGATGACCTGATTCGCCTTATTCAGCATATCAGCGCGTGCGTACTTGCGCTTGAGGTCTGCCTGCTGCTCCTTGGTCAGCCCTTGGGTATGCCTGTCAAACCACAGATCAACAGCTGCCTGATTTTGGGTCATCTCGACATGCCGACCCTCATACAAGAGCGGCACCACGGCACCGTCTTCCACGGCCTGGGTGATGGAATAATGCGGCTCCACCAGCTCACCGAATTTCGTGAAATTGTTTTTTTCCTTTTTGAGCAGTGGGGTGCCGGTAAAACCGAGATAGCAGGCATGGGGAAACATCTGGCGCATCCGGGCCGAAAAGGAGCCAAATTGGGTGCGGTGACTCTCATCCACAAGGATGAAAATATCCGGTGAGGCATCCTGATATTTCTTGACCGCATAGGCCTTGTCGAATTTATGAATAAGGGTTGTGATAATGCCTGACTGCTTTTCTGCAACCAGTTCCAGCAGGTTCCTCCCCGAGGTCGCTCGCTGCGCCTCAAGGCCGCAGGCGGCAAAGGTGTTGCCCAGCTGCTTATCCAGATCGTCACGATCTGTGACCAGGACAATGCGCGGATTGACAATTTCCGGATCAAGCACCAGATTACGTGCCAGCATCACCATAGTCAGGGATTTGCCCGAACCCTGGGTATGCCAGATCACCCCGCCTTTGCGGGTACGTTCAGGATCTCCTTCAGGTCGGTCAAAATGCTTGACGCGCTGCAAGGTCGACTTAATGACGAAATACTGCTGATAGCGGGCGATCTTTTTGCTGCCCCCATCAAACACCGTGAATTTCCAGGCCAGCTCCAACAGTCGCTTTGGGCGGCAAAGAGAGAAGAGGGCTTTATCCTGTTCGGTGACAAGCCTGGTGCCTGTTAAGGTATCAGGGGTAACATGAAAGGTGGCTGAGATTTTGCTGAGCACATCGTCGGGAAGGGGTTTATTGACGACCCGCGCAAGTCGTTCAAAGGCCGGTTCTCCGTTCTCCATCCTGGGTTCTTGCCAATTACCCCAAAATTTGGCAGCAGTACCTGTGGTTGCGTACATGGCCCTGTTTTTATTCAGGCCCAGGACCAGCTGGCTATAGATGAAAAGCTTGGGGATATGGTCATCGGTCTGATTTCTGATCGATTGCGAAACAGCCTGTTCGATTTCCACCTGTGGTGCCTTACATTCGATCACGCAAAAGGGAATACCGTTGACAAAGAGAACAAGGTCTGGCCGAATGGTCTCTGTGGAGCGGGAGCGTTCCACGCTGTATTCAACCGTTACATGAAAGGCATTGCGACCGGGATTACGCCAGTCGATATAGTTTATATTAAAGCTTTTTGTGTTCCCCTCAATGGTCTGCTCCATTGCTGTTCCCAGGGTGATCAGGTCATAGATGGCCTCGTTTGTTTTCAGCAGGCCGTCGTACTTGATGTTTTTCAGCTTCTGGAGAGCTGACTGCACATTTTCCTCGCTGAAGAGGTATGCACCGCCCTTGTAATGGATCCGGTTGATCGCCTTGAGCTGGTTGCGCAGAATATTTTCCAGCAGGACATTGGAAAGGCGTCCCTGGCGTTCTGCCAAGGCTTGTTCGGGAGGGAGATATTCATACCCCATCGCCACCAGCAGCTGAACCGCCGGGATTTGGGAAAGCTGCTTTTCATTCGTCTGGAATGTGTCCATTTTATTTTCCCAGTTTGTGAACCATGTTGTCGAGGTTTGTTTTCACATATCCTGCCATTAAGATGGAGAAGTCTGTCTTGTCATCATGAAGATTACATTTTTCTAGGGCATTATAATACGCCAGTCGATGTTCCGTCTCACCCGGAATATTTGTTATGGTATAGCCGTATTGCAGAAGAACAAGGTTCATCATTAACCGGGCTGTTCTGCCGTTGCCATCAATAAAAGGGTGGATTGTTGCTATTCTTTCGTGGATTTCTGCTGCGAAAACGACAGGATGGATTGTAGAGGATTCGTTTTTTATCCATAATACCATGTCTTCCATTAGTTTCGCTACTTGCCAGGGCTGCGGAGGAACATGCCTGCTTCCGGATATTGCCACCGGAACAGAGCGATATTTCCCGGCATTTTCTCTGTCGATTCCCCTTAAAATAAGAGCGTGGACATTCTTTATCAGGCTTTCTGAAATTTCTTTTTTCTGTTGAACAAGATCTTTGATAAAGAGAATTGCCTCGTAATGATTGGTTGCTTCCAGGTGTTCCCGCATTGATTTACCGCCAACAGTCAGGCCTTTGTTGATGATAATATCGGTTTCCCGCAGGGTGAGGGTGTTTCCTTCGATCCGGTTGCTGTCATAGGTGTACTCGATATCCATCGCTTCAAGGATGGACTTGTTGAGCAAAGGGCGGGCAGCATCGAGCTTGATTTTGAGTTGGTCGATGTCTTGTAAGAGGTTGTTTAATTCAGCATTCATTATACATTCCTCATGCATATCTTTTGACGACTTCCGGTTTTATCCGCCACTCGCCGGTGAGTACCTTCTGCATCAAACCGCGTTTCTGGGTTTTGTGTTTTTCTGCGAGTTGTTTCAGGAGATTGATTTCTTTGTCTATTGTCTCAAGGTATTCGCTAATATTTTTTTGAGTCTCTAGATCTGGAAGCCATATGGGCATTTTTAAGAAATCTTTCTTGTTGAGGACTCTGTTTCGTCCTGCACCACCAGGAGATATACCGGAAAGGTCGTATTTCATCCGGCTTGACATAATCAGCTGGCGAATGAAATTAGGTTCTGCCTTTGTTCTTTTTATTTCGTATGTTGGGAACCGGTGTGAAACATAACACTGCTCATCCTCTTGCTTTACAAGAGCAATGGCTCCTTCCCATGCAAAGGTTATATTAATGATTAGATCGTTTTTTTTAACCCTGTATAACGAATCCATCTTTATAGTTTTTGGATCTTCAACGACTCTCTGGAAGGTTCCCTTGAAATGGCTTCTTATTCCCACGGCAATATAGGATTCATCAGGCTTGTCAACCTTCCTGACAACAGGTTTTGCGAAAGAGCCGATGGTTGAATTTGCTTTATGGCTGCTTATCAAAGAATGAAGCTCGCTTAACTTTTGTTTTTTCTTTGCCTGAAGCAGTCGTTCGGTTTTCTTGATGGCCTTATCCCAGGTGGACAGAAAATCGGCAATGGCTTTTTGTTCGGGGAGCGGGGGAACTATAAAGAGAATCTCTTTAATATTTTTTACAGATAGCCCAGGTTGAGCAGCCCCAGTTGCGTATTTGTTTAAATTCGCATTGACCAGCTGATAATAAAGCCAGTTAACTTCAATATTTGGGTTAGGTGTTGCTACAACAGCATGTTCAGTTGCGTGAAATTCTCCCGAGGCTTTATTTATATTTCCGCATAAAGCTCCCTGTCTTCCAATCAAAGGGAAAGTCCCTCTGTGAGAAAACTCCTTAACATAGCCACGCAATCCATTTCCACCATAGCAAGGGTAAGGTGAGTTATCACAATATTCAGATATCTCGGAAGCAGGTACAAACTTGCCAGCCTTTAAATCACAAATCGAATCCAAGGCACCCCTTTTCCAACCATTTGGAAGATTTTTATGTCTACTCATTACTGAATCTCCTTGAGTCGGTGTTTAAAATTCATTATTTTTTTCTCCCAGCTTCTTCACCGGCGCATTCCCCATAATAGAAAACATCTGTTCAATCGCTATGTTGTTAAGAATAACCAAACGCTGTTTTTGAGCGATACTCTGTTTAATGGATAAAGGAGTCGGATTCGACCCCTTTAAAATCTGAATTGCTCAATTTTTTCCAAAGACCTAAAATTCTATACTTCGGCGTCAGCGTAAAGCTGTTTAACCCAGCCTGTTTTTTAAACCCATCGAATTCGATGGGTTTAACCATTTTCGTGACACCAAGAAAATGGTTCGGCTGTATTTTTGCTTATTCGTGGCCATCTCCACCCGCACTGCTGCCAGCTCTTTTTCCATTGAGTGCCGTCACTAATCATTGTTTTTCCCTTCAAGTTGTTTCACCACTCTATTAAACCAGTCGAATTCGACGGAATTAACATCAGGATTATTCAGGCTTTCCCGGAGATAAATCACCGGGCTATTAGCGAATGTCCCTCCGGGATACCTTGTCCCGGAGGGACAGCCCGATTATAGCCCACCGTTTCAACGGTGGGTGGATAAATTGTCGTGCCAGTGGAACGATAATCTTGAATCAGCTCTATTGAGGCACCAGTGGTGACACATTTTTTGTGTTCATGATCAAGATTGATTCAGACCATTTTGTTGACGTTAACAAAATGGTTCGGCTGTATTTGTGTTCATTCGCGGTTATCTCTGAATTTGTTGAAGCTTAACTTCACCCAAGGGCGCTAGAATGATTGGGCAACAGCCTGTTGCCCAATTGTTTCATCACTGCTGCCGCTGCCTTGAGCTGAGACTGCCGTATTGTAATCCTTCATCGCTCAATCTTCTTGGAACTTGTTTACAGATTATGGTCAGAATCGTTTTTTTGTTCCAACAGAGCCCGGCCTTGTGGAGTGAGTCGATATTTTTGATTCCTGCTCTGCGGTTTATCTGGAATGGTCATCTCGATCACCCCCGCAGCAATACCCGCTTGCTGATAGTTTTCTCGAAAATGCTTTTCGTCGTTTAGGTCGAGAATATCCATTATTTCAGCTCGTTTCATTTCCCCTTTCAGGATGTTAACCATTCTTCCGACTTCGGGGGTGACTTCGGGGGTGACTTCGGGGGTGACTTCGGGGGTGACTTGCTGGGTTGTTAATTCCGCAGTCAAGGGAAGGGTCAATTCAAAACCATACTGATTTTCTTCAAAGAGAGGAGCAGCACCCTTGGTATAATGAGGCAGGTACCTGTAAATATTGGTGACACCGGAACCTAGCTGGTCAAAACGGCCCAGCTGTACCATAAATCGACAAATGACCGGATTTTTTGAAAACGGACGTAAGTTCGCCGGGGTGATCTTGCCAAAATGATGTTGACTGCATGGATTATCCAATATTACTTTATCCTTGTAGATCATCAACCGGGCCGGTGACCCATGAGTATATTCTCGATGGGAGATAATATTGGAGATAGCTTCCCGGAAGATCTTGTCCCGTAAGCTGATGCGCATATCACCTTCAAGGTAAAACGGATCATTCAGATGTTTTTCCACAAAGACCATCATCTGATCGTAGGCATCAATCAGGTTGGTGTAAATCTGTACCCGGTCATCGTAGCGATCCACGTTTTCTCGGCGGAGCAGGCAGTCAAATTTATAGGCGGGTACGGCCTGTTGAATGGCGGTATCCTTGCCAAAAAGCAGGATTGACGCCAATGTCAGGCAGCGTTTACCCGTCTCACGGTCATCTGTATAGAATCCAGTGATATTGAGCAGTTCTTCAGGTGAGAGCTGCGCCCAAGGATGTTGCGAATGATGGCTACGCATCAGGCGTTTTGCTTTCTCGAACAGATCCGGGCGTAAATGATCCAGGGAAAAGCCTGGTAAGGCCCGTTGTTCGGTAAACATTCCCAGTTTTCTGTTGATCAATCCGGCCAGTTGATGGGTTCCTTTGGCCCGATAATCGCCATCTTCGCTGCGTAGATAAATTTCTCCCGCAGTTTTATGGAATTGTGAACTTACCGAAACCTGAATGGCAATGATCATCTTTCCGTCAATCTCAAATTCTTCGGGAAAAAGCAGATAAGGAGGATCCACCTTTTGAGGATTATTGGAAAGATTTGCAAGGTCAGATTTTAATTGAGTCATCTTTGTGGGATCAAGACCGATTACCCGGCCCTTATCATTGACCCCCAAGAGAATATATCCGCCATCCGTGTTGAGAAACGCACAGACGGTTTCAAAAAGACTTTTCGGGAGTTTTCCCTGAGACTCCTTGAATTCACAGTGCAATCCTTCACCCTTGTCAAGCAACTCATGGATCAGTTGTACATTCATCGCTGAATCTCCAGGAGCTTTTCAGCCATCATCACCCGCATCTCTGCCAGCTCTTTTTCCAGAGCATCAATCTCCAGCTGCACCGCATCGATATCGATTTCCGCTTCCTCCTCAAAGGTGTCCACATAGCGGGGGATATTGAGATTGAAGTCGTTCTCCTTGATCTCGTCAAACGCAGCCACATGGGCGTATTTTTCCTCTTTCGCCCGTGCAGTATAGGTCGCCATGATTCTGGCCAAGTGCGCTTCAGAGAGGGTGTTCTGGTTTTTACTGGACACAAAATCCCGGCTGGCATCAACAAAAAAGACGTTATTGCACGTTTCCCTCAGCCCCCCTTTTTCGCGGGCGCGGTCAAAGACCAGGATAGCTACTGGAATATTGGTGGTCGGGAACAGGTTACCCGGCAGGCCGATGACTGCATCCAGCAAGTTTTCCTCAATCAATTTTTGGCGGATACGGCCTTCGGCAGCACCCCGGAACAACACCCCATGCGGAACCACCACCGCGACCCGGCCCTGTTTTTCAAGGGCGGTTTCCACCATATGGCTGATAAAGGCCCAGTCGCCCTTGCTTTTGGGCGGAACCCCACGCCAGAAGCGGTTGTACTGGTCGCTCCCGGCACTTTCTGCACCCCACTTATCCAGCGAGAACGGAGGATTGGCCACCACACAGTTGAACCGCATCAGGCGGTCATTTTCCAGCAGGAGCGGGCTGTTCAGGGTGTCGCACCATTCTACTCGGGCACTGTCAAAGCTGTGCAGGAACATATTCATGCGGCAGAGTGCCCAGGTGCTGCCGTTGGATTCCTGGCCGAACAGGGCAAAATTACGGTCGCCCACCTGTTTGGCCGCCTGGATCAAAAGGCCGCCTGAGCCGCAGGTAGGATCACAGATGCGGTCCCCCGGTTTAGGCTGGCCAGTTTGGCAACCAGCTCGGTCACCTTGAGCGGAGTAAAGAATTCTCCGGCCTTTTTGCCCGAGTCCGAGGCAAAGCGTTCAATCAGATAGATGTAGGTATTGCCGATTACATCCTCGGAGATGAGGCTGGGCTTCATATTGAGCTGGGGCTTGTGGAAATCCTCCAGCAGTTGCTTGAGGCGGCGGTTGCGGTCTTTGGTCTTACCGAGGTTGGCCTCGCTGTTAAAGTCGATATTGCGGAAAACCCCTTCGAGTTTGCTCTTATTGCTCTCTTCAATATGATCAAGCACGATGTTGATTAACTCACCGATGTTGGCGGCGGACCGGCGCTCATACAGGCTGTAATAGGTGGCGGGAAATTCATCCAGAACCGTCTCTTCGCCGGTCTCGTTATTCTTTTCAGTGAGTTTTACCACCGGGAGGACAAAACGCTCACGCTCAAGCTTGCGGCGGATACGAACATCGTCATCGCCATACTGTTGCTGATACTCTTCATAATGGTCCTGCCAGACATCAGAGATATACTTCACAAACAGCATCGTAAGGATGTAGTCTTTGTACTGTGCCGGATCAACAACTCCCCGGAAGGTGTCGCATGCGGCCCATGCTGCGTTGTTGATGTCTTTTTGATTGATTTTACTACTCATGTTTTATTTTCCTTGTGCAAACTTTGTGCAAATTATCAGGAGGCGGGTTGCCCCTGCGGTTCTTTACTGAAGGGGATGCTGTTTTAACGTAGTCGATGGGAGACGGAATGTCACAGGACAAAAAAAGCCCGCAAACCTTGTTAGGTTGCGGGTTTATAGACTTCTTTGGATTTCTCTGGACTTGTTATTGGTGGTGCCATCCGTTAAACTCCCCTGCCAACTTCCTGTAATAAGTTTTTATTTCGGATTACCGAACTCCGTTTCCAGTTCTTCAATAGTGGGGAGGCTCGGTTTCAGGTTTTCGGGTAGGGCACGAGTCAGCTGATACTCGGAAACACCCATGGGCTTTTGTATATCGCTCAACGCATATTCCACCACCACTTTATCTCGGGATTTGCAGAGCAGGATACCGATGGTCGGTTCATCCCGTTCGCTGCGGAGCTGTTCGTCGACTGCTTTCAGATAAAAATTGAGTTTGCCTGCATACTCCGGCTCAAACTCGCCTGTCTTCAGCTCAATCACCACATAGCAGTGCAGTTTTGTGTGGTAAAAGAGCAGATCAAGGAAGAAATCCCGCTCACCGACGTGCAGCCTTTTTTGACGGCCTACATACGCGAACCCGGCTCCCAGTTCCAGCAGGAAGGTGGTAATATGATCCGTAAGTACCTTTTCCAGTTCCCGTTCATTGTAGTCATCGGTCAGGGTGAGAAAATCAAAGGTATAGGGATCCTTGATCAGCTGTTGGGCAAGATCTGACTGGGGAGCAGGCAGTGTTTCGATAAAATTTGTGACCGCTTTTCCTTCGCGTTGATACAGCCCGCTTTCCATCTGATGGGTGAGGACATTTCGGCTCCAGTTATGCTCAATTGTCTTGTTAACATAGTAGAGTGCTTCAGTGACGTCTTTGCATTTGGAGATGATGACCAGATTATGCCCCCAGGGAACTTGGACCAATTTGGCAACAGCTTGTTGCCCAATTGTGGAGCAGGCTGTTCCACAATTTACAACTTGCCCTGAATAAAAGGAAAACCATCTTTTTATGTACTGGAGATTGTTGTGGGAAAAACCCTTCATATCCGGAAATTCCACCATCAGGTCGGTGCTCAGCTGCTTTAAAAATCCACTGCCCCATTTCGCTGTTTTCTGGCGTTCAACAATATCTGCGCCTAGCTCCCAGTAGAAGGTCAGCAGGGCTGTGTTCACCTGCACTGCCGCCTTGACCTGGGCCTGCCGTACTCGTTGTTTGATGTCCTTTAGCCAATCGCGATATTCAGATGTTGTTGTAATGGGTTGGGTGGTCATAAGCTCTTGTCTCTGTTGAGCGGTTTTTCAGCGGACTACTGTAGCATTACGGTAGAGCAGCCGGGGCAGGTAGCTCGAATAATGGATTTATGGCTTGCCGCCAAGGTCAAACAGCACTTGCCGGTTTCACGATCATCTGTGTAGAAGCCAGCGATATTGAGCAGTTCTTTAGGCGCAAAAAAGCCCGCAAACCTTGTTAGGTTGCGGGCTTATCTGCTACTTGGTGGAGGTGCCGGGAGTTGAACCCGGGTCCGAAAATACTCCCCTCACGTATCTACATGCTTAGTTCCGAGTAAAGATCTCGTATTCAGCTCTCACCCGGAACGGTGGATTGCTGAATACCAGCCTGTTAAGTTCTCGTCTTTCCAATGAGAGGCACATCGGTTAGACCAGCCCGAAGAGTCGACGCTTTACTCCGGCCTTACGGGCGCGGACCGGGAAAGCGGCAAAGCAGCTTACGCTGCTACTGCGTAATTATAATCGTCTGCGATTATATTAATTTTCCATCAAGTTTACGAGCTGACAGAACACTCGGCATGCAACGTTGAGCTTTCATATCCCCGTCGAATCCGTTTCACCCCCATATCTTTTGTTATCCCTCCCCCAAAAGGAGGGATGGAAATCATACTAGTCTTGCTGCCGCAATGATCGTTGAACATCACGGTTTGATTGCTTTTCTTTTAAGGCGGCCCGCTTGTCATAGAGTTTTTTGCCTCGGGCCAAGCCAAGTTCTATTTTGGCCTTTCCATTATCTATAAAGTATATCTTGAGCGGAATAAGCGCAACCCCTTTTTCATTCAGCTTACCGATCAGTTTTCGTACTTCTCGCTTGTGCAGCAGTAATTTGCGCACTCTCAGCGGGTCTGTGGCAGAGTGTACGGCAAAGGCATAGGGGGAAATATGAATGTTGTATAAAAACACTTCACCGTTTTTGAGCTGGGCATAACCGTCTTTAATATTGGCCCGACCTGCTCTCAGGGACTTGACCTCTGGTCCGGTTAAGACCATACCAGCTTCCATGGTTTTATCGATATGATAATCATGAAAAGCCTTTTTGTTTTTACAGACTATTTTCATCGCTCAGTTCATTGCTCAGAGAGTATCCCGCTGATGATCAAAGGGTGTTTCGTTTACTTCTTGTAAGAATATTCAAGGATAATCACTTTTTTTGTTCTTGGCAAGAAGAGAAGCGAGAAAGGAGCCGTCAGGCTGCAAAAGAAAATAAAAAAAGCCTCCAGATCTGAAAAGACCGGGAGGCTTAAAATTTCTGGTGCGCCTGGCAGGATTCGAACCTGCTACCCTCGGATTCGTAGTCCGATACTCTATCCAGATGAGCTACAGGCGCAAACGCATACACTCTTTATCATCTTGAGGTTTTTTATGCAAGGTGTTTTTACAGGTTTGATGATTTTTTCGTCACGTCATGACTGCGTCGGGCAACAAAATACAATGGATTATAGGTGAGGCGCACTGCCTGGTCAACTTGAAATTTTTTTGTATATTCCTGGCAAAAGGAATGTAATTCTTGCCGGGTCCAAGGCTTGCGATTGATGGAATTCACCCCGGTCTGGCGAAGATGATTCAGGACATCGCGCGGTTTGGGGAAAAGAAAAACTTCGTTGTCCTGATGGCTTTCTTCGAGAAGGCAACGTTTTTCCAGCATTGATGTTATCTCGGGCAGGGAGAGGTAATCAAGTCCGACTCCTGTGAGTTCTTTGATCTCAGGCAGATTGTCCGGGCCGTAGAGGGAAAAGGCCAGTACCCCACCGGGATTGAGAGCGGCAAGGAGTTTGTCCAGGGTCTGCTCTAAATCATCAAGCCAATGAAAGGTGGAGGATGAGATGATCAGGTCAAAGGGGCCGGGCAGGGTGAGCTTTTCTATATCACCAGGAAGGAAACTGAGTTTATCAACGGTGATATCTTGGGGAAGTCGTTCGGCAAAATCCGGCATGAGATCATTGAGGGCTAGGCTGCGGACCTTGATGCTGCTGTTGAGGAGCTTGCTGGTCAGTAGGCCGGTGCAACAGCCGATTTCCAAGACGCTGAGGGCCTGATGCTGTTGATTGGTATATTTGGCAGTGAGGGCCAGCAGTAGGTCCGCGACCCGATGTTGGATCGTGGCTTGGCGGTCGTAACTGGCTGCTGCTCGGCGAAATTGGCGGCAGACGAACTGCTTGTCGATTTTCTGCATAATGAACGGCAAGGTGATGCAGGTTGAGGTTGATTTTTGAGTTTTTTAACTCTTCAGCTCTTTAATTCTTCAATCATTGCTGACCAGCTTGGCCAATGATAAAAAGGAAAATGGGACAGAGAGAGTGTGCGGCATTTTTTGCGGCCCCAGGCTCGGACCTGGTTGCGGGCCTGGAAAATTTGATCCCGCCCGGTAACAATCCTGCTGGTGTAGATATTGGGTACGTTTGGTTGTACTTTATCGGTCGTGTATGTCGTATATGTCGTATAGGCTGTGGCTAGAGCAAGTAACTCCTGATGAACCTCTTCGAATGATCGTTCTCCCTTACCAAAAGAGGCTGTGAACCGGTTTGCTTCCTGTTCATCAGAAAACATGGAACGCTGAAATGCTTCCAGACGGGTCGGGGAAAGTCGCTTTGTCATATCAGTAAAGTTATGCTCAGGGATACCGAGCTTATCGTGGATGGGATGACAGGTTCCGCCGATGGCGATTGCTGTAGTTAGGCGGCTGTCGAAAAGCTCGTCGTGCCTCGACAGCATGGAAGCTGTCCAAACCCCCATGGACCAAGCCAGCAGGTGCAGTCTTTTATATGTTTTATACTTTCTATACGTATTGCTACGGAGAAAAGAGGTGATGCCGCCGGTGTCCATGTCGCGATAATCATAGGCCATCAGGACGTCGGTACCGCCAGAAGGGATATCCTGAAAAGGTTCCGGGCACATGCCCCAACCTGCCATGAAAAGCAGGCAATCTTGATTGCCCTGTTGATGGAGCCAGCACGTTTTCATACTGAAGAGGCCTGGGTGAGCTGTGCAGCGATCTGTTCCGGCAACGTTACCAGCTGCTCGGCTTTTATGACAGCAGTCAGGGAGAGGCGCAAGCGGGCTGTGCCGCGCGGGACGGTCGGGGTTCGGACAGCCTGCACCCAGAAACCTTTTTTGCGCAACTGTTCGGCAATCGCGACAGATTGGCCTTCGTCGCCGATCATAACCGGGACGATATGGCTTTCCCCGCCAGTCTGGAGGCCAGCCTCTTGCAGCGCATAACGTACTTGTCGAGCCAGTTCCGCAAGCTGTTGTCGTTCCTTGCTCATCTTTTGGATGATGGGCAGGATAAAGTTGAGCCAGTGGATATTGACCGGAGGCAGGGCTGTGGTGAAAATAAGCGAGCGTGCTGTATTGACCAAGTAATTATATATGGTCTCTTCACAGGCCACAAAGGCCCCTTGGCCCCCCCAGGCCTTACCGAAAGTACCCACCAGAAGATCAACTTGGTCTATAACCTCCTGTTCTTCAGCCAAGCCCAGGCCCCTGTGGCCGCGCACTCCGACGGAATGCGCTTCATCAACATAAAGAACAGCTCCGTACTGTTCCTTGAGGCGGACCAAGGCCGGGAGATCTGCACAGTCACCGTCCATAGAAAAGATGGATTCGGTTACGATAAAGACGGTTTGATTTTTGGAACCTGTTGATCCTGTGTAATGGCCTGTACAATGGCTCCTGCAATGTTTTTGCAGGAGTTGCTCAAGGCGATCATAATCAAGGTGAGGGTAGCGGATCATCTTGGCCCCTGAGAGCCGCATGCCGTCAATGAGGCTGGCATGGCAAAGCTTGTCTGCAAGAATCAGGTCGCCCCTTTGGGCAAGAGCAGGCAGCAAGCCTATATTAATATGGTAGCCTGAATTGAAAATCAGGGCCTTGTCTTTATGATAATACTGAGACAGTCCTTCTTCCAGGCGAGAGTATTGCTCATGATTACCGGTCATGAGGCGGGAAGCACCACTGCCCAGTCCGTACTGTTCAATAAGGTGTTCCTTTTCAAGAGCAGTGTAAAATTTCTGCAGCAGGGCAGGGGTGCTAGATAGGCCGAGGTAGTCGTTGCCTGCCAGATTGAGGTATTCCCTGTCTCGGTTCTGGAGATGAGCGAAATCAGTTACTTGAACAGGAAGGAGCTCCCGTCGTACTCCTTGCTCGGCAAGAGTTCGCAACTGTTCCGTTAAGCGGAAGGTAAATGGATCCACAGTTATCCTATGAACTGTTCGTACATATTAATCAAGAAGAGCAGGCTCTATTTTCAGGAGGCTATAATATGATATTCAGAAAGAATAGTCAATATGTGGAGAATGTGCTGTATTTCTGAGAAAAGATACGATAAGATATCTGGATATTTTGGGGTGATAACGACAGGGGCGACTTTTGATGTTCTGTGGGGCGATTTCTGAGAGAGATTACAGGGTAATAGAAGAGTGCTATGCTGAATTTATGGAAAGAGCAAGAGGCTAAGGCCTGTAAAAACGAGCTTGAGCTGCGAGTATACTCGTCACGTTTATTGGGACGAGATCCTTCATTAGTTCTGCATGGCGGCGGTAATACCTCGGTAAAGATCACAGAGAAAAATGCCGTCGGAGAAGAGGAAGAGATCCTCTATATTAAAGGAAGCGGCTGGGATCTGGAGACCATTGAGACTGAGGGCTTTGCTCCGGTTCGTTTGCAGCCTATGATTGCCTTGGCTGCGCTGGATGCCCTGACCGATCCGCAAATGGTCAATGAGTTAAAAACTCAGCTGACCCGCGCCAATGCTCCTGCCCCCTCTGTAGAAACTATCCTGCACGCGGCCTTACCGTTTCGCTACGTAGATCATACCCATGCTGATGCGGTGGTTACCATCACCAATACAGCTGACGGACGCAGGCGCATTGAAGAGATATACGGTGATCAGGTAGTGGTGGTTCCTTATGTGATGCCGGGGTTTGATCTGGCCCGTGATGTTGCCCGTCTTTTTGCTGAACAGGCTGGTCCACAGACTATCGGTATGGTCTTGATGAATCATGGCGTTTTTTCTTTTGCTGATTCGGCCAGGGAATCCTATGAGCGGATGATTCACTTGGTGGATATGGCGGAGAGCTATCTTGCTGCTCATAATGCATGGGAGTTGGCGTTGTCAGCCAGAGCCATAATGAGATTAATAGGGTGAGCCGTCTTGAGATTGCCCAGTTGCGACAAGATGTGTCTGGGCAGGCGGGCAGGCCCATGATTCTCCATGTGACCGACAGTACACGAGGGTGGAGTTTTGTCCAGCGTGATGACGTGGGGAGTATTTCCCAACGCGGCCCGGTAACTCCGGATCATGTGATCCGTACCAAAGCTGTGCCCATGCTTGGCCGTGATGTGGAAGACTATGCGCAGGCGTACAAACAATATTTCGCTGCCCATGAGCCTATTGCTAAGGAGCAAAAAACCATGCTGGACCCGGCCCCACGGGTGATCCTGGATCAGGACCTTGGGTTGTGCTGTTTAGGTAAATCAGCAAAGGATGCGGCAATTGTTCATGATATCTATGAGCATACAATGGAGTGCATTCTACGTGCAGAAAAGCTCGGCGGCTGGAAGGCCCTGCCTCCTGAAGAGCTGTTTGGTATGGAATATTGGGATTTGGAGCAGGCTAAATTAGCCAAGGGCGGTAAAGCGCTGCTTTTTAGTGGAGAAGTAGTTTTGATCACTGGAGCGGCATCTGGGATTGGCAAGGCCTGTGTTGAGTCTTTTCTGCAAAGAGGAGCCGCAGTGGTCGGTTTGGATATTGCTGAACGTATTGCAACAGTTTCGTCAAAGCCGGGATTTTTCGGGATTCAGTGCGATCTGACAGATGAGGACCAGGTACAGAAGGCCCTTGATCAGGCCGTCTCTCGTTTTGGTGGAGTGGATATGTTGGTGCTCAATGCAGGAATGTTTCCAGCGAGTGCGACGGTTGCTGAGTTATCCCTAGAAACGTGGCGCAAGGTGATGGCGGTGAACCTTGATGCCAATCTTGTTTTGCTCCGGGAATGTTATCCTCTATTAAACTGTGCTCCGGGCAAGGGCCGAGTCGTAGTTATCGGTTCAAAGAATGTGCCAGCCCCCGGTCCGGGAGCCGGAGCGTACTCAGCTTCCAAAGCAGCCTTGACCCAGTTGATGCGAGTTGCTGCCTTGGAATGGGGCAAGGATGGAATCCGAATAAATGCCCTGCATCCCAATGCAGTTTTTGATACAGGAATTTGGACAGACGAGGTGCTGGAGGCCAGGGCAAAGCATTATGGTTTATCTGTACAGCAGTATAAAACAAATAATTTGCTTGGGGTAGAGGTGTTGAGTCGGCAAGTTGCCGAATTAGCGTCTGAAATGTGCGGACCTTTGTTTGCCAGTACAACAGCTGCCCAATTGCCTGTTGATGGAGGTAATGATCGTGTAGTTTAAAAAAAACTCAAAGGTATAAAAAACTGTATCCATAAGAGACAACGATTGGGAATAGGAATTATTCTTAGTATCTTGCTTTGTTTATAATGTGCGGCCTAAAACTGTCATTTTATCCTGTTGGGCAGGCAGAATTGATTGAAATATTTTTTTTGGTATGTAACAAAGAAAAATATCATCTATTAGTCAGAAGGGATACCTGGAATGGTAGTGAAGAAGATATCGTTTTTTACTTATTGTACAGTTTTTTGTATTGCTATTTTTTTTAGGGGATGGTATTCCTCCAGTATGCAAAAGTTTCAGTAGCTGCAGACAGTCGGCAGCAAAAAATGGCCGCGCTCCTGTTGGGATGTTACTGAAGTATATCGTGTTGGTTAAAGAATAACTTGTTATCTTGATACTTTTTTGCAAATCTGTATGGCTTGTGGACGAGCGAGAGGTAAAGGAGAGGTGCGATGAAACAGATGAAAAATGGCGTGGCCATCGGGGCTGTCGCTCTTTTTGCCTTAACTGGCTGTGTGGCGGATGTTGCTTATGTTCCGCAGAATTCCGGATCACAACCCTGTACTCAGGGGCCGTGTGATGAAGGGCAGGTAAAACAGCAGGTAGCAGCAAAAGATTTTAGTCAGGCGTCTGCACCCAATGTAGCGGCTCCAGATTATACTGCATCCGATGTAGCGGCTCCGGCTTATAGTGCTCCTGTTGCATCGGCTCCGGCTTATGCTCAGCAAGGTCAAAATCAGGATCAAAATCAAGGTCTTGGTGAAGGGTTGCCGCCAAATGTTCAACCCGGTGAGTGTTACTCCCGCTGTCTTGCTCCGGCTGTTTTCGAGGATGTAGAGGAGCAGATTGAAGTTGCTCCAGCTATGGAGCGGATCGACGTTATTCCTGCCGAGTACGAATGGGTGGAAGAGCAGGTCGTTGCCAAAGAAGCATCTGAGAAAATTAAAGTTATTCCTGCGAAATACGATTGGCAGGATGAGCAGGTTGTTGTTAAGGAAGAGTCTGAAAAAGTTAAGGTTATTCCTGCACGATACGAATGGCGGAATGAGCAGGAAGTTGTTCAAGAGGCTTCCGAAGAGTTCAAGGCTATTCCTGCGGTTTACGCATGGCGTGAAGGGCAGGTTATGGTTTCACCCGAGATCACCACCGTCACCATAACCAATCCCGGTTATGAAGAGGTGAAAGAGCAGGTTTTGGTCAAGGCACCTTCTGCAAAATGGATCAAAAAAGCGACACACTGCTCTCCAGAAGATGTCAAGATGGGTTTGACCGACTGTGATACTTTGTGTTATGTTGCAGTTCCTGCCATGTACAAAACGGTTATCAAGAAGGTGCCCAATGATTCGGGTGGTGGTCCAGGTGGTGCAGGACGCGAGGAAGTTATTATTCCGGCAGAGTACAAGCCTGTGAGAACAAAGGTTGTGGTTGAGCCTGCAAGGACTGAGACCGTAACTGTGCCTGCGCAATATCGCACAGTCAGGAAGCAGGTTTTGGTTGAGCCTGCTCGGACAGAGACGGTTATTATCCCTGCTGAGTATAGAACTGTACGGAAAAAAGTTATAGCTGAACCAGCTAGAACTGAGACTGTCCCGGTTCCTGCTGAGTACAAGAATGTTCGGGTGAAAAAGCTCGTTAAAGAGGCTGAGGAAAAGGTCGTTCAGGCTCCTGCCGAATACAAGACTATTGTTAAGAAAGTTAAAGTCTCTGACAGTAAAATCGTATGGCGTCTGGCTCTTTGTGAGGATGAAGCTGTTGATTCAAAGATCAGAGAAATGCAAAGTGCTCTGAGTCGGGAAGGTTTCTACACCGGAGAGATTAATGGCGTATTGAACCAAGGGACCAACGACGCGATTAGAGCGTATCAGGTTGAACGAGGGTTGCCACAAGGTGGCGGAATGACCCTTGAAACACTTGAGTCGTTGGGGATTTATTAACGAGTAGGGACAGAACAAAGGCGCTTTCCGCGCTTTTGTTCTTTTTTAAAAACCACCTGAAGTAAATATTTAAAAAGGAAAAAGAAATGTTGAAGAAAAGAAATTTTATGATGGCTGCTGCGTTCCTGTTCGCGGTATCTTCACCTGCTGTAGCGCAGCAGTATGGTCAGGTTGATCCTTCTCAATACATTAATGAAGGCTTTCCGACTAATGTTCAGCCTGGTGAGTGTTACTCCCGCTGTCTTGCTCCGGCCGTTTACGAGGACGTGGAGGAAGAAATCGAGATAGCACCTGCTATGCAGCAAACAGAAATTATCCCGGCTGTGTACGAATGGGTTGATGAGCAGGTTGTTGCCAAAGAAGCTTCTGAGCAAATCGAGACACTTCCCGCGAAATTTGAGTGGACAGAAGAAGAGGTCGTTGTCAAAGAAGCATCAGAGGAAATCAAAGTTGTTCCAGCACGGTATGAGTGGCGGGACGAGCAGGTCATTGTCAAAGATGCTACAGAGGAGTTGAGGTCTGTTCCAGCCAAGTATGACTGGATTGATGAGCAGATCATGATTTCTCCTGAGGTTATTACTGTGACCATAACCAATCCCGGTTATGAAGAGGTGAAAGAGCAGGTTTTGGTCAAGGCACCTTCTGCTAAGTGGATTAAAAAGGCAACTCATTGCTCTCCGCAAGATATTCAAATGGGTTTGACCGACTGTGATACCTTGTGTTATGTTGCAGTTCCGGCTATGTATAAAACCGTTATTAAGAAAATACCGAAAGACTGTTACGGTCAAATGGACGGATGTCGTCAGGAAGTCATGATCCCTGCTGAATACAAAACTGTTCGGAAAAAAGTTGTTGTTGAGCCTGCAAGGACTGAAACCGTGTCTGTACCAGCAGAGTATAGAACTGTGCGGAAGCAGGTCATGACGGCTCCGGCTATGACTGATGTAATAACGACTCCTCCTGTGACTCAGAAAATCAGGAAAAAAGTAATGGTTGCTCCGGCCCAGACACGATCAATCCCAGTACCTCCTGAATACAGGAGTGTCAGGGTGAAGAAACTGGTAAAACCGGCTGAAGAGAATACTATTACAGTTCCAGCTGAGTACAAAACCATTGTTAAGAAAGTTAAGGTTAGCGATAGTAAAATTGTTTGGAAACCTGCACTTTGTAAGGATGAGCTTGTTGACTCAACTATTCGTCAGGTACAATCAGCCTTAAGCCAGATGGGCTTTTATAGCGGTTTGATCGACGGACAATTGAATCAGTCAACCAGTGAAGCTATCAGAGCTTTCCAGGTTGAGAACGGTCTTGCTCAGGGCGGCGGACTGACAGATGAGACTGTAGAAGCTTTAGGGATTTACTAGGATTTTATATAAGAAATCCTTAGGATCGTAAATAATCCTTAGAAAAGCCAAGGGCATTTTGCCCTTGGCTTTTTTTGTGTCTGAAGCAAGCTGCTTTAAGAGTGGGCACCTTTCCCAGCTCGATTTATAGCCGAGGGTGCTTTGTAGGGCGGACCTTGGGGGGTTTGTGCCTCACGGTGCCTGTCCTTCCGCTGTATGCTATCCGGCGCACAGCCGGAAGGCCACCCCAAAGGGGGGGAGCACAAAGAGAAACACCTTTATTACGGGGGGTGCAGGGCTCAGCTTATAAGGTAGAGAGGTATAACGGAATGTTTAAGTGAGCTCGTTACTCGGAACGCCGGGCAACGTAATCGTGAAAACCACACCGGTTCTCCCATCGGAAAGGTTTTGCACACTTACTCGCCCATCATGATGATCCAACACGGTACGAACAATATATAATCCAAGGCCCAGATGAGGTAGCTTATCTTTGACTGCTCGATTGGAGATCATTGAGTGAAAGATTTGTTGCTGCATATCCGGCTCAATAATCGGCCCTTGATTGATAACGAGCAGGGATATATTGTCGTTGTCATGTTGCTCAAGCTGGAGTTCAATCGCTGTGCCAGGAGTATGGAAAGATACAGCATTTTCGACAAGCTTCTCTAATGCTTGGCGTAATCGAACTGGATCACCGTTTACCAAGATCTCATGTTCAGGTGCTTGATAGAGGATGTCGACCTTGTTAAAGGCAGGTCGCCAACCGTGCTCAAGCCATACTGAGACAGCTCTGCCGAGATCCAGCAATTCCATACTGTCCAACAACAGGGCATTCTTTAAGGTCGTGGCCTCCCGAATTGAAGTGAGAAGCTCTTCCATCCTCTGTACATCGCGTTCGACCCACTGAATATATTCCATAATACGATCCGAGGGATTCGTATCAAGCTGTTCCTGGCGAAGATTTTTTACTGAGGCGGCAATGCCAGCCAAGGGCGTTCGCATTTCGTGTTCAAGATTATCAGCCATTTGCTCCCGGTGTTCAATCTGCTGTTGGAGTTGGCTGAGCATGGAATCCAGGGTGCGACCTAAATCAGCGATTTCATCACTTGCGGAATCCTTGTTGATGGTATTAAGGATTCTTCCATCAGGAGTGATGGCCGAAGCCGCCTGATTGCGCAGGCGACGGATTCGGGCGGAGATGCGGAAGGCAAAAAAGAGCAGAATGCAGCCGCCAAAGAGAAAGGCGATAACAGAGAGAGAAATGGTCTCTTCAATTAGGCGGTTACTGAGAGAAAGAATGGAGTTTGTGGTTTGCTCGACAACCACGGCACCGATGACCTGCTCCTGTTCGTATAACGGGGTGATGGCTGCCATGACCTCCACCTGACCGTCTTCCATTAAATAGCTGGTAACAGAATGCTTGCCAGCAAGTCCTTCGCGAATTCCTTGGAGGTCCAGCTCAGTCGCTGGGAGGCCTGATCTTTAAATTCCGTTAAAAAGGGGTTGATAAAAAAACGATAGAGGGGCCGCATAAGCTCATTTATACGAAGAGAAAACTTGTCAGCCTGTTTTTTGGGTATTTCTGAGGTGCGCAGGCTGCCTACCTGAGCTCTCACTCTTTGATTGCGATCGACGATCCGAATACGCGCATACGGGCGATCAAGAGATTTCAGTATTTCTTCAATGGGAGTTGAGGTCGTTAGAAGCAGGCCCGGAGCCTTGTCTTCCTTTAAATTCGAGGTGCCGATTAATGCTTTGATATCTCTGGATGCAACATCGTCAACATCGGCTATTGTGAAGGCAAGTTTATTTCCGAGTAACTCCAGGTGAATACGTATCTCCAGAATGTAGCCGCTGTCGGTCTGATTCCAGACTCCTTGGATTCGTTGCTCGCTGACAGGAAATTTGATCGGAACATCGGGCATGAGAAAGCCATTGACCCATCCTGGCTCGTAGGCTGTTATTAGATACTTTCTTTGGCCTTTATCATCACCTATAACAATTTGCAAATGATCGGAACGATCAAGGCGTAACGAGTTTTTGCTTCGATAAATGACATGATCATCCTGCACGTCAAAGAGCGCGTACAAAAATTTATCCTGCTTACCGGCAAGATGACGGAAATTAAGGGACTGGAGAACATAGTTGCCTTCGGAACTGATCAAATGCTCACGAGCAAATTCTTCTGCTTCAGCGAGTTCTGGCCGCCAATCGTCGAGCTTTCCGTCCAACCTGATAGTGTTGCTGAGCTGAAAGAGATAAAGATCGCGGTCTTGGTTCAGACCATGAAATTGTTCTCTATCAAAGAGATCATTCCGGTTGGTTAATGCAGCAGAAACCGCTTGAGCTGTAAGGCTGAGGGTCTCTTGCTGGCTGGTGATCAGGCTGTTCTTTAAGGTATTGTTGAGGCGCATCCCCAATAAAGGGAAAAGGAGGAGCAGGAGAGAAAGGAGGGCGAGTTTTAGGCGCAGAGAGAAACGCATGGGGTTTTGTAATGCTGATGCCTGATAAGGGGGAAGAAAAATGCGATTATGTGATTGTCAGGTGGCGGCATTATGGCTGCCAGCGGTATCCCATTCCGTATTCAGAACGAATAGCCTTGAAATCGGAATCAACATCTTGGAATTTATCTCTGATCCTTCGGATATGTGCAGCAATCGCATTATTCGTGACAATCACGCTGGCCGCCTCCATTAACTGCTCGTGATTTTTAACATGCCCTGGCCGTCTGGCGAGGCAAACCAGTATCCAGAATTCTGTCAGGGTCAGGCTGATCGGGTGTCCCTTCCAATATACTTCCTTCCGATCTTCGTCAATCTGTAAGTCTTTATGCTGGATAATTTTGTTTTCCGTTGTATTGCTGCGTAAGGCCTCAACAGTACGGAATAGAGCAGATATTCTGGCAGGCAGAAAGTCTAGGGTTGTTGTGTCCTTGGTCAGGTAGTCCCAAGCACCTAAGCGCAGCCCGGAAACTCTATCCAGATCTGAATTGCGTGCTGTAAGGAAAATAATTGGAATGACGGGGGATAAAGAGCGAAGGTGTTGGCAGAGGTCAAAGCCACCAGCCATTTCCTCTCCGAGCATGACGTCCAGGATGGCAAGGTCGGGTAGGGCGCGAGCAAAAGCAGACATGGCTTCAGACTTGCTGCTGTAGGTAGCTACATCGTAGCCTTCGCGCTGGAGGGCTTGCGCATAATTAGCCTGCAGCCTGCAATCATCTTCAACAAGGGCGATACGGTAGGTCATAGCAATAAAGATCTATAGCCTGTTGCGGCGTTAAGATTAGGAAACTTGCGAGGTTCTCATAAGCTGTTAATTGGGGGTAAAATGAAACGGGTAATGAAAATGAGAAAAACGCTGTGATGTATCAGGGCCGTTGCATGAGCCGTAGTGCCGTAGTTTACGGTCCGTGTCCTTTATTTTTAGGGCGGGACAATCTTTTGCACTGAAAGTTGCACCTTAAAATAGTTCACAGCCTATGTAAAGAAATTACTTACGAACAGGCAGTGAGTTAATATGGTTTTTTGCCGACCATATTTCCTGGTGGAGTATACTGGCATACCCATACCTGCGCTTTGTCGCTGCAGAAAGCCATTCCACAGCCGACCTCTGTTGTGCTTTTCCAGACCACTTGGGTATAATGTCCACAGACACCGTGACAGCTGTTGCTTGCATAATCATAATCTTTCACCTCATTCCCCCAAGCATCAACCACGTTCTGCTCGGTTATCTCCTGTCTTAACGAAGTGCCGTTAGATCGTTGCGCTGCTCCTGCCCAATAAATATTTTCTCCGTTAGTGCCTGTGCTGTGCTTCACCCTGCAACCGCTCCGGGCCAGCTGGTCAGCCCATTGCTGGGCACTGGCCGTCAAATCATTCGACCACTTGAGGGCAGGCACACCGGTCTTGCTGCGCCATTGATTATGAGCAGCAACCATAGCTGCCGGATCAATGGTGGATTTTTTTTTTGCAAAAGAGGTGTTCCATGCTGTCGTTGTCGTTACCGGTGCAGGGGAAAATTCTTCTGGTGCAAGAGAGCTGTTTGTTGGACTCGTTACGCAGGATGTGAGCAGGAATCCTGAAAGCAACGTTATAATTTTTTTATGCATTTTGCGAGTATCCTCCTGCGATTGATTGGAAAAATCAGCGTTTCAATAGCGGTTTATTATGCTGGGTTGGTATAACAGTCAGGAAAGGAAAATCACTCAAAAGGTAGAGGCAGGGACAAACTGCCGCAATCAATCGTCCGGTGATTAAAGATCGGGATGCAGCACCGTCGTAATCAGTCTGAAGAAGTTTTTGAGCGATACATGAAAAAAAACGGCAACAGAAAATGAACCTGATTATACGGTAGGAAATCGCACTTTGGATAAGTATTTTTTTTGCAGAACGCATAATATACTTCCCGATAATCATAAATAAAAGCAGGTAACCCGGCGGTCTCTCTTCCAGAGATCCGTGGCTTTCCGACACCGCCTCACGACGGTTGTGGCTTTTTCAACTTTCCAATTCCGACCGGAAAGTGAAGGCACCTACTCATCAAACAAGTATTGCCATTTGTTATGGTAATTTCAAAGTAAACCTCGCGCTTCATGTTTGTCAAGTGTTTTTTGTTAAAAGAAAGCATTCGCTCAGCATTAGGAGATTTTCATCCGTATCAGCTCGCTGCTGTATGTCACAGTCCGATGAAGACAATTACTTGTCAAACTTATGAACCTTAATATAGTCGTTTGCAGTATTATCGGTGTGACAGGCTATGCATTTTTCAGGCTTGCCTGCCTCTTGAATTTCGCCGGTAGGACTGTATTGAGCCCAGAACCAGTCACCCGCAGCGGGGTTGTAACCTTTAACTTTGTACATAATCGTGACAGCCTTCACTTCATCTGCCGGACTCAGGTTATATTTCACAACCATTGACCCGTTTTGAAGCGGCGGTTTTTTTGAGTCCAACGCCAGTTGATTGACATAGATTTTGTGTTTTGGACCGTGCGGACCTCTGCTGCTGTACATACCTTGGTGATCCGGCCAAAACGACCATGTTTCAAAAGGATGAGTGTCAGTAATGTACTTCCACACCGCTTCGGCTTCAGCTTCCGGTTTTGGCATCTCGCCCACCTGATTGAAAAATGTGCAACCCAGCAATATGCTGCCAACGAAACAACCAATAGCTATTTTTTTCAACATGTGCACACCTTTTTTTGAATAGTGTTGAAATGACAAATTGTTGTGTTTTAGGGGTGAAAATTAGCCTGTCGAAACCTTTTTTAAACTATATTTTTTATTGTGAGGGTAGGGCTTATACTTATTTAATACCACATTTCCCCTTGGCGGTACAATTTTTTTACTGGCAAAGTTTACTTGTCACAGACTGTCATTTTTTTTGAAAGACATGTCATCATCCTGCTGAAGGTCCGTCATGATCATCGTTCATACTGTGATCAGAAAAGAACGGAGCAATTTTTATCAACTCAGGAGGATGTATTTCATGACGCCGAAAGAGGAAAAAAGAGCTGTAGGAGCTGTGCTGGCCGTGTATGTGGATCTCGGTTATTTGATGATAACAATTTATAGTACAGACTTCAATCGGCTTTAGCCGAAACAGCGACTTTCAGTTGCAATACATTCTATGGACTTTTAGTCCATAGTGTCTTGGGTTTTTGTTTTTATATTAAAGCGTTATTCGGTACAAATTTTTTAGTCATAATTTGTCACTATTCCTTGATACCAAGTCATTATTAATCAAGGACTCCGTCATGGTCTTGGAGCATAATGAAAATTAAAGAAGAGATAGTTGGCCTGTAACAAAAGGAGAACATATTGATGATGAAAGAAAAACAGAACAGCAATGAATTGCATGCAGCTCTTGATCCCGGTTATCTGATGCTGGCTGTGTATGTGCTCGGTGTGTCCTTTTTGGTTCTCTTTGCTTGGCTGGGGGGAAACAGCACTGCGCTTGAGGGGGATCATCAGGGCAAAGCTAGAGTAGTGGCCCATGAGTTGATGACAGAGACACCTGTTGTTGCGGATCATTTTATGGCTGATAAAGGGTTATGGGCGACGCATGAATCAAAGAATTGAAGCGGAGCTGCAATACTGTCCGAATTGCATGGATGAATATCGATCAGAGATCACGACCTGTGCCGCTTGTAATATTCCCTTGGTCAGCGGGAAGGAAATGTTGGAGGCCCAGCAAGAGCAGGAGCGAACACAAGCAGGACGTACTCTGGTGATCAGCCCGGATGATGAGCTCGTAACCATCAAAAAAGGCCCCCTTGTTCAGATGAAAGATTTCCAGGTCATGCTCAAGCGGGCAGGAATTCCCTCAATAGCTGTGAGTGAAGACAGCAATTGCGGTCAGGGAAGCTGCGCCACCAATATGTTTGTCCAGATAAGAAAGAGCGACCTACAGGATGTCGTGGCAATTCTGGAGCAAGATCATATTCGTTCAACAGGATTAGAAGATCATGATTTATCCACAGCCGGGGCTGTCATTGATACAGCAGCAGACCAGGCAACATGCCCGGCCTGTGGCTACAGCTTTCCGACGACCGAAGCCACCTGCCTGATTGCGGGCTTTGCTTTGGCTGATGAGAAAATGACATGAACAACATAAACAGAACGTCCGCTGTTCGGCGGGCGTCCATGTTTACCCATCCAACCTGCTTAATCTTGCCCTAATTATTTCATTCTGATTATTTCTCCCTGATCCCCCCTTTTTTTGACCGTGATCGGTCTCCTTCTTTGACGTTTCATTGCCCGAAACCGGGTACCTGCTGATCACCGGCTGCGGCTTCCTGTGTTGCTTCCCTGCCGGGGGTATGCTATATTTTCATCTGGACAATGACAATTCATGAGCTCAGCACGAGCTCAGAAAAGGATACCAGCACCGTTTTCGAACGGAAAAAGGTATGTTTGAGGAAAATTTAACAGAAAGAAATGTAATGAAATTCAGAGGGATTAATCACTTAGCCTGGTGACTGCGGATATGGAGGCAACCATCCGTTTCTGGCGGGATCTTATGGGGATGCGATTGATCCACGGATATGGTGAAGTTGATTTTCGTCAGTACTTTTTTGAGATTGATGAGCAGAGCTGCCTATCCTTCTTTGAGTGGGAGGGCGCAGAACCGGTGGCGAAAAAGCTGCATGGCCAGCCCTCATCCGGCCCTCGTGTCTTTGATCATCTTGCCTTTGGGATGGACTCTGAAGAGGAGGTTCGGGCATTGAAAGATAAGCTGGAGGCGGCAGGCTTTGCCTGTTCCGACATGATTGACCATGATTTTATCCATTCTGTGTACTCCTTTGATCCGAATGGAATAGCCATTGAGTTCTGTTATGAGGTGAAGGGTCGGGAGATTCGCAGAAATCCCGTTGTCAATGATTCCAATCCCCCTCCTGCGATCTTGGTAGGGCTGGAACCTCAACCGGGAATATGGCCGAAGGTCACCGATCCGACACCACAAGAGGAATGGGAGGTCAAGGCAGGTGATAGCAGCGGCTTTTTTAAGAAATAAGGCAGGAAATGGGCTTTTGTCTTTTTTGACTTGATGCTGAGAGAAAAGAGAGAGGAGAATAAAAGTAAGCAGGTAAGGGGGTAACCTATGCAGGAAAAAGAGAAAAACGGTCTCTACATCGCCCTGATAAGTATTCACGGGCTGATCCGTGGTAATGATCTTGAGCTAGGACGTGACCCGGATACCGGCGGTCAAACTCGCTATGTTCGGGACTTGGCCGATGCTCTGGGGCAGCATAAGGAGGTGGACCGGGTTGATCTGATCACCCAGCGAATTGAGGATGAGGCGGTGAGCGAGGATTATGCGCAGGCCGTGGAACCGCTCAACGAGCATGCGCAGATTGTCCGCATAAATATTGGCACGGAAGGGTATACCCGCAAAGAAGAATTATGGGAGTACCTGGATATCTTTGCCGATAACCTGTTGGCTTTTTTTCAGGAGCAGGATCGTTTTCCGAACATCCTTCATTCACATTATGCCGATGCAGGCTTTGTTGGTGCACGTCTGGCCAGTCTCACCGGTATCCCCTTAGTTTATACAGGACATTCGCTGGGTAGGGATAAAAGGCTCCGTCTACTTGCGTCAGGTATGCAAAAGGAAGAGATTGAGTCTCGCTATAATATCTCCCGGCGAATTGAGGCTGAAGAGGAGGTGTTGGCAACGGCGGAATTAGTGGTTACCAGTACCCGCAATGAGATTGAAGATCAGTATGAGCTCTATGATTTCTATCATCCAGACAGGATGGTGGTTATCCCTCCTGGCGCGGATCTCAATGAATTTTACCCACCCACTTCTCAGCAAAAGTCCTCCTTTCTGAAAGCGGTTCGTCCTTTTCTACGCAAGGAAAAAAAGCCGATCATCCTTGCCTTGTCACGACCTGATGAACGCAAGAACATCAAAACCCTGGTTCATGCCTATGGTCAATCATCAAGCTGCGTCAAATGGCCAATCTGGTCATCGTTGCCGGAAATCGAGATGATATCCGCGATATGGACGAGGGGTCGCAGCAGGTCATTCAGGAACTGCTGGTTCTTGTTGATCTCTATGACCTCTACGGCAAGGTGGCTTTGCCCAAGCATCATAAAGCCGACGAAGTAGCGGAAATCTTCCGAATGTGTGCTGCCTCTGGTGGTGTTTTTATTAATCCCGCGTTGACCGAGCCTTTCGGTCTGACCCTGCTGGAGGCCGCAGCAACCGGCTGTCCGCTGTTGGCCACAGAAAATGGTGGGCCGGTAGATATCCTTGAAAATTGCAAAAACGGCCTGCTCTTTGATCCGCTTGACGAAAAACAATTAGCCCGTCACCTGGTGCGGATCCTCAGTGATCGTTCTTTCTGGAAAGCCCTTCAGAGAAACGGGTTGGAAGGAGTTCGGAAACATTATTCCTGGCAGGCCCATGTTAAAAAATATCTGCAACGGATTACCCCGTTAGTCAAAGCCAGGCCCATGCTTGATCGTCGGGAGCCTTATCAGAGAAAGATGAGGTCTGCGACAAAGGCTGTTTTTTCTGATTTGGACCAAAATCTGATCGGCAGCTCAGCCGGTCGCAAGGAGCTGATCCAGTTGCTCAAAAATAATAGAAAGAACATGCTGTTCGGTATTGCCACCGGTCGTTCGCGGGATTCTGCCCTAGCTATAATGTTCCAAAAGAAGATTCCTCGACCGGATGTTCTGATAACAGGCCTAGGTACTTCGATCTATTATGGTCGCAATCTTCTCTCTGATCTGACTTGGCGGCACCACTTAGATTATCTCTGGACTCCTGCTACCCTGAAAAGATTACTGGCCGACATTTCAGGGCTTCGCCTTCAGCCCAGGGAACTCCAGGGTGAATTTAAGATATCCTATTTTTATGATGAGGAAAAAGCACCTTCTATAGAAGAGCTGAATGTCTATTTGCGGCAACACGATCAGACCGTGAATCTCAGTTTGTCTTTTGGACAATATCTGGATATCGTTCCGGTGCGGGCCTCTAAGGGACTTGCTTTGCGTTACATTGCCCATCGTTTGGAGATCCCTCTGGAAAATATTCTGGTTGCAGGCGGGTCCGGGGCAGACGAAGATATGATGCGCGGGAACACCTTGGCCGTGGTGGTCGGTAACCGTCATCATGAGGAACTGTCGGATATTGATGACCTGGAAGGGGTGTATTTTGCCAAAGGGTCCTATGCGCACGGGATTATTGAGGGGATTGAGCATTATGATTTTCTTGCTCAGGAGGAGGATGCATGAAGCTGCTTGTCTGTACAGACCTGGATCGTACCCTGTTGCCTAACGGCCCGCAGACAGAGTCGCCTGAGGCCCGTCCCGCTTTTGCTGCCTTGGCCGAAGACCCTCGTGTTCGCATTGTTTATGTGACCGGGCGGAGTATTCGGCTCACTGAGGAGGCTCTTGAAGAATTTCAGGTGCCTTTTCCTGATATTTTGATTGCTGATGTGGGAACGACTATCTGTCATCGTGTGCAGGGGAAATGGCAGCATGAGCGGGACTGGGATGCCTTGCTCAGTAGGGAATGGTCCCGGGCCAACAACGGCTTGCCTGGTCTGTTGCTTGAGTTGCCGGGTCTGGAGATGCAGGAAGAGGAAAAACAGACCCGGTTCAAACTCAGTTATTATGTGGACGCGAACGTGGACCCAAAGCGCCTTACCCGTTCAATTAGCTCTATTTTGGCGCAGCAAGGAGTTCGGGCATCGCTCATCTGGAGTCATGATGAAGTGGCCGACCAGGAGCTGCTGGATATCCTGCCCGCAGGTGCTGATAAATATCAGGCTCTCCAATTTCTTCGTCGTCAGCTGGGATACCACCTTGATGAGATGCTTTTTTCTGGGGACAGCGGCAACGACCTGGAGGTGCTGACCAGCGAGATTCCGGCGGTGTTGGTGGCTAATGCACGACAGGAGGTGGCGGATAAGGCTCGGATGCTGGCGGCAGCAGCCGGTAATGAAGCCAGTCTCTATCTTGCCCAAGGGGGATTTCAGGGGATGAACGGCTGTTACAGTGCTGGGATTCTGGAAGGGGTGGCGCATTATTACCCTGAGATTTTTGAAAAAGCTTAGTGAGCGTCCTCGTGTCGCTCATGCAGTGAATCATAACGCCTGAGTTCAGGATATCCCCATAATACCTCCTGTGGCGCTCTGGACAATATTCTTTTTTTCTGTGCAAGCTGCTCACACTCACTCCTCTTTTTTCTTATCTTCTGTTTATCTCCATCCTGTTAGTTCTCTTTCTTCTTTCCGAATTCACTTGTAATTTTGAGCCGAACATTATCGGCTCCTTATCTTTTATTTAAATCGGCAGAATAGTTTAGTTTTCCCTTGACTTTTTAGGTTTATTGTGTTTGCTTCTCCTTACCCATATGAGGATATAGGTCATTGGCTCAATATATTATATATAAAAACAAATCTGTAGAAGGGTATGCAAGCCAAAAAAATATTTTTACTCCACACCGCTTCCCTGTTCCTGATCTGCGTACTCATTGCCCTTCCAGGCTGTAAACCGGAAGCAGATGCGAACAAGCAGCTGATCACCGTCTGGGCTCACAGCGGTCAGGAGGGCGAGCGCAAGGTGCTCATGGATCAGGTGAAACGCTTCCATGAGGATTTTCCAGGTATCCAGGTCGAACTCACCCTGCTGCCGGAAGGCGCGTATAACTCTCAGCTTCAGGCCGCTGCCCTTTCACACGATCTGCCCGATGTTATCGAATTTGACGGGCCGTTTTTGTATGGCTATGTCTGGCAGAATCAGCTCCAGCCGCTGGACGACCTCCTGCCTGCAGCAGTGCAGGCCGATCTCCTGCCCTCCATCATCAAGCAGGGCACTATGAATGACCACCTCTTTGCGGTGGGCATCTTTGATTCCGGCCTAGGCATGTACGGTAATAAGACCCTGCTGGAGGCAGCGGGCATCCGCATTCCCGCCTCAGTCGATGATGCCTGGACAGCGGAGGAGTTCAATCAGGTGCTGAAGAAGCTGGCTGCCAAGGATCGGGACCGGGCCGTGCTTGACCTCAAGGCCAATTACCGGGGCGAGTGGTTCACCTATGCCTTTTCCCCGATTATTCAATCTGCTGGCGGTGATCTGATTGACCGCCGGGATTACCTGCACGCAGAGTCGTTGCTGGCCGGGAAAGAGGCGGTGGCGGGAATGACACATCTTCAGAACTGGTTCCAGCAGGGCTATGTGGATCCGAACCTAGATGATGCAGCCTTTGTTAAAGAGCGGGTCGTACTTTCCTGGGTGGGGCATTGGGAGTATCCGCGCTACGCAAAGGCCTTGGGCGACAAGCTGGTACTCCTTCCCCTGCCGGATTTTGGCCAAGGTTCAAAGACTGGTCAGGGATCCTGGCAATGGGGGATCAATGCCGATGCTCGCAATTCCGAGGCAGCAGTAAATTTTCTTACCAACCTACTCCGACCGGAAAATATCCTGGCCATGACTGAAGTCAACGGGGCAGTGCCATCAACCAAGACTGCCATTGCCCGTTCACCCCTGTACAGGGAAGGCGGCCCGCTCCGGCTTTTTGTGGATCAGCTCCGGCAGAGCAGCGTGGAGCGACCGCGTACCCCGGCCTATCAGGTCATTACCTCGGTTTTTCAGCAGGCTTTTGATGAAATTCGCAACGGAGCCGATGTCCAGAAAGCCCTGCATCAGGCTGCCGCAGCTATTGAGCAGGACATTATTGACAGCGAAGGCTACCGTTCTGTTCCCCGTTCCTGACAGCACAGAGAGTATAAACAGCAGAGGTTTTCCTATGAACAACAAGTTTCGCAGCGACAACCGGATCGGCTGGCTCATGGCGGCCCCGGCCCTCACCGGCCTAGCCCTTTTTATCGGCCTGCCCTTTCTCCTCGCCCTGATCCTCTCCTTTACTAACCTGAAGCTTGCCTCGCCCCTGCCGATAACCTTTGTCGGCCTGCAGCATTATGTCCGCAT
>MTKO01000071.1 GCA_004028505.1 Candidatus Electrothrix aarhusensis
TTTTATGAGAAAGCCGTGGGGGCGACCGGTCGGTCGCCCTTTGTTTGCTTCCCGTTTTTGTCAATGGGTTACCAGCCGGTGCCCCTCTACAGCCCGCCTACAATCGTTTCGAAATTCCCACCCTTTCTGTAGTTGCCAAACCCACCTGAAATCGGTACAATATGTACGTAGCATTTTTCAATGTCCATTGAGCGGGCTGTGGTTATTTCATGGGGGACCTATGGAAAAGAACAATATTTTGCAAATGCTGAAAAAAAAGAAGCCGCATATTGAGCACCGGTTTTCGGTGAACAGTATTGGGCTGTTTGGCTCATGCGCTCGCAATAGCATGCATAGTAAAAGTGATATAGATATCCTGGTCACTTTCTCTGAACCATCCTTTGATCACTACATGGATCTAAAGTTTTACCTGGAAGACCTCTTTGGTCGGCCAGTTGATCTGGTTATGGAGCAAACCGTAAAAAAACGTTTACAAAAGATTATTCAGCAGGACACGCTGTATGTATAGAGACTGGAAAGTCTATATTGAAGATATTATTACTGCTATTGAAAAGATAGAAAGATATACCTGTGCTCAGAATCAGGAGCTTTTTCTGAGTAATGAAGAAAAACAGGATGCTGTTATCCGAAATCTTGAAATTATCGGTGAAGCTGCCGGAAAGGTACCCGATTCTATCCGGGAAAAGGCCCTTGAAGTGGAATGGCGGAAAATTATCGGGTTGCGCAATGTCCTGATCCATGAATATTTTGGTGTGAGTATTCCTATGGTGTGGGATATTGTGCAAAGCAAACTTCGACCTTTGAAGTCCTCCTGTCAAAAGCTCCTGAGTAACGAATCCTGAACTCTCCCTTATCTGATGAATATATATCAGTTGCGTGGAAACTCTGGGTTATCACAAGCTGTCAAAAGATGAGCAACATTATCTGCAACTGTTCTTTGAGGCGATTACAGTCCTACCGAAAACACAGCCCATTATTGACACAGCTATTGCATTACGCCAGCAAGGAAAAATGTCCCTGGGTGATACATTGGTCGCAGCCACGGTATTTGAACACCACCAGACTCTTTTGACACGAAACGTCAAAGACTTTGAGAAGGTAGAAGGGTTAAAGGTCGTTAATCCGATGCAGTAAGAACTTTCTCGGCAGTCCGATGCGACACTGTCGCCCCTACAGGCCCTCGCCTCACCGGGAAATCCGGCATATTCACCCTTTCTTTTTTCACCCTCTCCCTCTCCCCATTATTTCATCCCGCAACCTTGCCAGCCAGGCAGGTGCCCTCATTTTGTGGAATATTCAGTTTCTCTGGTTCCCAAGCTCCGGCTTGGGAACTGCTTTGTCTGAAGCTCCCCTTCATTTTCCGAAGCCGGAGCTTCTGTATTCAAGATGCCCAAGCAGAGCTTGGGCACCAGATCAATATGTAATACCCTATGAAGAGGGTATTAAGACGCTCCTTGAGTAATAACCAACCGATAAATTTCTGTCGTAGCACCTACTATGAAGAGGGTATTAAGACGTAGGGGCGACCGGTGGTCGCCCTTTTTTTGTGCCCCGAAATCCATTTGGCCCGTGGCTCGTCGAAAGCTGGATCAAATCAACCGAATTAGAGAAATCGGTGAACTCAGGGTGCCTCCTGGAAACCGTCTGGAACGCCTCAGGGGTGACCGGGCGAGCTGCCCGTTCCCCAAGCACCGAAACCACAGCCTTTTTCAATTTAGATTTACGCTGAAGAAACCACTCCTTCTGCTGGGGCGCGTCCCGGCCACGGGCCACCTCTTCCACCCGGTCGATCCGACCGCTTCATTCCCCGACAATGCGGGCATAGACCCGGATATACTCATCTACAAAGCAGGGCGTTTTGGGCTGACTTCGCGCCTTGGGTCGTGGTGATCAGGTGGATTTCCGTGGGAACAAAAGCCGGGCTGCTGTCCACGACCAGTTTGTACAGGGTTTCAGTGAGGATCTGCGGGGGCATGCCGATAACGGCAAGGAGGATACGGCGGGAATATTTATGGGGTTGGGGCATGGTTCGGGCTCCGGGCGGTTGTTGGATCGGCGAGTTTTCGTTTTGCCGTTATCATACCCGGTTTTATCGAGAAATGTTTGGGTCGCAGGGTTGCGGGAGGGGGAGAGGTGACCGGCGGTCGTCCGGTTTCAGCTGGGGTGGTGATGCAAGGGCAGACACACAGTCTGCCCCTATAATACCCTCTTCATAGGGTAGGTGCTACGACAGCGGCCTTACTTTAAACGATAATATATTCAGCAGATTAAGCAAGTAAAAAAGTGACATGGAATCAGGTTTTGAAAGTTGTGGAATTTGAACTGGCATTATAATCGATAACACAACGCGTTGCACGACATCGTGACCCTTTTGTCATAATCAGTATCAAAAGTTGAATTTATAGTCATTTTTAAAAACTTTTCTCCTAAAATTCAAATCAATGAATGCGTTTTTTGATTATGACGAATAATGACAGCAAGAAAAAATAACCTGAAAAAATTCCATGTCCGGCCGATTTCCCCCTTCTCTCAGTACACACAAACCGCCTGCTCTATCAGCTCGGCAAGCCATTGATTCACTGTTTTCCCGGCTGCAAAGGCCCGAGCAGCAAGCTCGGCATGCAGGCCGGGATGAAGCGCAGGCGTAGTTCACCGGAATACTCTTGTTGCGGCTCTGTTCCGTCTTGCCAGACCTGCTACTCGGCAAAGACATCCTCAAGGGTGACAGCGGTTAGGATGCGCTCGGACCAGACCTCAAGCATTGCGCCGGAGGCCTCTTTCAACATCTGTTCCGCCCACTCGGGCAGTTCTCCGAAGCGTTTTCTCAGCAGACGCGAAAGAACTCGCAGTTCTCCCTGCACGACACCCTGTTGCACACCCTGCTGCATGCCCTGCTGCACGCCCTGTTCAAGCCCCTGCTGTACACCCTGTTCAAGCCCCTGATTATAATATTTTTTCAAAAACGATTGCATAATACCACCTCCGTGAACAGAATTTTCCAGAACCGTCCCAAGTGTTTTTTCATCCAGCTTACCCGTACCCTCGGTGAGATAATAGAGCAGGGTGAATATAATTTCGCGTCCGTTTTTATTTTCCAGCATCTCTCCCGCCTGCGCCAGTATCTCCGGCAGTCGCTCCGGCAGATCATCGCGAAAAACATGCTTCAGAATGAGCAGCACGGTTCGCGCCGACACCCCGCCCCGGATATCCTGATCGTCCAGTTGGGAAAAATCCTGAAGCACCGGCGAAAATTCGGGCAGATGCGCCAGCAAGGCCGGTTCCTGCACCGTGAACAGGGAATGAAAATTCACCGGATACCGCCAGGGCCGTGCGCCGTGATAGATGATCATCGGATACACCGGCGGCAGAGTTGTGGTCTTCGGATGCTCTCCGCAGTGCTTTTCCCAGATGCGTACCATGTAGCGCAGAAGCTGAAACACGGCCAGGGGGTCGGCGTAGCTTTTATGCTCAAGGAGCAGGTAGAGCAGGAGTTTTTCTTTTCCTTGGGATGCGCCGCTGTTCCGTGCGGGCGACCAATCCACAGTATAGAGCAGATCGGATGCCGAAGGATGGAGTTCTGGATCGACAAAAGTGTCCGGGGTCCGCTCCAGTGTTTCCAGATCGATATGTTTAAGCAGTTCTTTCGGCAAATTATGGCGGAAATATCCGGCGGCGACTTCGGGTTGCCCGAACGTCTGCCTGAAAACATGGTCGTGTGGATTGGTTACCGAACTCATGCTGACAATATAACCGATATTCGCCGGGTTTGGCAACTATGGAAGAAGGGGGGGGACTCTGAAAGGATTACGAGGTACCGTAGGGGCGACCGGCGGTCGCCCGGTTCCAGCCGGAGTGTTACCCCGGTCTGGTTATATATTGCCCTTTCAGGGCATTGCCCCAAAGCGGCTCTATATCAGCTCAGGGTAACACCCTGAGTATTCTGCATGTTCGCCCTGGCCTGTCTCGGTGGAAACATCAAGGGCAGACACATAGCTCTGCCCCTACAATACCCTCTTCATAGGGTAGGTGCTACGACAGCGGCCTTGCTTCAAACGATAATAGATTCAGCAGATTAAGCAAGTAAAATTTTACCATCAAAACGGATTTTGAAAGTTGTCTTTTTTGAACCGGCATTACAGGCAATCTCTTCAAAAAGCAGCATTTTTTCCTGGCACCCCTTATCCGACCTGACAAACAGGCCGTATCTGTGTATTATGTGCTTGAACAGCAAGTAAGCATCAGGGTATCCTTCCGAAAAAAGTCCTTCAAGATAAGTGAACCAGCGACAAGCCGATACATGACAAGACCATGAAACGACGAGTTCTCTACAGCGAAGCCAATTATCCCGTCATCGTCCGCAACAAGGGCTATTTTGTCGACAAAACCCAGTATGTCGAACGCCTGGAAAGCGTGGCAAACCCAGTTTTTCTCCGCCCGAGGCGTTTCGGTAAAACCCTGCTCTGCTCCATCCTCCGCCATTACTACGACCTGAACTGCGCTGACGAATTCGAAGAACTGTTCGGGCATACCTGGATAGGGCAGCATCCGACGGGCAACCAGAACAGCTGTGTCATCCTGGCCTTGAATTTTTCTCTGATTGAATTAGGCAAGGATAGTAGCCGCATCGAACGCAATTTCCAGCAGTACTGCAACGGCGAGCTTGATGATCTCCGGGATTTTTATCCCTCCCTGCTGGCGGCAATGCCGGAAGTCATCATGGATGCCCCGGTGGCGGAGAACCTGAACAATATTCTGCGCTACCTGAAGAAAAATCGCCTGCCGCCCCTGTATATTATTATTGATGAGTACGATAATTTTGCCAATCAGCTGGTGGTCTCGCATCAGGACAGGCTGTACCGGGAACTGATTGCAGACGATGGCATTATGAAGACCTTTTTCAAGGCCATGAAGGCAGGTCGGGAAAACAGCACCATCCGCAATGTCTTTATCACCGGGGTGTTGCCCATCACTATGGATGATATGGCCTCGGGCTTCAATATAGCGAGTTTCATTACCTTGGACCCGGAATTCGAGCACATGTTGGGCTTCACCCAGAAGGAAATGGACGATTTGCTGGATGCGATCTACCGAGATTACGGGATTGATCCGGGCACCCGTCAAGAAGTCGGGGCCGTGGTTAAAAATCAGTACAATGGCTATGCCTTTGTCACGCCCGGTGGAAAGGGGGTGTATAACTCCACCTCGGTGATGTATTTCCTCAACTGGCTGCAGCGCTATAAAACCATTCCTAAGCACCTGACCGACCTGAACCTGAAGACTGATATTTCCTGGGTCCGCCGCCTGACTGCCTCCAATCCCCAGCTGACTGAGGAGTTCGTGGATCGCTTGGCTGTCCACGGTAGTATCCGCTACGACGATGTCATGCTGATGGAGAAATTTAACATGCAGCAGTTTTTTGAAAAGGGCTTTTTCCCTATCTCCTTTTTCTACCTGGGCATGTTGACCCGAAAAGACGAGTATTTTCTCCAGCTGCCCAACTTGAATATGCGGAGGATTTTCACCGAATATTTCAACGAGATCCACCGGATCGACGTCTCCACCCGCTACACCGAGTTTATGCAGGCCTTTTCCAATAAACCGGAGCTGGAACCCCTGTTTGCTGGCTACTGGCAGGAGTATGTTTCCCAGCTGCCCGAGGCGATTTTTCAGCAGGTCAACGAAAACTTCTACCGCACCACCTTTTACGAGCTGGCAGCCGCTACTTGTCGCGCTGGTTCACCTGGCATGTGGAGCGTTCCTACCCCCAAGGTCGCAGCGACCTGGAATTTGTGGGCAAGTATAATGAAATCTACGCAGGCCTGCGCTGGGTGATTGAGTTTAAGTATTTTTCCAACAACGAATTTAAAAAATTCAAAACCAGTATTGCGGATTTTCAGCTTCGGTCCCAGGATACAGAACAGATAGCTGGCTATGCTGAAGGCTGCGCCAGGAATACCCGGAGGCGCGGATAGCCCTGTTTGTGATTTACTGCTTTGGTAATCAGGGCTTTCGGGTTATTGAGGTGCAGTAAGGGCACGACGCGCCGTTGCCCCTACAGCCCTCCACGCGAAACATTTTTTTAGACAGATACATGATATGCAACCTTGCACACCCAGCCTTATCCTTGCCGAATACCGCTTCACCTTTACGGCCCGCAATCCCCTCACCCTGCCGGTTTTTTCCGATCCGCTCCGCCGTAGCGTGTTCGGGCTAGCCCTGCATCAGCAGAGCTGCATTGCCCCCAATGCTGACTGTGTTGATTGCATGCTCCGCCATCAATGCGATTTTGCCTTTTTCATCAAAGGTCTCAGGCCCCCGGAAGCAGAGATGATGCGCAAGGTGGGCACTGTCCCGCTCCCTCATGTTTTTCATAGCGACCAGACCGGCGAGGCGAGCATTTCACCAGGCGGGCAATTCTCCCACGGTCTGGTGCTGGCCGGGGCTGCCTGTAAACGACTGCTACCGTGATTCGGGCTATGGAAAAATCCGGGCAGCTGGGTTTCGGTTCGGAAAGGGCAAAGGCTCAACTGGTCCAGGTCAGCCAAATCAGCCAGCTGGTGCCTGGTGGTCAGCGACTGATCTGGGATAAGCAGGGCGATGTTCAGGACAGTATTATGGAACAGGCCCCGATGCCGCCTGCACCCACAGCTCTGCGGCTGCAATTCCTCACCCCGTATCTGCCCTCGGACAAGGCCTTCCGCCCGGAGAAGCTTGAGATCAGCCGGTTGCTCATGGCCGTGATCCGGCGAGTTTCTCTGCTCCAGTATTTTTATATGGGCTGTCCCCTGGAGGCCGATTTCCAGGCTGTCAGAGAATGCGCAGCCCAGTCCGAAATCATCCGTATTGCTCTGCGGTCCCATAAGACCACCTGCTGGTCAGCGCGGCAGGGAAGGGCGGTGGAGTTTAGGGGATTTCTAGGAACAGTGGATTTCGCGCCCAAGGACCCGGAGCTGTTCTGGCCCTTTCTCTATCTCGGTCAGTGGTTGCATATCGGGAAGCAGGCTAGCAAGGGGTTTGGGCGGTATCAGCTGCTCTGTCGATGATTCCCTTTTACGCGCAGGCTACGCGCTCTGAACCTATAGCCTCTAAGCTTAGAGGCCTATACAACGATATACGGACGAATACAGGATCAGATTTTTTTTACTGACAAACTGAGGCGCTACCAGTAGAATAACTCGATATAGAATTATAAGTAGTCGTGAGTTAGCGTTGTCTTCGTCATTCAGGCAATCCCCGCCATCAATATCAAGATCAAAATCAGCATGAAAAAACCTGAAATCCCCATTGCCCAGGAAGGGCTTCCATTTATCCTGTTCTGTGCCTTTGTCACCCTGATTTGTGCTGTTTTTGGATATACCATTGCAGCTTCTCTCGGTCTCGTGGCAACATTTTTTGTGACCTGGTTCTTCCGTGATCCCTCTCGCATTCTCCCTTCGGATAAAAACGCCATTATATGTCCGGCAGACGGTAAGGTGATTGCCGTGAAGGAAATGTTTGATGAACGTTTTCTTCAGCAGGAGGTTGTCAGGATTTCTATTTTCATGAATGTCTTTAATGTGCATGTGAATAGGGTTCCTTTTGCCGGAACCGTTGAGCGTATTCTGTTTAAACCGGGCAAGTTTTATTCCGCTGATAAACATCAGGCGGCCCTGCATAACGAACATTGTGCCATGATCGTCACGACTGAATCTCAGCAACGATACGTTGCTGTCCAGATTGCCGGATTCATTGCTCGCCGCATTGTTTGCTGGGCCGAGCCGGGTGACCGCATTGAGGGTGGACAGCGATACGGTTTGATCCGTTTCGGCTCTCGGTTGATCTCTACCTTCCTACAGAAACAAAAGTTACTGTCCCTGTGGGGGCAAAGGTACGGGCCGGTGAAACAGTGCTGGGGCGGATGTAATCGGATAATTGGAATGAACGTCAGAAGATCAGGAATACCGAGATAACGCTTGAGATCGCACGACAGCGTTATAAATATCTGTTCGGAGGAAAGTAAGTATGGGCATGGGGAGCTACTCGCTCGATAATCGAGCCGCACGATCTCAGGCAGAAGGATATTCCTCGCGGTCTATTCGGGAGATTTTCTCGCAACGGGAAATCAACCGGGCTATGAACCCAAACGGCGTCACGTTGCGGGAAGCCAGAGATTCAGAAGAACATCCTGAATCCGTGGCCATTATCTTAGGCCTGGATGTAACCGGCTCAATGGGCTCCATTCCCCATCATTTGGTCAGGGAGGGTTTGCCGAAGATTATGAACAGGATCATCCAGAGCGGGACAAAGGATCCTCAGCTCATGTTTCTTGCTCTCGGCGACCATGAGTACGACCGAAGTCCCTTGCAGGCCGGACAGTTTGAATCCAGCGATGAACTGTTGGATAAATGGCTCACCAATGTTTATCTTGAAGGCGGGGGAGGGGGAATACAGGGGAAAGCTATCTGCTGGCTTGGTATTTTGCCGCTTTTCATACCTCGATTGACTGTTTTGAAAAAAGAGAAAAAAAGGGTTTTCTTTTCACCATCGGCGATGAACCGACCCTTCCTGATATTCCGGCAAATGACCTCAGGCTTATTATGGGAGATGGGCAGTACACGTCGTATCATGCTGCCACTTTGCTTGACAAGGCCAGAGAGTCCTACAATGTCTATCATCTGCACATCAAACAGACCTATGCCGGAAGTATGCAGGAAACAATGGACGGCTGGAAACAGCTATTGGGCGATCACCTTATTGTTTTGGAGAACCATGAAGAGGTTTCTACGGTTATTCCGGAAATTATTGCTGATGTTACGCATGAAGAATCGGTAGCCACCGGTACTCCTTCGGTTTCCAAGACTAAGATTATTCTCTAAAATTCCCATCTCTTTCTCCTTCCTTGCGGCGGATATAATTTTTTCATGCAGCATAAGCAGTATAAGGCTCACAAAGCTCATAAGGCTATTATCGGAGCCGGGTTCGGCGATGAGGGGAAAGGGCTGTTTACCGACTACCTTTGCCGAAATGCCGAAGAGCCTTTGGTTATCCGTTTTTCTGGAGGGCAGCAGGCCGGACACACTGTCGTCCATAACGGTATCCGTCATGTATTTTCCAATTTTGGATCAGGGACCTTGCAGGGAGCGCCGAGCTATTTTGCACGATTCTGCACGATAGATCCTGTAGGAATAGTTAATGAGCTTGATGTCCTTCTTGAAAAAGGAGTGGAGCCGTTGCTTTATATTGATGCGGAATGTCCGGTTACAACTCCCTATGATATCCGTTATAATCAGCAGCACCACCCCCACGGGAGCTGCGGCGTCGGCGTTGGTGCTACGATTAACAGGGAGGAACATTTCTACTCTCTGACCTTTGCCGATCTTTTTTATCCTTGGGTGTTGAAAACCCGCCTTGAGCTGATCAAAGGATTTTATCAAGGACTTTACCAAGAGTATACAGATATTGCACTGGAGGATTTCCTGCAATGCTGTTCTGTTATCACCAGGTCACCTTGGGTTCGAATGAGCAGAGGAATGCCCTCAGGGCCGTTCAGCAATTATATCTATGAGGGTTCCCAAGGTCTCCTGCTTGATCAGCACTACGGTTTTTTTCCCCATGTCACTCGTTCCGATACCGGAACAAAAAACATCCTTCCTCTGTGTGCAGATCATGTGCCGGAAATATATTTGATCACCCGGGCCTATCAAACCAGACACGGATTAGGCCCTCTGTCTTATGAAAATATCTCCCATAATATCAAGAAAAATCCTTTAGAGACCAATGTCTGTAATCGTTTTCAGGGAGAATTCAGGCGGGGTTTGCTTGATCTTTCTCTATTGGAATACGCAATGCAGCGAGACAGCTTAATTGCCGATGATTTTGGCAAAAGCCTTGTGATTACCTGCCTGGATCATGTCAGCGATGAATATCGATTTATCCTGGAGGGGCAAATCATTTATTGCCATGACCAGGATAATTTCGTTAAAAAAATAGCTGAGCATTTGAAAATCAGGAAGGTCTACACGAGTGCTTCGGATGATTCTGCACAACTCGTTCGACATGTACTATAGATCTTGAATCCAGGATGTATAAATCCTGCAATCCTGCTCTAAACTACCATTGAGGATCGATGGTATAAGTGAGCGCTTTGACTTTATAACTTTTGTTATCCTTGATAAGGAAAAAGGTAAGTGTTCCAGTGTTCGACTTGACTTTATCTGGACTATAGATCAGCCGCACATGTAATCGGCCTGTCAGAGTAGCAGTCGTGCCTTTTTTCTGTATATCTGTGTTCAGGATATCAATGCGATAATCTATGGATTGGGTTGCATTAAAAAGTTGCGTATATTTTTTATGCATCTCACTGAAAGGCTTGCCGTTTTCTAAAGCCCCTTTTGTGAAAAAACGAGCGAGTTTCCTGATATCCCTGCTCATGTAGGCAGTTGTATAGTTCTTAACAAATTGGCGGAGAGAATCTTGTGGCGACAAATCCTGATGCTTTTGATCGTTATTCGCTACAGCTGACTTTTTCTTCCGAATTTTCCTCTCCTTTGGTTTGACAATGACAGCCTTCCTGTAACGTTTCTCGGGAAAAACCGAGCTGATTTCTTTCTGGTTTGAGGTGTTCTTTACTACTACTGTTGCTGCTGGAGTAGCGGCCTTAATTGTTTCTCCGGCAGGGTTTTCTTGTTTGAAAATATCTGAAAAAAATTCGCTCTGCTCTTCCACTGGCATGATGGATTTGTCTTCTTCTTGATCAGGTTCTTGTACGGAAGATTTTTCGCTATTCTCTTCGCTCTCAAAGTCGCTATAAGAAAAGGAAGCCGAGGTGCTCAGATTTTCCACTGCAACTTCAGTTGTTCCATCGGGAGTGGCAGGTTGGATTTGAGTAGGTTGAACCTGGGGAGGTTGAATGAGAGCCATGCTTTTCGATTTAACTCGAACAGCTGGTATCTCCTCCTGAGAAATATGCAGAGATGATAGATTTTTTATTGCTCGGGCGGATACAACAGGGGTTGGGGCTTTTTCCTGCTCTATTTTTTTTAATTGCACTTTAACGTTGGAACTAACCAAAGGATGCGCCTGATGAACGGGTGGTTGTTCCTTAACCGCTGTGGCCGTTTCCACCGCTGGAGAAGTCTGTTGAGTAGGAGCCTGATTTTTTTTGCTGATATTATTCAGCATGATATTCTTTTGATAGTGAACCGAAATCTTTACAATACAAAAAATAAGAGCAGCGGTAACTAATAAAAAGAGATAGAGGTATTTCTTTTTTCGTTGCTGAGGAGGGGGGGGAGTGTTTTTTCGGTACCTCCAGGCTGATGAGGAAGGAGCGGCACCGCTCTTCTCGTTATCAGTACTGGTTATAATGCGTTGGTAGGCCTTGGTAATCTCGATGAACTTGGCGGTATTTTTTTCAGTAGAGGTATCAGGGTGATACTTTATACTGAGTCTGCGGTAGGCTTGCTTTACCTCAGCTATACTGGCTCCTGCTTGAAGACCGAGGAGTTTGTGATCATCACTAATGGTTTCCCGTGGCGCAAAAACATTCTGGATATGACTGAGTTCACGACTAAGATAAACAAGAGATATATGATATTTTTGGCAAAGGGCATTGATTTTTGCTAGCTCCTTTTTGTTGCTGCCGGCTATTTTTTTTTTGCAACGCTGAACAGGCTGAAGTGATGGCTTCATCTTCGGCAATAAAAAAAAGAAGTTCTTCTGTGGAAGGACGAGACGCGATTTTTTGGATGAGAAGATTTTCAGCCTGCATTATTGGAGCGTAGGAGAAGGTGCGTTCTGTAAAGAAAGGTTGGTAACCCAAAGGTCGCCGCTGATGAGGCTATCGATTTTTTTACTGGGAAGGCGACGAACGCGTACTTCAACTCCTTGATGACAGTCTTCAGGAAGCGTAAAGTTTAACGAGAACGGAGTCCAGTCTTGATCTGGCTCGGCCATCTCTGTTGTTGCAGATTGCAGGGAGCAATCCCGTCCTGCTACCTCAATAAAGGGGCGTTGGTCGGTTGTCAGCCCTTTGCTCCGCATCTCGCCTTTCAGGATAAAATTTTGGCCGGAGGGCAAGGAGATGGTCTGTCTTGTTTGGTGAAAATGAATATTTTGTTCTCCGTTAAAATGGATATGCAGAGCCATCTTTGCCACATCCTGCTTCTGTACTTCAACTTCAACTCCTTCCGGAGGCCAAATGCGCCAACCAAAGCCGCCTTTGACTGGAGGAATAGAAAAGCTACCATTGTAGAGGAGGTTATCCGCCGGGTAATACTCCTTCCAGAGCAAAGCAGCCTCATTTATTTTTTGATTATTTATCAAGAGATTAATGTAAGTAAGGATCTGTCTTTTTTCTAGCTGCGTGTGATCCACCTCAGCCCAAAGAAATTCAGCTGTCTCTCTGTTTTTTATGCGTAGGGCATGAAGAAAGAGCGGAACGCTATTTTTCTTTCCCATTTCTTGCAAAAGCTCAACCGGTTCCGGCCAGAGGGAAAAAGCAAAGTCGAGTACTTTTTTTTGGGTTGGTCTGCTAAGATTTTCCTGTTGCAGAAGCCAAGAGAGATCAGCTTTGAAAATATCCTCTCTCCCCAAAAGATAGGCCAGCATTGCTTTTTCCCAACGCCAGCGAAGAACGCCCTCCATCAAGCGGTCAAGATATTCGAGTATTTCAAGAGAGCGAGCGGTGTTTCCGCTGTCGTTCTCCAGCTCAGCTAAGGTGAGCCACGCTGGTATGTAGACCGGATTGGCTTGTAAGGCTTTCTTGAGCCATTTCCTCGCGTTTTCGTGATCTCCTTGAAGAATATTCTCTTTGCTATACTCAACCAAGAGACGGGGTTCACTCTGGTATTCTTTGATAGTTTTGTTTACGGCAATATTGCTGTATGCTGTTTGCGCAATAAGAGCAACACGCAACTGATAAAGCATCAGTGCGATTAATCCAAAAAAGAGAAGAAAACGCAATAGGTTGTAAGGCCGCATAAACAAAGAGTCCTTCCCCCTCTTTGTGCAAGGGGGAGATCAACTGAGCATGATTGCTAAAGAATAACTAGAGGATACTGATATTACAAGTAATATCTGAGTTTCTGACAGCTGAGTAGCCCTCTGGAGCTTGACGATAGAACAAGAGGGTTTTAACCGTCATTACGCGATTCCCCGTAGTTATAATCATACTGGTATGCGTAATAGCTGTACTTGCTGTATGCTCCATAGCCCTTTTGCAGCCCTGTCTTGTTAATGATAGTACCGAGGATCTTTCCATTGACATTTAAGACAGAGCGTCGGAAATGCTTTACCCCATCACGGGGAGTATCTCCTTCAACAGTGATCAGGATAAGACCGTCCACCATATTGGCAAGTACCAGGATTTCTGCAAACCCTTGAAAGGGAGGAGCATCCAGGATAACATGGCTATAATGTTCGCTAACTGTCTTTAATAACTCGCGCATTCTATTCGAGGCAACCAGCTCAGCAGGATTCGGAGGAAGCGGTCCACTGGAAATATAGTCCAAGCCCTTATAATCAGTTTTTTGAATAACTTCCTTCAGCGTGCTGATTCCACTGAGAACGCTGGAGAGCCCTTCTCCTTTTCGTTCTGCATCAAAAACACGATGAAGGCTGGGTTTCCTCAGGTCCACATCAATAATCAAGCAGTTGTCTCCACTGGAAAGATAGGAGAGTGCGGTGTTGGTGGAGAGAGAGCTTTTACCGGCACCTGGCAGGATGCTGGTTACAAGAAGAGTTTTAGGTGGATGCTCAGCCGCCGAGAGATCAATAGAGGTGATCGCTGTTCGAATTGACTCCGCGACAGGCGACCGGGGATCTGTGTATGATTTAAGGGCCATATCTCTTCTTTTGTTGATGCATTCCTTATCAAAAGGAATGAGTCCAAGTACAGGAATATGAAATCTTTCGATCAGTTCTTCGGGGCTTTTAATAGTATCATCAAAATATTCCAAAAGAAAGGCGAGCCCTATACCGCAAAAAAGACCCAGTATCAGACCTAAAAGTAAATTACGGACTACTTTTGGGCTGGAAGGATATAAAGGTACTCTGGAACGATCCACTAGAGTAATATTTGTGACAGCGGCGCCGAGTGTTGCCTCAATTTCTTTTGCTCGCTGCAAGAGGGTCTCATAGATACTTTTATTGGTTTCAGTTTCCCGAAGAAGTATTCTATACTGGGAGGCCTTGTCATTAAGCTCAATAGCCTTTTGTTTTTGGTCCTGCGCTTGAACTTCCAAATATTCTTGTTTTTTCAGGCTGCTTCGTAGTCGTTTTTTATTGATTCGATAATAAAAAGTTTCTCTTCCCGAAGGCGCCCTTTAATGTCATTAATTTTTGCTTGGAGCTGCTGCATCTTGGGATACGCAGGTTTGAAGGTCGTGGAAAGATCCTGATATTCTCCTGCTAAGAGAGAATATTCCGCCTTAAGATTCTTAATGAGATCGTCCTGAAGGATTTGAGGCAGATGTTGGTTCTCTTTACTAATGGCTTGTTGGTAGAGCGATTCTTTGCCGATGCGTTCAGCACGGGCTTTGGCCAAGGCATCGTTCAGCTCTTCCAATTGTCGCATAATCAGATTAAGCTTTGGATCCATGGAAACCAGACCTGCTTGACGTGAAAAATTATTGAGTTCTTTTTCAGATTTTTCCAGCTTGATCTGGGCCGCCATTATTTGTTTTTCCAGGAATTGGGCAGCATTTTTTGATGATTGAAGGTTCGTGTCCATGAGCATCTGGACAAATTCTTCCATAGCTGTGTTAACTACGTCGGCGGAAAGCTGGGGATCTGGTGACTCAAAACTGAGTTGGATCAGTTCGCTATTGCGGACCGGTGAAATTTTTAGATCATCTTGCAGCTTTTTGACGGCGTCGTCGGTGAGTAAACGATTTTTTCCTTCTTCATTCAAGCTGTCATTCGCTCCAGAGTCAAAACGGATGAAATTACGGATTGAAGAGAGCGCAAGCTGTGCAAGAGATGCAAGTGAGGCGGCCTCATTTTGTTCGCTTTTTAATTCTTCATTAAAAAAAGGATTATTTAGCAGGCCCAGCTTGTCGATGATGCGTATGGATACTTGCTCACTTTCCAGGAGGTTGACTTGGGTCTGTTGAAATTCCATGGATTTAAGCACGTTTGTCTGGGTGTCTTCAAAACTGGTTACCTGGCCCTGCGAGGCTGAAGCCTTCAGGGTGCCTTTCCCCTGAAAGAGAGGAGTACTTGTCAGGGTAAACAAGGTCGTTGCAGAAAAAATTAAAAGAACGCACAGAAGAACAACCCATTTGCGACGGATAAGAACATCAAGGTAATCCCGTAAATGGATTTCCTCATCCTGCATCGGAGCGACTGTTTCGTGATAGTCGATTGAGGGGAGATTTTGGTTACCGTTGGCGGAGCCGACCCCGACCATTACCTGCCGGTCTGTATCATTGAGCTGTGAGTGGTTCATAACAATTTTATCAATTTTTTCGGATAAAAGTAGAAGTTTTCATAATGAAAAATAGATCCTATGCTTATTATCTTTATCATAAATAAGTGCGTATAGCATACGATTTTATACTCTTTGTACAAAGAGTATTGCTCAATTACGGAGATCTTCTCGTGTTTTTATTTGCCAGCAGGAGCAGAATGTGAGGCGAATTGTCCACCCTGCTGAGCTAGAGTAAGCAGGGTGGTGAAATACAGGAGGTTGGCGGGTAGCCTCCAACCAAAATCAACAGTACCATGGATAACGAACCCTGTAATTGCAGCAGTTGAAATAATTGAGATAAGAGCCGATGATGGGAGTTTAGATATCTTTGTCCTTGTGTATGGCCATATTTTTTTCATGAGCAGCAGAAAGAAAATTATGCAAATGCAAAAAAAGAAAAGAGAGAAAGGGAGACCTAGCTCAATGGCAAACTCCAGATAGTCATTGTGGGCTCTGTCAAAGGTAATATTTTCTGGGAATTTTTTAAGGTAGATAGAAGAAAGCAAAATATAGGAGCCTATCCCTGTGCCGATCAGCAAGTGATCTTGAAGCATGGGAAGACTGGACAGCCATATATTGAACCGGCCCTCTCCGCCTTGGTAAATCAGCATAAAACGCTCAAGGACGGAATTGAAGCCGATGATAGAACCATAGGACAAGGTGAACAGTAAAAAAAAACCAGAAAGGAGAAGCTTGTTTTTCAGGTTGACAGGAAGCAGAACAAGAAGTACTGAAAGGATAAGAATCATGGAGATAATACCTCCTCTGGACTGAGAGAACAGGACAGCCAGCATAATAACAGAGGCAAAAAAAAGAAACAGGAATCCACGAAGGCGTCGGTTTGTTGTCAAGTCTCCAGCAGAGTGTTTTTTTTTACTCTTCCGCCGGGAAGTATGTCTCTTTGAAGGGATAATCTTTTTGCGAGGAATACGTTTAAACTGGAGGAATGCGGCGCCGACAGCAAAAGGCCAAATCATATTTAGAAGTGCGGCATACTGATTCTTATAAATAATAGTCCCTCTTGCCATGCCGTTGAATTGTTTCGTATCGCTCAACCAGAGCACGCCGAGGTGCGGATTGACGCTTTGAAGTATACCGTAAATAGCCTCCAGCAGTCCTACTCCTATACATACGTAGAGAATTTTTTTCAAAAAGGTGCGATCTGTCTTGAGTAATATTTTGAGGTTAACGACGTAAAGGAGTAAGGCGAACAGAAATGCTGCTGTCATTATCCCAGCTACGCCGTTATATCCTGTTGAAGCATACTGAATATCCGTACCTGCCAATTGATTTGTGGCTTGCAAAAAGGAGATTCGAGCTGGTGAGAGTGATCTGAGCCAGCTTATTGGTAGGGGGACGATAGAAAGTACTATCCAAAAGATAAATAAAAAAAATAGAATATGACCGCCAGAAAATATCTGACGGTTTGAAAGGTACCTAGCGTTGAGGAGTAACCACGTTCCTAACATAAGGAGAATAAACGAGGTGTACGCTCCTGTGACAATAGGGTGGACAGCTCCGAAAAAAAATGGGATTGTTCCAAGCAAAAAAAGTACTGCGTACTGAGCAGCTTTTTGAAACTTAAGTTCGTTGTTCACTGTCGTCTATCAACAGACGGGTTGCGGTAATTAATCCCTGTTCCCATGAAACCGAGATCAAATCCTAGTCCAGTTGATAATAGCCCGGAACTACTTGATTCTGCATAGACAACATCTTGATCTTGGAGCTTGATGCTATTACCGATACCCTCTTGTAACTCGCTGAAGCTCAAGCTGATAATATTACGTTTACCATCGCCAGTGTAGCGAATCAGCTTAATTTTGTCGTTATCTGCGTAAGCTGTCAAGCCTCCTGCTAAAACAATCGCCTCTGTGATGCTCAGTTCCCCTTTCAGGGGGTAGGTTCCTGGATTTCTTACTGCACCATCTACAAAGCATTTCCCGGCTTCTGGAACAAAGATGACATCGCCGCCAGCGATGGCAACATTATAATTCATATCACCACGCTTTATAAGCGCATCCAGATCAACAATATAATTTTTTATGGTTCCAGTTTTGCTGTCCTTTCGAGAAAGATAGGCTATTGATGCTGCATCTACAGTGACACCTTGGGCAACGGCAATAATATCAAGTAAACGGCGCCCTGAAATGTAATCGTAATTACCTGGTGTAGTGAAAGCACCTGCGAGGGTCACCTGATCGCTTATCTTCTCTTTCACAAAAACAGATACATGTGGATCGTTGAGGTATTTCTCTTTAAGAAGCAGCTCAATCTTTTCTTCCGCTTCCGCTGCTGTGAGGCCAAGTACATCCACCTGATCAAGGATGGGAAGGCTTATGTGCCCTCTTGAGCTTACGCGAGTTTCTGTATTTAATTCTTCGGATTCTAGGACATTGACAGTAATAAGGTCTCCAGGCCCCAGTTTGGCTTCAGCCTCTTCCGGCGGAGCTGTGAGCACAGAATCGAACATGTTTTGCTGAACAGTCCTGCTGGCCAGTTGGTCATCGTGTTGGGTAAATTCGTTGAGTTCAACATTGCTCTCAAACTGCTCACTGGCACATCCGCAGAGTATGAGTGTAAGAGCAAACAGAAGGTGCAGGGGAATTCTTTTTATGACCATTTTGAGTAAAAGGCAGAGGGTGAAACGCTGTCTAACGTTTGAGTTCTAAACATAATAAGCTAAGCGAACCAGGAATGAATGAGTAAAATCCCAGAAGACTATTGTTTCGATAGCCTTCTGGGATAATCTCTCACCGGGATTACATACTCGGGCTGGGATTTCTTGGAATGACAGGTTGCGGGGTTCTTGTGGCAGAGGAAGTAGTTGATGATGTGGAAGTACTTGAGGTCTGCGAAGTTGTTGTAGGGGCTGGCTCAGTTGGTGAGGACGGTGCAGGATCATCATCGTCACCAAATTGGGATAAACCATAAGCAACACCTGCAAGCACGAGTCCACCACCGACAAGAGTGGGGGTGCCTATTTCTGCAAATAAATCCGTACCTGTTGTCATCGTGTCTTCTTCAGAACCGTTGGTCAAGTAGCCGCCTTCATCCTCGTTTTCTGCGACACCAGCTTGTGCTAGTAGAATATAATTATTGCTGTCAACAGTCTTAGCGCCCTCTACCGTATCAAAAACCATACGTCCTTCGTAAACACCAATTTTGGTGCTACCATCAGATTTTACATGCATATAACCACGTACTGGCGTGCTCGTGCTGGCATTAAATATGATGTCAGCATTGGTATATTGCCCATCAGCTGTGTAGAATCCCATTTTTCCTATAGCACCACTGAGGATAAAATCGAGATGGCCTTTTTTGAGGAGCAGGTTAAATTGTTCCTGATCATTTTTGACCGACAACTCTGTTCCTGTTGCCCCAACTATTGAAACTCCGGTTGTTTTGATCATGCATTTATCATTGCAAACCAACAGAGCTTCCTCGTCAACAGGGTTTTGTCCGGTCATGGTATTTGACAAATTACCACCCTTGTAAACAGAGATGTCACCTTCTGCAAGTATACCAGCTACTGCCTGTGTGCTTACAATGCCAGCTGTTAGTATTGTTGCCATGATGGCGGTGCTGATAGTTTTCTTTTTCATAGGAGACTCCTTTTTATTAAGATGCAGGCGGATAATTCAGAAAATTACTGATATATTTTACCGTGCTCAAATTTTATATACAAGAAAAAAAAATGGTATTTATTTTAAGTTGATAACGCTATCAAGATGTTTTTTATAACGTAATTGCGAAAGAAGTTGTACCGCATCAACGTTTTTTCTGATCGTTGAACAGCCATTTCTTTGTAGATACTGTATCGTTATGTATCCCGAGAATGCGCTAGGTTACACCCCGCCCTATAGTATTCTAACACGGAAACCTCCCGAAGAAAACCATACTCAGCGGGCTTTCTACTCATTTGACTTTATAATAAAAAGAAATTGACTTTTTTTTCTTTTCAGAATAAAAGTCAAAATTGTGTATATCACGCTGTGTGATATACGCTATGATATTAAAAAGAAGGAGGAAGAAATGTCAAAATTGAAATCAGTAACTGTTAAGTCTGCATTGTTACTCTCGTTGGCAGCCTGTGCATTTTCTGCGAATACCGTTTCCGCAGTAGATGTCCCGGCAACAATTGGCAACTCTCAGTTGGCTAGTGCCATATCTACCGTTTCGTCATCCCCGGCCATAAAAAACGTGATGAACGGCATGAAAGATCAAGTTCTTGCGGAAAAAATTGTTTCTAAACCCTTGATTAATGATTTGATGCCGAAAATTGAGACCGAAATGCTGCCCATAGTGAAAGAAAAAATATTGCCTGCAAAAATGGCAGGTCTGCAGAATGAGATGGCGCAGAAGATTGCTCCAACGTTCAAGTAGGCAGATTAATTTTTTTCCCTAGTTTTTTTATGAAATAGGGACGATTTTTGATATTTAACCGGGTCCGTGCTGAGCGCGTGACCCGGTTTTTTTTCCACCCTCAGTCTTCGACCCCAGGGCTGTTCAATTCTAAAAAAGCATTTCCAATAAGTTGCAGCAACTTATTATGTAACTGATGTAGTATGCCAAAGAATTTTAGGCACAGTATTCAATCACCACCCTCCGAAATCTCTCGAAGTTTTTCTCGAAGCAGGACATTCAACTCTGTCTCTGTCTGATCCCTATCTGGCAGATAGCTGCTCTGTAACTTTTTAAAAAAACGATCACAAATCCGCCGTTCTTGTTTGGACCAACCACTGGTATACCCCTGCTTATCAGTTCCAGCAGCATCGGCATTTGTCAGGGCCTCAGAGTAATCCCGGCGACCATGGGCCCAGTTGATGACATGACTGTAATAGAGCAGAGCACGGTCAAGCAAGATATAGAGCAGCTGTACATTGGTCACCGGTCCAACCTGAAGCTGCTGCTTATCCAATTTCATGCCCAATAAGCGGGATCCGGTGAGCATCTCCTTGCCCTTCATGGCAGCAGCCGCCGCACCAAAGGCCCCTCCGATGGCGGTAAAAACCCCAAAGGTGACGCCAGCAGCGAGGGTGTCAAGTCCGGCACCGAGGGCCGCCCCACTGATGGCTCCGGCCATGATCAGTTGATTGGCGGTCAGGCCGAGGAACTGCCAGGTCTTGGCGGAAAAGAGATCCTGTTGCAGGATCGACTGTCCAGGCAGTTGCAGGTTAAAGATATTATGTTTGAACAGCTTACGGATCTGCTGATGCGCTGTCCGTTCCCGTTTGCTGACAAATTCCGTATACGTTTTATGAAGCGTTTTTTTAAGCTGTTCTTCATGTGCACCGGGTAGGCAGGGAATAGATTTATGGTACAGGAGACTATCCGAAAGCATTGCTGCAATCAAAGTGGCAGTTTGTTGATTGCGGTTTTTCCAGTCTGCTTGAAAGGCCTGGATGACTGACTCAATGATTCCTTCCAGATCCTGATCAATAGCCTTGAGGCTGTTCAGTAGGGCGATACGCTGACCATAGGTTGCTTTATTGGCATTGAACAGGCGAATCGAATTAAAATGCTTGCGAAATTCATTTTGCCAGCTCTCTAAGAAATTGCTTTCCTCATCCTTACAGTTGATGATAGCCATGCGTGGCCTACCGGTGAGGCGAAGGATCTCCATTTCGGCCCGGTCAATGTTGCGTAAGGGCCTGGAACCGTCCACCACAAAGATCAGGCCTGCTCCGGCAGCAAGCGGCGCAAGCAGGGCACAGTCGTCATGAAAGGCAGGTTCGTCGCGATGGGTACGAATGAAGTCGCTGATCAGATCCCGATCATCTCCCTGATACTGTTGCATCCAGGCTAAGGTCTTACGGGGATTCTGAAAACCGGGCGTGTCCGTGAAGCGGATGACCTCTTTGTTGTCAATAATCACGGGGAAAGTCCGGCATTCTTTGGTCTCGCCGGGCACCGGGCTGACCCGCACCGAGTCGTCTTCGCTAAGCGTGGACAGGACCGAAGATTTCCCCTCGTTGGGGTGTCCGACAATAGCGAATGCAGGAACAACGGAGGCAGGGGTGGCGGATTGCGGGGAAAGGTTATTCATGATTTCACAAGCTCAATGAGTTGCAGGCCGGGGTCGCCAAGCGCGGTTGTTTTCTGTTGCCAGATTTGCAGATGCTGCGGTTGTACTGTGGTCAGGATGGTTTGCGGGGTCGGTTTGCCGACTAAAGCCAGGAGGATCACAGGTGCTGACCCGATGGTTTGCCGCAATTGTTCAAGCCAGGAGAACAGCTCTTCAATAGGGGGCTGCCAGGCCTCAAGAAGGACAAAGACATCTCTGCTTTTATCTTGCTCCATTGCTTTTTTTAAGGCTGCCAGTTCCTCTTCTTCATTCTGCTCCAAGGTCCAGAAGGGAAGTCGTTGAGAAAGTACATAGCCGAGTCGATTGCAGACCTGTTGTTCCAGTTCGCCGGATGAGCAATCAGCCAGCAATTCATCCGGGATGAGGGCAATAATAGGAGCAAGAGGGGCGTCGGGATCAAAGGTTTCCAAGGAGTCGTCAGCAGGGGGTTGTTCCTGCGTACTCTCCTGAATCGTTGGTATTGTCGTTGGCGTTAGTTTCGCACCAATAATATCAGGTTCTCTATCAGATTTTCTATGAGGTTCCAGTCTCGTTGTTCCGGTTAGCTTGGGCTCGGTACGGGCCACGGTGGACACTTGCGGGGTACGCATTCTATGCAGGGTTTGGCGAAAATAGCCCTGTTGAAAATCAAGCCCGGCCAGATCCCGGTACTGCTGGATGCTGACGATGATCAGTAAGATCATTCGGGGCAGTAAACCATAGCAGAGCACGGAGAGACAGAGAAAGGGCCACCAGGAGGTGAGGTCTGTATTGACGAGATGGTAGATCCCCTCCTTAAGCACCAGTCTGGATCCATCTATCTGACTGAGCGTAGGGATAAATAATTTTGGGAGCCATGACCAAGGCAGAGCAGTCCAATGCACCAAATTATGCACGGATGCAGAAGTGACCTGCAAAGTGCTCTGCCAGCCAAAGGCGAGATCAGCCCCGATTACCTTGAACAGGGTGGCAGCCAAGACACCGATATTAAAGCAGACCCCGAAGACCTGCACCACCAGAAAAAAAGGCCGAAGAAAAAGGAGACCATATCGTTGTCGTATCTGCTTGATACTGCTGGTATAGACAGACCACTTAAGCCGGGTTTCAGCTGAAACCTTTTGCGAGGTCTTTTTTTGTACACCAGCCATGAATTTATGCAGTAAGGCAGTAAAGAGGCGATGAAGAAGTCTGTAGAGCAGCGAGGCTTCAATGATATGCTTCCCCTGTATCCTGCGAAAAAAAGCGGATCCGGCCAGCAGGAGGAAAAGTACTGCCTGTGCAAGGACAAAAACAGTAAAGTAGGCAGCCACATTAACCGGTTCTTTACCGGAGTAGGCAAGAAAGGAAAAGGCCAGCCCTCCGCCAGAGAAGAGCCCCGCAAACAGGGCAACACTAAAAAAGAGGTAGAGTATTTCTTTCCAGGTTCGACCCGGCAGAGCGGCCTCCCCCCCTTCTTGGAGAAGGGCTTTTCGGCGGGAGGACAGCCACGCTCGCAGCAGTTTTGGAGTTTTTGACTCCTTGATTGCTGAGGGCAGTTCGGTGTATATCTTCCGGTCACGGGCAGCGATGCTGTCCAGATCCTCGCCGTTGTCCTGGTTGAGAAAAAATTCCAGATCAATAAGGTCTTCGATGTTCCATAGTTTTTTCATGCAAGATCTATCGTTTGGTCAAAGGGGGCAAGGTCTTCTGGTTACGCCGAATATACAAGGCGTTTCGGGATGCTGTATCTTGTCTAGTGCTATGATACCAGAATTTGTCGAGTCTTGCATCCAGCTATCCCTTGGAAGAATTCATCAAGAGGTGTTTACCAGATTGCTCTAAGATTATTTTTATGTTACTACGATATTTTTTTGATTTTTTGGTCAACTGCGCATTGCCGGGGCTCATTGTCAGATCTCGTGGTAAGTATTGCATAGAGAGAGTTGACAAGGTGCCACAAGATGGTGTATGAAGTATGATCATTTTGAATGAATACTATGGTCGATTTACTTGATGGTCGGCCTTGGGTCTTTCTTTAACTTAGGAGAATATAATGGCTTTTTCGAGGAGAAACTTTCTCAAATATGCCGCCATGTCCGCCGGAGGCACTGTACTTGCCGACACCCCTTTTATTTCTGCCGAAGCCAGAGCAAAGGCTGAGGGTGGAAATGTAAAGTACGTGCCGACCAGCTGTGAGATGTGCTTCTGGAAATGCGGTGCCGTTGCCAAGGTGGTTGACGGAAAGGTGGTTAAACTGGAGGGCAACCCATACCATCCTCAAAGTCGGGGTAAATTATGTGCTCGTGGTCAAGGTGGTATAGGCCAATTGTACGACGAAGACAGACTGAAACACCCGATGATTCTCGATGGACCACGGGGTGAAGGGAAATACAGAAAGGCAAGTTGGGACGAAGCGCTCACCTTGGTTGCAAAAAAAATGCAAGCCATTGCTGATAAGTACGGCCCAGAATCCCTTGCTATGATGTCCCACGGCTCTCCCGGTGATTATTTTACCAATGTGCTCAAGGCTATGGGATCCAGAAATATTGCCTTCCCGTCTTTTGCTCAGTGTAAAGGAATCCGTGATGTGGCCTGGGAGCTCACCTTCGGACATAAGCCTGGGACGAGCTGCGAGCGGGTTGATCTGGAGAATAGCCGGGTTATTGTTCTGTTCGGTACCCATCTGGGTGAGAACATGCATAATTCCCAGAATCAGGAGTTTGCCGAAGCAGTTGGTCGAGGTGCCAAAATTATCTGTGTGGATCCACGTTACTCCACAGCTGCCTCCAAATCCTCGTTTTGGTTACCGATCAAGCCGGGTACAGATACTGCCCTCCTGCTGACCTGGATCAATATTGTGATCAGCGAAGGCTTGTATGACAAAGAGTATGTAGAAAAATACACTGTGGGTTTTGACGAAGTCAAAGAAGCAGTGCAGGAGTATACCCCGGAATGGGCTGCTCAGGAAACAGAGCTCCCCATGCGCCAGATTGTTGAGTCGGTTCGGGAACTGTGCCGTTATGCACCCAATGTTGTTGTTCATCCGGGTCGACATTATTCCTGGTACGGCAATGATACACAACGCGCTCGTGCAGTGGCTATTCTTAACGCCCTGCTTGGTACCTGGGGAAGGAAAGGCGGCATGTGGCTGCCTGCTAAGGCAAAATTTGCCAGTTTCAACGATGGCGCACCTGCCTATCCGCCTGCAAATAAACCGCCTGTGATCAAAGGCGATTTTCCTTTTGCTGGCGGTGAGGGGGTGACCCAGGTATTACGAGATACCACCATCACCGGTAATCCTTACCCGATCAAAGCATGGATCGTCGCCGGGACCAACCTGATGAAGGCTTTACCGGATCAGCGCTTGACCCGTAAGGCAATCGACAACTTGGACCTTTTGGTCGCTGTTGATCTCTTTCCTACCGAGACCGTCATGCTGGCCGATGTTATCCTGCCCGAATGTACCTATTTGGAACGACATGATGGCCTGTACAAGATAAGCACCCGAGAGGCCGGTGTCGCTATCCGTCAGCCTGCTGTTGAACCCATGTATGAGACAAAACCAGCCTGGTGGATCGGGAGCGAGCTCTGTAAAAAATTAGGGCTTAATGAATATGCGGTTAAGGGCAACGGTATGGATGCTTGGGAAGGTCGAATGCGTCGTCAGGCCAAGGTTGGGACGTTGATTTTGATCAGTTATCCAAGCATACCGGTTATGTCACTATCCCAGATAGTGAAAAACCGTATATCACAGAGGATAATCAACCTGTTTTTGGCACCTTTTCAGAAAAAATCGAACTGTACAGTGATGAGCTGGAAGGGGAAGGCTTTGATCCGGTACCCAAATATGAGCCGATTGAACATCCTGAGAAAGACATGTTCCGCCTGATCTATGGCCGTAGCCCTGTCCATACCTTCAGCAGAACAATCAATACTCAGTGGCTCTGGGAGCTTGAAAAAGAAAACGAGGCCTGGCTGAATAAGAAAGAGGCTGATCGTCTCGGTATAAAAAACGGGCAGCTTGTGAGCCTGGAGAATCAAGACGGCATACGATGCAATAAGATCAAAGTTAAGGTGACAGAGCGTATCCGTCATGACTGCCTGTACATGGTTCATGGATTCGGTCATAATGCCCCAGGATTGACGCGGGCAAACGGAAGAGGTGCTGACGATCAGAAGCTGATAACTAAATACATCGAAGATCCGATTACCGGCGGCACCGGAATGCGGGTCAACTTTGTCAAGATAATCAAGGAGGCCTGATATGCCCAGATACGCCATGGTCATTGACCAGTCAAGATGTATCGGCTGTATGGCATGTGTGGTGTCATGCAAGCGCGAAAACGATGTGCCGCCGGAAGTTTATCGTACACGGGTGCTTGAGATAGTGCAGGGGGACTTTCCTGACCTGACAACAGAGATGCGGTCGGAACTTTGCAATCACTGTGACAATGCTCCCTGTGTGAACATTTGCCCCACCGGAGCCTCACATTACGAAGAGGACGGCACTGTCCAGATTGATCGGGATAAATGCGTCGCTGTAAGGCCTGTATTACCTCTTGCCCATATAATGCTCGTTATATCAATGAAGAACACGGTTATGCCGATAAATGTTCTTTTTGTCAGCAACGACTGGCAGAAGGGAAAAAACCAGCCTGTGTTGCCACCTGTATCGGTGGTTCCAGAATATTTGGTGACCTGGACGATCCGAACAGCGAAGTGTCTAAAATTCTTCGTAAAACTAGCCATCGTGTTCTGGGAAAGTCTATTGGGACCGGACCCAACGTCTATTATATTAACCAATATCCTAAAAGAGCGTAAGGAGGAGATATCATGGAACTGAGTATTACCGGCACCAATGCCATTACTTACCCGGTCATGCATGTCTGGGATTGGCGGGTAGCCATTTATCTCTTTCTCGGCGGTCTTTCCGGCGGGTTAATGACGATGAGTGCGATTAATTACCTTCGACCGGGCAGAAAAGGGCCTCTCCAGGGTGTTTGCTGTTGGCAGATACCAGTGTTAGCACCTATTCTTCTGTCCATTGGTCTGATTTTTCTCGGGCTGGATCTTGAACGGAAGTTGCACGGCTATTTGTTCTACACGACCTTTAAGCCGTTTTCGCCGATGAGCTGGGGTGCATGGATTGTTTTGATCATCTTTCCTGTGATGATTTGTTACGCACTTGCAGCCCTGCCGGATGAGGTGAAAGGTGGGATTAAAAATAACTTTGTCAAAAATATGGCAGATGCTATGGCTCCGCATCTGGCTTTTTTGGCCAAGCTCAACGTAGTTTTCGGTATTCTGCTGTCTATTTACACTGGTATCCTGCTGAGCACCTTTGTGGCTCGGCCTCTCTGGAACACTGCTATCTTGCCGCTTCTTTTTCTGGCCAGTGGTATGAGTACCGGAGCTGCTGTCATGATCATTGTTGCCAAGAGTAAAGAGGTTAAGCTTTTCTTTACCAAGCTGGATATTTGGCTAATCCTTGGCGAAGTTTTGATTCTTGCCTGATGTTTTACGGACATTATACCGGAGATGCGGCTCATCAGGCCGCAATTATGCCTTTTTTTGACAGCTCACATGGACACTTCCCTTATTTCCTGAGTATCGTGGTTGTCGGTATTGCTTTGCCGCTGGCAATTGTACTCAAATTTCTTGAAGTGACAGGGAAGCATACCGAAGAGGTGACCAAGTTCGGTCTCTTCCTGATGAACAGCAGTGCGATTCTTGTCTTGATCGGCGGAGCAATTGTTCGTTTCGCCTTAGTCTATGCAGGACAGCTTTCAGGATATGGGTATACGATGATGTAGCGTAACCGTATCTGAATTGAGCTGGTAAAAAATACGCCGTGTTGCATTATTGCAGCACGGCGTATTTTTTTACCCTTTTACAGGGATGCGAGAGAGCATCTGAGAGCAGCAATGTACAAACAAAAAGGGGGAAGGGCTATTTTTTTTGAAGCATGCTGAAGGAATATTGCCTATTAGGCAACTCGGAAAATTTCTTCCAGGGTGGTGATGCCATTCAAGACCTTTTGCAGGCCGTCCTGACGCAGAGTCATCATAGGATTTTCAGCATCGGCTATTGCCTCACGTTTGATCTGGCCAGCATCCGAAGTGGTGAGGATGGTGCTTTTAATCTGTTCGGAAAGCACCATGAGTTCGTAAATACCGACTCGACCTTGGTAGCCGGTGTGGAGGCATTCCTTACAACCCCGGCCAAGATAAAGATCAGCATCATAAAATTCAGGAGGCAGGGCCAGTTGTTTCAGATACTCTGGAGCTGGTTTGTAGGCTTCCCGGCAATGCGAGCAAATTTTACGAACCAGCCGCTGAGCCATAATCGCATTCACCGAGGAAGAAACCAAAAAGGGCTCAACGCCCATATCAATCAGGCGGGTGACGGCACTGGCTGCATCATTGGTATGCAGGGTTGAAAAAACAAGATGGCCAGTTAGGGCCGCTTGAATAGCCATCTCAGCCGTTTCTATATCCCTGATCTCACCGACAAGAATGATATCAGGATCCTGACGGACAATGGTGCGCAGGCCATTGGCAAAGGTCAGATCAATCTTTGCATTGACCTGGACTTGGCTGATCCCGTTGATTTGGTACTCTATGGGGTCTTCCACTGTAATGATATTGACATCGGGCTGGTTGAGCACCGATAACGCGGAATAGAGACTGGTTGTTTTTCCACTTCCGGTGGGGCCTGTGACGAGAACAATCCCGTGCGGTGCCTTGATCAGCTTCATCAGCAGCTTTAAATCACGCGGTGACATGCCGAGCTGTTCTAAAGAAAGTAACACATTGGATTTATCCAACAGGCGCATAACCACCCGTTCGCCAAAGGCAGTGGGTAATGAGGACACGCGCAGATCAATATTTTTATCCGCAATGCGGATTTCAATACGTCCGTCTTGGGGCAGGCGCTTCTCCGCAATATCCATTTTTGCCATAATCTTGATTCTGGAAATCAACTTGGCCTGAACATGCTTCTGTGGGGCCAGCATGTCGTAAAGGATACCGTCAACACGTTTGCGGATTTTGACTTGATCTTTATACGGTTCTACATGGATATCACTGGCACCATCACGCACTGCTTGGGACAGAATTAAGTTGACCAGTTTAATAACCGGAGCGTCACTGGTATCGTCCAGCAGATCTGCTGTTTCTTCAATTTCTGAAAGAAGTGCTTCAGGATCATCCTCGTCAATATCCTGGAGAACCTGATCCGCTGCGCCTTGGCTGGTTCGGTCATAGGCCGCATTGACGGCTGCAAGGATTTCTTCTTCCGGCACTAAAACGGTATCGATTCCATCCCAATTGAGGACGCGTTGAAGGTCATCCAACTGTTGATAATAAGAAGTGTCTGCAAGTGCGATAAAGGCTTCATCTGGAGTAGCTACGGGCATCATCTTAAATTTTTTCAAAAAGCCGATGGCAATCTTGCCCGTAAAAAATGGATTTAAGTCTGTAGGAAGCGAATTTCTCAATTCAAGGCCGGAATGAAGACTGATTGCGTGCAGGAGTTCAAGTTCCGTTATTTTTTCTTCCTGAACGAGGATTCTACCCAGTAACCCCCCATTTTCGCTTTGAATTTCAAGAGCATAATTGATATCCTCCTCCGTAATATCGAAGGCTTCTACAAGGATTTGACCAAGAGGCTTCATGAGAAGATACCTATTTTTTTACGCCTTCCCGGCGAAGTTTTCTCAAGTTTTCACGGGCAGTATTGAGCAATGCCTGATCCTCATGCGTGTGGTCTGCCTCAGCAGAGTCTTCGTGGCTATCAGCAAAGTCAAGCACCTGCTGGTAGATTTCCGCAGCCTTTGTAAATTGCTTTTCATGTTCATAAATAATGCCCATATTGATGAGTGCATAGGGGTTGTCAGGCTGAATCTTCAAGGCCTGCTGGAAGTAGCCCTTTGCTTCAAGATATTTTTTCTGTTGGAGTTTGGCAAATCCCAGGTCAATAAAGGCGAAGACATGTTCCTGATTCGGAGTTACCTGAAGGATCTGTTCGGGCACATCGCCAGCTCCTTCCAAGGCATTTTCCATAATATCCTGCTTATGCTGGTAAATATCAGCAAGCTCTGGAGAGCTTTCCACAATACGGGGCATGATAAAAATAAACATGTTGGTTTTGTTATCTCGGTCTTCATGGGTCTTAAATAGCCAGCCCAGGCCCGGTATATCACCGAGTAGAGGTACTTTATAATCACCCGAGGTGATATCTTGCCCGATCATACCGCCGATAACCACGATTTCCTCATTATGCACCACAACCGTGGTGTCAGCAGATCTTTTATAGGTGGTTGGGGTGGCCCCACCAGCCTCACTCTTTAATCGGGTTACCTCGACGCCGATTTCAAGGCGGAGGAGGTTGGCCTGATTGATCTGCGGGGTGATTTTCAGCGTCGTTCCGACATCTTTATATTCGTAGTTGGTGTAGTCCTGAGTGCTTCCTGTTTCCGAGGTGTTTTTACTGGTAATATAAGGCACATTCTGCCCAACCGTGATAGAGGCTTCTTTGTTATCCGTGGTTAATACCTGCGGCGTTGCAATAATATTAATATCAGAATCGGTTTTAAAGGCGTTCACCACTGCTCCGATGTCCGGGAAATACACCCCGCCTATTTCAACACCTTTTTTTAATATACCCAGGGTCGCACCATCAGCCATGCCAGCGACCCCTGAATCTATTCCCTGCAGCAGCCCGAAGTTGTTATTGGTAAAACCGCTGCCCAGAGTACCTGTTTCATCATGAAAGCTACCTAAACCGCCCCATTCAACACCCAGTTGAAATTCTTTAGCAATGGACACCTCCATGATCAGGGCTTCCAGGTAGACCATTCTCCTTGGAATATCAAGCTTTTTAATGATCTCTTCAAGAATCAGATATTCTTCTTTTGGCGCAGTGATAATCAGGGAATTAGTTTCCGGGTCTGCGGTAATTTGTAGATCTGTGGACAGAGGAGGTGCTTTTGCTGCTTCTGCCTTTGTGTTTTTTGATGTTGTTTTCGCCTGCTTGGTCGGTAGACTGCTCAGAACCTTGACCAGTTCTTCAGCATTGGCGTGTTGGAGGTAATAGACATGGATTTTCCCCCCACCCCTAGGAGCCTCGGTGTCCAGCTGTTCCAAAAGGCTACGAAGTTTTTTAATTTCCGCTGTCGGGGCAAAAACAATGAGAGAATTGGTGCGTTCGTAGGGGATAATTTTAATATTCGGTGAACTACTGCTGCTGCGTTTTCTGGTTCTGGTGGATTGCACAAAGAGTTGACTGATGGATTTACCGACATCAGCGACAGAGGCATATTGCAGCGGAATAATAACCAGATCTTCGCCCACGGATGGCACGTCAATCTCTTTAATAATTTCAATTAAACGCTTTATATTGGAGCGGACGTCCGTCAAAATCATCATCCCGGATTGGGAGTGAGCAATCACGTTGCTGGTTTTTGAAAGTAGAGGGGTCAATATTTTTTTCAGCTCAGCCGGATCAGAGTGCTTCATTGAGATAATGCGTGTGACTACTTTATCTGATGAAGAAGTTTTCTCGCCATCTCGGACAGTGGGAATGCTCTTAGACCTAGCCTGAACAGATGGGACGATTTTTGTCACAGGACCACTGGGAACTGTAGTGAATCCGTGAACCTCCAGAACAGATTCAAAAACCCGGTAGGCATCTTCCACTGTCATTCGGGTAGGAGAGAGGATAGTCACTTTGCCTTTGACCGTACGATCAACAATGAAGTTTTTCCCTGTCAGTTCACTGATGTATTTGATGAAAATATTAATATCAACATCATTAAAATCAATGGTCACATATTGCTGTCCATTATCTTCATTCTGGTCTGCAGTCTCTGCGGAGCAGTTCGGCAGGTAGATGAACAGAAAAAGCGGCAAGGTGATGCAAACTATACGTAATAATGATAAAGAAATTTTCATAATATCCTGCGATTCAAAACCGATTGACCTTATTTGAATAAGTATTCAAATAACGCATGCCGTCATAATTATACCGGACTTTCGCAGAGCGTTCCGGCTTGATATCATCAATTTAAAAGGAGGTAATTCTTCTTCAAAAGCGGTGGAACATCAAAAACTGACAGTATAAACACTTGCTCGATAACTATCAACAGAGTAACCTGTATTGTTTCGGTTTCGGTATTAATCATCATTGAAAGAGGATACAGGAATATTGCTGCTTCTTGAACAGCGGCATAGGCTTTGGTTTACTCATCCGGTTAGACATGCGGGATCAAAAGTATATTCACCTCGAAGCCAAGCAATAATTTCTTCAGCATAGGGACTGTTACCACAATTGTACTGCTGAATAAGCTCGTTATTTTTTACAGGGTTGATACGATCCAAACCCTGAGTGTTTAGAATATCAATATCTTGTAATATTTGCTGAGCCAGGTTTTTTTCGCACAATTGCTTTAAAGCCTCTTGTAATGTCTTTTGTGGATTATAGCTAGGCCTTGAGCATAACTCCTTGGAAGTGAATACAAAGGGATGCGAGAGAGCCATGCTTGATTCATGGGATTCACCGCATGCCCCGCAGTCACTTTAGCTAAAGAAGCGGGACGATTTTCAAAGGCTTTGAGATGCAAAAACTTGCAAATTTTGACCCCGTCATTGACCGGATAATTATCCCAAAGAAAAGGTTTTCGACCCAGAAGCTGGGTGACCTCTTTTAAATGAGATTCGGGGTATTCTTGAGAACAAACTTTGGGACCTGTCCAGAAGATATCAACATGAGGAGGTAGTCCTTCCGCTAAATCCTGAAAATAGCCTTTGGGCATTGCACTGAAAACTTTCTCCAAGACAGGATCAAAAGAATAATACGTAGGACATATTATCACTTTTTTGGCTGTCGTTAGGCACAGGATATCCCTGATAATTTGAATTTGGGTTTGAGCCAGATCAGGTACATCTCCACACATATCATCAAAGAGTACACAGAGTATATCAATTCCCAATTGATTTAAACGCGTTATTTTTGTTTCCAGGCTTTTCCGGGTGGAGCTGTCATAGTTTTTATAAATTTCAAAGGGGCTTAATCCAAGTCCAAAGTCTAAATCCAAGCTTTTATAGCGGTTGATTAAGGCCTGAAGTTGAGCAAAGATTTCAGGAGGCCAGTCTTCCTGCCAGACTTTGCGCAAATAGGGATCATCTTTGGGAGCATAGATATAAAAATGATAGCCGTTATTTTGTAAAAACTCAGCATAGTCATACCGCGCCGCAAAGGACCAGGAACGCCCAAAAAATCCTTCAATCAATCCTAAGTAAGTGCTTCTTTTATCTTTTTTCTTATCCATTCCTATACTATTGCCCTTTGAGGGCAGTCCTGGAGATTTTGAATAAGATGGAACTCAGTCCCCCTGCAATCATGTTACGTTGAGTTGCAGGGCATTCTTGCTTGATATCATCAATCCAAGGGAGGTAGCTCTTCTTCAAGAGCGGGTGTTTGTTCTTCCTCTACGATATCCTCTTCTCTATCCTCTTCTTCCGCTTCTATGTCAGGAACATTGCTATTGCGGATCGGATTACGCCGGAAATTTATCCGGCGATGGGGGCGTATAGAAGGAGGCCTTCGGGAAGCCTGCATCTTTTTTTCTTCAGTAAGTTCATCTTCGTCAACTTCTTCAAGGTCATTCTCCATCAGCTCTGGAGGTGGCTGCCGCTGAGGAGGGGAAACACGACGGCGAAGACTGGGTAGGGAAGGGCCTGCGCCACCACCACCTTCTCGTTTTTTCATCATCAGGGTTTCTTGTGCCCCGAACACCTCAAGGATGACTTTGCCGCGCTCAATAGATTGGATAATGGCTCCCTGTACAGCATCACCGATCTGGTAGAGTTTTTGTTCGTTTTGTTTTTCCTCAATGATAATAGCTCTGGATGTCTGATCATCGCCAAGGATGGTGCCCAAAAGCGTCAAGTTTAATGTCGTGGGAGGCGCCTCCGGTGTTGCTTCTTGTATCGTCACAGGCTGCTGATCTATGGCTATCTGCTGTTCTTCCTGAACAAGCTGGAAAATATTGCGGTGAATGATCACCTGGAAATTTAGATTTTCCTTATTCACCAGTTGGTCCGGTGAAACTCTGCCTGCTTCGCGTGACGGTGAGTCTTTTTCTTTCGGGTCGTTACCTTCGGAATTCGTTGGGGTCGAGGCTGAGGTCAATTGGCTCGTTTTACCTTCCTCTTCTCCCTGATTACCCGACTTAGGAGCCCCTAGCTCTGCTATGCCGCAGAAGCTACGGCCCAGCAATTCTTTCTCCAGCCTGGCATACCCCAAGTGGACAGCCAAATATGCCGCCAAAAAAATACCAGCCAGGATTGCTACGACTCGAACCATTTTACCGGCTCCTCCTGGGCAATTGCCGCTGCTGTTTTCTTTGCAAGCCCATCTGTCTGTTAAATGCAGGAGGAAGACTGGTAAAAACAATCCCCGGCTCTTGTAAAAGACCGTTAACACTAAAAGGGAGACTGCCTTTTAGTATTTCTCTTTTCAGCATATTAACCAGCGACGGACTGTCGGCGGAAGCTGTAAATTCTGGCTTGGGCTGAAAAGAGCCTGTCAATTGAATGCGGGAGCGACGACAGGGAACTGCTGTGTGTATATTCCCTTTAAAATCAGCAGCAAATATGGGCGCTGTTATCTTGCCTTCGCTTAACGAGATCGTCCCTGTAGCAAAATTGAGTTTGGTCGTAATCCTGTCAAAGCCTAGCTGCTTCATTCCCAGGACCGGTTTTTGCAGGCTAATTTCTCCTTTTGTAAAGGTGAAGTTTCCTTTGAAGGAATGAGTATTTTTTTTCAGTGCCCTTACTCCGGAAAAATTGCCGGATAAAGTGCCGCGAACAGTTCTTTGATATTCCTGTTGGATCAAGGCCAGCTCTTTATTGTCTATTTTGACCTCTTGCATCGCCCCGTCATACTCAAGACCGCTTCGATCTTTTGCCAAGCCTAAGCGACCAGCCACTGTTCCGTTGAGGATATTAAGTTTGTACTTTGCCGCAATGTTCCCTGTTTTTTTCCAGGCTATAAAGTCGGGACGCAGATTCATTGTCTTGACAACGAGCAGTACTTGTTCTTCCTCCTTCCCGGTGATACTGATATTACGCAGCTGAACATTGAAGGGGGGGAGCAAGGCTATCTCTTCCACAACCCATTGCAAGGTAGGAGTCATGCTGTTGAGATCTTTTTCAATTCTATTCTTGAACGCATCAGCAGGAAATTTATACCAGAGCAGGAGAGACACGACGACTATGGTATAGAGAAAGTACCCTAAAAATTTCAGTAACTTTATAACCATAGCCTAGTTACCGATCATTTCGGTTTGGACCAGACTGATGACTTGCATAATCACGTCCAGTGTTCCATGGTCTTTCTTGTTCACCTGAATAGAGATACGTTTCAGGGCCACGATATGCTGTGCTGATTCGACCCGCTCTAGGAAAGCAACCAGAAGGTTAAGACGAATAGACTTCAGTTTCATCTCTACCATTATCTGCTGCACCGCACCATCCCCTGATGGATCAGAGGGTTTCATGTAGGAAATATTGTCTTTAACCTGGGTTTCTGCGCATTTTTCTTCAAGAAAGGCAAAGAGGCTGAAGTTTGCTGGACGGGCTGCAACCAGTTGCTCTAAGCTGTTGCTCTTTAGACTGAGTTGATTGATTTTGTTTTGCATTGTCTGCATTTCCATCAACCCGCTCTCTTTACTTTTGATTTTCCGTTCCAACTGCTTGCGTTTGGCAATAAGGGGAGAAAAGGCGAATTGAATAAAGACGAAAATGACGAGCGCAATAATCAGGAGCATCAGCGCTCTTTTATCTTTCTGACTTAACGAGGCCATTAGGAATTTTCTCCTTCCACGCCAGTAAGCTGCAGCTTGATTTCAAAACGAATGCCTTCGTTTTCATTACCCTTGGTTGCGGAAACAATATTTACTTCTGAATAACGGCCTGACTCGGCTAGCAGGCTTTTAATCGTATTAACATTATTGAAGGCATCCGTTGTTCCCATAAGTTTTACAGAATCCTGATCAATAATTAACCGGGTTACATGGAGGTCAAGAGAGGTCGGAATACGGTTTGATATATCATAGAGAATAAAAAGAATGCGCTTATTTTCACTAAAGATGGGCATGGAAACGGAAACGGTGTCCATACCTTGCACCTTGGAACGCATGTGCAACAAGGGGTCTCCACTAGGATTTATCCCAGGAAAGCTTACCTTGAAGACCTCGACCATTTGTGCAGAAAGATTATCATGTTTTTTTCCTAATTGTCGAGCATCGATAAAGAGATATCCCAAGGAAAGAAGAAAGATAACACCCACGGTCACTGCCGCCCCTATAAGCTGTTTTTTAGAGCGCAGAAGGTAATGCGGCGGAGCGAATTCGTTTTTGCGAAAATTAAAAGGAATTATTTTTTTTCTTGCCCCAGCCTGTAAGGCAAGGGCAAGGGGGCGATCAAAGATTTCCGGCTTCCATTGTCCGGCAATATTAGCTGATAAGGTAGCGGCACCTGCCTGTATCAGATTGGATCTCTTGACGGGCAATCCGATTTCAGCCTCAACCTTTTCCTGAAACCCTTGGCCAAGCAGCATGGGGCCAGTCAGGAGAACATAATCCGGTTGCAGATTCAGCGAAAACTGATGTCTGAAAAGATCATGTTTGAAGAGATCCACACTTTGCTCAAGAGTTTGACATATCCGGCTGACAGCCTGCTCTGCCGCATCGGGATCGTCAGTATGAACTTCCCTGCTGTCAAAAGAGAAAAGAGCTTGAGTGAAGACCTCGGCTGGATAGGCAAGGTGCCGCATGAACACAACAGCTCCCTGATGGATAACGGTTACTGTCGTAGCAGAGAGACCACAGGAAAGGAGGAGGAAGTTTTCTGTTTCCCGATCGCTTCCAATTAACCTCTCAGCCAGTACGAAATCGGTGGGACTGATATGGTCCGGCTCCAGCCCCTGTTCATGAAAGAGAGAGAGATACTGTGCCAGGGTTTCTTTTTCAAGGGCTGCGGTTATCAGGTGGGTCTTTCCCTTTTCCTTATTCACCATTGTTGCACTGGTGGCAATAACCTGTTGGTCAATAGGAAGGAGAAGCTGCTCGTCTAATTCAAAGGGCAGGATCTGATCAATTTTTTTATTGTCGACAAAGGGTAGGGTGATATTGCGTAGGCTTAGGTCAGAAAGAGCAAGCCCGACGTCGCAATGGCCTTTTTGCGGCCATTGCAACTCTTCCAGCAGGAGAGGAAGTTGTTCAGCAAGTTTGTTGTCCTCATCAAGTCGACAAAAGGCGCAGGAAACCGCTTTTGCCTCTTTGCCATTTCCGGCAACAGCAACGCCACTCAGCAGATCCTCGCTGATATCTATGCCAAAAGAGAGATGGGCCATTACAGCATGCAGCTTTTCAGGAAAAAGTATCCCCGTTCACAATATGAGAGTCCATAATGCGGGAAAGAGAAAGGAGAAAAAATGAGAAGATAGAGCTGCATAGCCGCGCAAAAGGGGCGTGCAGAAGATGTTGAGCTGTCGTTCATTGTATCTTCCAGTAAAGCAGAACCTGCTCCTGATTTTCTTTACGCTGGATAACCCCCTCGCCGGTTCGTTGGAGGCCTTTGTTCGCAGCGATGACAGTTATCTTGAATAAATTACTTGTAGTGGTTATCAGACTTTGGTCAAAAGTAATGTTTCCTGGAAAACCTGGAACATTTCGATACCAATTGGCGTCGTTAAGCAGTTCTTTATTGCCTTCCTCCTCTCTGAAGGCCACTAGGTCAGCAGCGAGTTCTTCGGTCATGTCGTCATGGAGGGCTTGCAGCACAGGGAGAGGTGCTGTGTTGATATTGACCATACCCGGTTGCTCTCCATTGGTCAAATAGGCAATAAGGTTGGCAGGGTTCTTCTCATTACTTTTGATTTTTTGGTACAGAATTTTGTCCCACCCTTTGACGAGTACCAAGTCTTCTATCAGTGGCATTGGACCGTTTGTTGGGACATAGGGAGGATTCAGGCTGCTGTAATATTGTTTTTCTGCGCCGTTTTCCTTTTGCTCATCATCCTGGTCCAGCCAATCCACTAAGCTGTCCAGCATGATTGTGGCTTGGTCTTCATCAAGATCCTCAATCCCTAAGTTTTCAAGGAGTAGGAAGCGTTTCCAAAGGCTTCGCTGGAGCTTTTCCATGTCTTTTTTTTTGTTGCCCTTTTTTTGTTTTTTTTTCCATTCTTGTTTTTCTTTGTCTGTCCAAACCAAAGCATTGGCCTGTAAACGTCCAGATAGGTCGGTGACGGTGATCTCCAGCGTACCGGAAAAGAATTGGCTGAGCAAGGAAGAATCAATGGCCCCCCAGCTGTCAAATTGACTATCGAATTGAGAGCCAGAGGTATCTTCGGTACCCTTCTGGTCAGCCAGCAGGGCTGCACGGGCAAAATTAAGCCAGATAAAAGCATGGCGTCTAGGCGAACAGCCGTACTTTGATTGGCAGCTGCCTGCATCTGCTGATTCACTGAAGTGCTGAGTCGCACCGTGATAGCGACAAGAAAGCTGACAGCCAGCAGGGTCAGTATTAAGGCCATGCCAGAACGATCACGGAGAAGAGTCGCAGGCATCAGTTTTCCTCCGGTTTCGTTTGAATCAACCCGGCTGGCAGCAACACACTTGTCTGCAAGGAGAGTGTTTGTTCCTCTTCTTCGTTTATCCAAAATTCCAGGCGACAGGTCACCGCCGCAGGCAACCGCCGTTTTGCTTTTGCCTCTTCGTCATCCTCTTGGACCGTGGTGTCCCAGCTAGCCTGTTCTTCACCCAGATAATCAAAAAAGGTAAAGGTGACAGAATGCAGCCGGTCAGCGAGAATAAAGGCCTCAACCTCACTGGCTCCTTTGCCGTCTTCTGTTGGTCGCTGGAGGACATCGCTACGTAGAAGGAGGAGTTGGCCGTCATGGTCTTGATCCGCTTGCACGGCATAGTTGATTCTGCCCAGACCAGGCTCGTCATTTTCTGGATCAAGGACTAGATGGCCCATAGAGGAAAAGGAAAGCAGGACAGATTGATCGTTGCTTTCGCTTCCTTTTCCACCAATGAATTCCATATCACTTGTGAGCAGGGCCGAGGTCAGATCCTCGCTAATCCTTTCCATTGCCACTTGGGCACGATAGTAGAGCTCCCCCTGTTTCATGGTGCCATCAATAGCATTGATGGACCCAGACAGAGAGACCGTAATCATAGACACAACAAGGCCAAGGATCAGTACTGCCATCATGATTTCTAGCAGAGTGAAACCGGACTCTTTTGGATCAGGAGAGTTCATTCATCCTCAGCAGGCTCAATATCTGCCATGATGACCGAACGAATCGTGAAAATCTGATTTTCATCTTCAGCACGACTGATCTTAAGGGTAACGAGTTTGAGCATGCCGTCCGTGTCTACAATGCCGGTTTCATCCTCGTTTAACTCTTTGACTTCTGCTTGCCAGGAATAATCTGTGAATTCATCTTCAAACTGACCTGTGTTGTTACCTGCTTGGTCAAATCCTGTGAGTTGCAGTTCGGTCAGCTTTTCTCGGGCTAGCATAGCAGCGGTTGTTTCAAAACGAGATATTTCAGCAATGGAAATACTCTGCGACTGGGACCCCAGCAGGGAGACAAAGGACATGGCGATGATTGCAACAGCAACCATGACCTCAAGCAGGGTGAATCCTGACAGCGATAGTTTTTTTTGAGAAAAAAAGTGCATTATCAAAGGGGTTACCTGCTTATTGTCATCCGATCATCCTCAAGAGAGACATTATCTTCCAGAATCCTGCTACCCCGAGAAAGGGTGAAAGGATGACACTCACCTGATCTCCGGTGTCTCCCTTGAAATGAATGATTGCCTTTCTGGTATAGCCCCTTGTATTGAATATAATCCCTGTATCATCAGTGCGTTCAGGTTCCCCTTCACGTTGAGTCTCTATTTCTGCCAAGGTCACCGAATCATCGAGTTTTGCCCGCAAATAGGCATTACTGGTCTCTTCTTCAGTCGTTGCTTTGAAATTGCTAGGTACAGCAAGAAAGGCATTTGCTTGAGCATTAAAGCGGAGGGAAAATTCCGTATTCTTGGCACGGGCCTCCTGACTTGCTTCGGTGACCAAGCCGACAAAGCGCTGGGCTGTCGCTCTGAGTTCATTGGTATAGAGGCTGGACTGTATCTTGGGAAGAGCAAAGGAGGCTGTTAGGGAAATCAGCACCATGACAATGGTCAGCTCAATAAGCGTAAAACCTTTTTTATCGGTCCTGATGCGCATCCCGTCCTTTATGGAGAAGAGTGAACTCGTTGATTGCCCAAAAGGTTCCTCATGCTCATTCTTTAGGGGGATTACATTTCCCAATTATTGATATCCGCATCCATCTCTTCGCCGCCGGGTTCGTTGTCCGGCCCGTAGGACATGAGATCGAAAGGACCGTGGATACCTGGACTAATGTAGATAAAGTCGTTGTCCCAAGGATCTTTAGGAACCGAACTCTTGTCCAAGTACCCTCCACTACGCCATTTTTTGGCTAGCTGGCCAGCTGAAGGAGCTTCAACTAAGGCCTGTAATCCTTGATCAGTGGTCGGGTATTTGCCGTTATCCAGTTTGTACATTTTTAGGGCTTGGCTGAGTGCTCCGATATCGATGCTCGCCTTGGTGCGCCGAGCCTCCTCGGGTCGGTCCATGATCTTGGGTACGATCATCCCTGCAAGAATACCAAGGATGACGATAACCACCATAAGCTCGATCAGGGTAAAGCCTTTTTCGTTTCGCAGCGTTAATCTGTTTTCTTCTTGTTTTCTGATCTCTTTCTTCAAAGTACCACCTTTTTTTCGTTCATCTCGCTGAAATAGAACAGATAATTTTTGTATCGTAAGGAGAATGTCTCACTGCACAGTAGGAGCTAAGTATTATTCTCCAGAGTTTAAATGTTGAGCAAAAAATATACAGGAAAAAGAAATCGAATGCCATTCAAATAATTTTTTTTATGCAGGGGTTGAGCTGGTCTGTAAGTGAATATTTCATTGAGCCTATTTTTTTTAGTAGAGCTTATCAGCTTATCAGCTTGTTAGAGTTTTGATTCTTTTTTTAAGGAATCCGCCTGATAGGCGGAAGAGAGACTCAGTTCCCTAAGTCTGCCAATAAGAATGAGAATAAGAAAAGGATAAAGGTAGGGAAGAAACAGTCTCTGTTGAATACTCTCGGCTGTAAAAGGAAGGCGTATTGTGGGGCTATACAGAGCTATATAGTAAAATAGCGACCTTACACGGTGTGTCTTTATTATACAGTGCGAAACAGTCAGCGTAACTATTAACCACTTGTATTTATATAATATATAAAATTGACACTGACTACGATATGCTCTTAAATAAAAGTGAAGGCGGCTAAAAAAATTGTCAGGCTAACAACTACAGGGTCTGATAGCCGCGACGTGTTCTCCATTTTTTTAGTCGCCTTCATTTCATTCCGCAGAGACAGTAATAATCTCTCCTGATTATAAGCTCCAAAATGTACCTCTCATTTTTTTCACCTGCATTTTTTTGATTCTGACAAATCTCTTCCAGGAAACAGGTACTCTGTGGATATAAAACCCGACATCCCAAAAAAAATCGTTTTTTTTCCTCCAGCACGGCATGATTGTTAATTTGTAGCATTCCGAAGGGCGATTTCCCAAGAGTGTAATTGCTGTAGGAGTCTCTTTGCACGCAATTTTACTCGGAACTCTTGTTAAGCGCAGTCCTTCTAGGGAGATATCTCCAACAGACAAAGGGAGGTTAAGGGGATTGTCAATAATTTTTACAGTATAGCCGGTTAATTCTATTCTTTCATCAGTACGTTTTTCCGCCATTCTTTTATTAAGATATGTCATTCCAACCGGTATGCTGAAAGTTTATAAGAAGAGTACGTTACAATTTAGATTCATTAAGATTAAATTTTAAATAATCTAACAAGTCAAGTGAAAATAGCAATATGAGAGTGATTATTGAGAATAGGGAAATATGTGAAAGGCAGCAATCTGCTGACCTCTTTCCTTGAATTTTTTTCACTGCGCTGTTAAACTCCATCCATAATAAAATCAACGATTCCTGTCCTTTTGCGAGGATAAGAGAAGCACCTTCACGTTAGCCCCGTACACAGACCGGGAACTATACCTTTAAGGAGACTGCACCTATGTCGGAAAATTCCGCAATGTTCAAGTACGACGAATACGGCAACACCCGTGAGACATATGTCTATTCCAGCGGGCTCAGCTGCATGCTGACCCTTTTGTCAATCGGGGAACCGCCTTTACCAAGGATGAACGGCAGCGCCTCGGACTGATTGCCATGCTGCCCCCTGCGGTGCGCAGCTTGGAAGAGCAGGTAGAAAACAGCCGGGTCAAGGTAGAGGCCAAGGAATCGGATATCGAACGTTTTGTCTATATCCGTTCCCTGTTTGATCGCAATGTGACTTTGGCCCATGCCTGATCAAGAGCGATATCAGTCGTTATATGTCTATCATCTATACACCCACTGTGGGGTATGCCTGCCAGCAATACTCTTCCATGTTTCGCTCAGCCAACGGGCTCCATTTTCATCCCGGCAATATTGATCAGGCGGAAAATGTCCTCCGTCGTTTTCAGCAGCGGGATATTCGGGTCGCCGTGGTGACAGACAATCATGGTATTCTCGGGCTTGGTGATCAGGCGCAGGCGGAATCGCCATTTGCCTAGGCAAGCTGATGCTCTATACCCAAGGGGCCGGGATCGCACCTTGCACTGCCTGCCCATCTCTTTGGATGTGGGTACTAATAATGAAACACTGCTGAATGATCATGAGTATCTGGGCTGGCGTCATAGGCGGATCACCGGAGATCAGTACATTGATTTTATCCAGCGTTTTGCTCGGGCCTTCCGTAATGTTTTTCCCAGTGCCCTTTGTCAGTGGGAAGATTTTTCCAAACAGAATGCCTTTGCCATTCGTGATACCTTTTTGCATGACCTGATTTCCTTTAATGATGATATCCAAGGAACCGGTGCAGTTGCCTTGGCTGCGATCTACACGGCCATGCGGATTAAACAGGAACCCTTGGCAAAACAAAAATTCTTGATTCACGGAGCCGGGGCAGGGGGCATCGGTATTGCTGAGCAAATTTTGATAGCCCTCTGTGCCGAGGGTGTGCCGGAAGAAGAGGCCCGTCAGCAGATTTTTACTCTGGATTCGCGAGGGATTATTACAACGGATCGTGAACTCCTTCCCTATAAGCAGAAATTTGCTCAGGATCCGACAAGCCTTGATTGGCTGAGGGAAGAACAAGACGGTCAGCTCGAAAATGTAGTAAAAAAGGCCGGGATTACGGTGCTGATAGGCACCTCGGGACAGCCCGGCTGCTTTAGTAAAGAGGTCGTGCTGTCAGTACTGGAGCATACTGACCGTCCGGTGATCATGCCGCTATCCAATCCTACAGACCATGCCGAGGCTGTGCCAGCGGATCTCTACAGTTGGACAAGCGGGCGTGCCCTGGTCGGAACAGGTTCTCCTTTCCCTGATGTCATGTTTGAGGGAAGGGCCTTTTCCGTGGCACAGGCCAATAATGTCTTTGTCTTTCCTGGTGTCGGGCTCGGTACCTTGGTTTCTGGGTCCCGTGCTGTGTTGCCGGAATTTTTTACTGCTGCTGCCGAGGCAGTCTCCTCCTGCGTGAGCCCTGTAGCTATGAAGGACGGGGCCTTGTTACCTCCGGTGACAGATCTTGCTGAAGTCAGTCTCAAGGTTGCTCAAGCTGTTGGGGAGGCGGCAATTGCAGCGGGAGTGAGTCGGCCCTGCGCTTTTTCGAGTTTTCAGCATCATAATGATCCGATTCGCTTGCAGCGCTTGATTCGGCATTTTCGCTGGCAGCCCAACTATTTGCCCTTAGTTGCTATGTGAGTTGGCAGGACGCTGCAAGGGCGGTCTTTATGATCGCCCGATCATATCTGATTGATCATCTAATTATAAACAACAAGGAGAATAGATCATGGTGCAACAGGATACACATAGTGTGACAATAGGGTACATCCTCTGGATTTTCGGTTTCATGGGGATGCATCGATTTTATTACGGCAAGCCGATCTCCGGCACTGTGTATTTTTTCACGCTGGGTCTGCTCGGCATAGGCTGGATCGTTGATCTGTTTCTGATTCCGGGTATGGATCGCGAGGCTGACCTGCGCTTTACTCCGGGGCCCAATAATTATAATATTGCTTGGATTCTGTTGGTTTTCCTTGGTGCCCTTGGGGTTCACCGGATGTATATGGGCAAATGGCTGACCGGTATCCTTTACCTCTTCACTGTCGGGGTGTTTGGCTTAGGTATCCTTTATGATCTTTGGACCCTGAACGATCAATTGACGGAGGTCAATACCGGCGCATAACGAAAAAACGTCGAGAAATTGTACCCGTTATTTCGAGTGCCGTAGGGGTGAACCTATGTGTTCGCCTTTTTATGCCGGGCAGACACACAGGTCTGCCCCTACGTTTTCATGTTGCATTCCTCTTGCAATTCCTGTTGCAATCACACCTGATCTATGGCACTCTTGCTGCAACTTTTACCTCTTACTTGACCTCTTACCATCTTCGAACACCGTATGATGATTATTTCTCCATATCTCTGAGACCGTGCAAACGGTACCCTGCCCAGGTTGGGCAGGCAGGACATATCAGCGGTTTTTTCTCCTTTCTGATTTCTCTCGAACATCCTTTTTTGTTTTTCTGAAAATCAGACGAGTAGAAAACCGTCTGATCTCTGTGTTTTTTTAAGAATAAAGGGGGGGGCATCCCTCATTTTTTCAGGTCAACAGATCTGTCAATTTATCAGGAGATTATCATGCTAGAAGTAACTGAAACAGCACTCACAAACATTAAAAAATACCTGAGTGAGAACAATATTGAGTCCGCAGTCCGCATCACTATGATATCAGGAGGCTGCTCAGGAAACAGTCTTGGGCTGGCCCTTGATGAGGCCAAGGAGAATGACCTGACCTCTGAGCAGGACGGGGTGAACTTCCTTGTAGAAAAGGGCCTTGCCGAGACCTGCGGCACTATTACCGTAGATTTCACAGAGTCTTCCGGCGACGGTTGCGGTTGTTCCGGTGGCGGATTCAGCATCAAGAGTGAAAATTCTCTGGCAGGTGATGATCAAGGTGGCTGCGGTTGCTCCTGTACCTCAGGTTCCTGCGGTTGATTTTGCAACGGAGAAAATAATGAGCACTTTTGAAGTGAAAGCCTATCCGGAACTGTGGCGGTCCTTGGATATGGATGTGGAACGCTTTGACAAAGCCCGCCAGATGCTGGGCGATGCCTATACGCAATCCTTTCTCAGCCAGCAGAATCGACCGGACGGCATGGTCTATTTTGACGATATGATTGCCGAGCTGCACGGCGGTCGGATCAAAGAGCTGATGGCGGCCAAAGCAGAAGGACATCCGGTGGTCGGTACCTTTTGTGTGTACATCCCGGAGGAACTCGTTCTTGCCGCAGGCGGCATCTGTATCGGGCTTTGCGGCGGTTCGCAGGGATCGATACCGGATGCGGAAAAGACCCTGCCGCGCAATATCTGCCCAATGGTCAAGTCGGCCTACGGCTTCAAGGCCGGGCGGATTTGCTCGTATTTCCAGGTTGCAGATTTTCTTTACGGCGAGACCACCTGTGATGCCAAGAAAAAGACCTGGGAATTGCTTGATCGCCTGATTCCCACACATGTTATGGAGATTCCCCAATGCAAGAATCCCCAAAGTATTGCCCTGTGGCAGGAAGAGGTCAAGGCCTTTAAGGTCAAGATGGAAGAAACCACGGGCAAGGAAATCACTGAGGCGGATTTGGCTGCGGCCATTAAAGTGATGAATGATAAGCGGCGGGCCTTGCAGCGCTTGAACAACCTGCGCCACCATAATCCTGCCCCGATTTCCGGCAAGGACGGCCTGCTCATCGAGCAAATTGCCTTTTATGATGATCCGGTTCGGTTTACAGAAAAGCTGCACGCCCTCTGCGATGAGCTGGATCAACGCGTTGAGAATCAGGTGAGCGTACAGGCCCAGAACAGCGCACGGGTTATGATTGCCGGTTCGCCTATGGCCTTGCCCAATTGGAAGGTCCATAATCTGGTGGAAGGGGCAGGGGCGGTGATCGTCAACGAGGAGTCCTGCGTCGGTACTCGTTATTTCAAGGATCTTATTGATGAGTCCGTCACGGGTATGGATAATATGCTGGCTGCGCTGACAGATCGTTATAAAGAGATTGATTGTTCCTGCTTCACTCCGAATAATGAGCGCATTGATCAGGTGGTCAAAGAGTTCCGTGATTCCGGTGCCCATGGTATCATTAACTATTCTCTCCAGTTCTGCCATACCTATAATATCGAGGAGGTACGTATCCGCGAGGCCTGCGAGCAGGAGGGGATTCCTTACTTGTCGCTGGAATCTGATTATTCCCAAGAAGATGTGGGCCAGATGCAGACCCGAATAGAGGCATTTCTGGAACAGCTGACCGACTGAGAGGAAGAACTATGTACATCGGTGTTGACCTTGGTTCCCGGACCGTGAAAATGGCGGTCTGGGATGGGGAGCGTTTGCTGGAGCATCGGATCATTGAGTCCGGCTTTGAACCCCATCGGCAGGCAGAAAAAATGATTGCCGATTTTCGCGCGGACAGGGTGGTGGCCACCGGTTATGGCCGTCATCTCGCGGCAGAGCATTTTGCTGACCAGGTCATCACCGAGATCAAGGCCCATGCCTTGGGTATTCGCCATCAGCTTCCTGATTGCACCACCATCGTTGACGTGGGCGGGCAGGATTCCAAGGTCATCACCCTCAATGCCCAGGGCAAGGTGGCTCATTTTCAGATGAACGATAAATGCGCTGCCGGAACCGGTCGTTTTTTGGAGATCATGGCAGCCTCTCTGGCCTATCCGCTGGCTGAATTCGGGCAGGCTGCCCTTGGCGCGGATCAGGAAGTGCAGATCAACTCCATGTGTACGGTTTTTGCCGAATCTGAGGTGATCTCTATGAAAAATCGTGGGATTCCTCGGGACCGAATTGCGCGGGCCGTACACAGCTCGGTGGTCAATCGGCTGGTCGCTATGCTCTCCCGCACCGGCTACGGTGAGACAGTGGCCTTTTCTGGCGGAGTGGCCAATAATCCCTGTATGGTTGCAATGCTTGGGGCGCACTTGGTCGATGCCCAGGTGCTGGTACCTGATTTCCCTGACATCACCGGGGCTTTGGGTGCGGCATTGGCTGCTGCGCAAGGAACTTGAACTGGACCAGCTCATTACTCAAGTAGTCTATCGAACCGGTACAATTATTATTTCAACTTATTTTTTATCTTTCCAAAAGAACCGCATGCCCATGACCCATCATTACACATGAAGCTGCCGTAACGGCATCCGACCCGGTCTGGGTCGGCAAATAAGCTCAGCGGCTTGCCTCCTCTCCTGATCTTTTCGACCTGTTCGGTCGACGTATCCTTCTACGACAAATCAGACGGACAAAAGCCGTCTGAACCATTTCATTTTTCGGCATGATGGTCTCACCATGCACCGGGTAACTATGCCTTGGTCATGGAAAGGGAGACGTGTGTCGATAGGTAAGAAGGAGCTCTTTATGACCGTAATTGCAAAAACAGCCACTAAGATCAGCGGAGCCGTCATGGTTATCGGCGGCGGCGTGGCCGGTGTCCAGACCGCCCTTGACCTGACTGAACTTGGCTACAAGGTGTATCTGATTGAGAAATCCGGGGCCATCGGCGGAGTCATGGCCCGCCTGGACAAGACATTTCCCACCAACGACTGTTCCCTCTGCATCCTCGCACCCAAGCTGGTTGAGGCGGGCCGCGATCCGAATATCGAAATCCTCACCCTGGCCGAGCTGGTTGATCTGCAAGGCGAGCCGGGCAACTTCACGGCTACGATCAAAAAACAGCCCCGCTATATTGACGAAGAAATCTGCACCGGTTGCGGTCAATGCACCCTGTTTTGCCTCAAGCAGATCGGCAACGATTTCAACGAAAATATGGAGATTAACCATGCCGCGCATATTGACTATTCGCAGGCCGTGCCGACCTCCTATTATATTGATGCCAAAGCCTGCCTCAAGCTGAATCACGATTCCTGCGGTCTCTGCGCAGTGGCCTGTCAGGCCGGGGCGATTCGTTTTGATGACACAGAGAAGGAGCTGGAAATTTCCGTTGGAGCGGTGATCCTTGCACCGGGCTTCGGTCGGGTCAGCGATGAGGTCATGGCCAAGTACGGGCTGGGTAAATTCCAGGACGTGATTACCGCCTTTGAGCATGAACGGCTGATGTGCGCCTCCGGCCCCACCGGCGGTGAAATCCTCCGTATTTCAGACAGAAAACATCCCAAAAAGATCGCTTTTCTTCAGTGCATTGGCTCCCGCGATGAGACCTGCGGCAATAATTACTGCTCTTCAGTCTGCTGCATGTACGCGATCAAGCAGGCCACTCTAGCCCGTGAGCATGACCCGGACTGTGAGATCACCCTCTTCTATATGGATGTGCGCACCCACGGCAAGGGCTTTGACGCGGCCCGCAAACGAGCTGTTGAGGAAGGCAAGTTCCGGGTGATCTATGCCCGTCCGCCTCGGGTGGAAGATGTTTTCGGCGGCGGTCTGCTGCTGACCTGGGCCACCGAGGACGGAAAACATCATTATGAGAAATTTGATATGGTCGTGCTCTCGCAGGGACTTGAGGCCCCGGACGAGGCTGATAAGCTGGCGCAGGCCGCAGGCATTGATCTGAACGAGTATCTTTTTGCCGAGACAGATACCTACACCCCGCTGGCCACCAGCAGGCCGGGAGTTTACGTGATCGGGCCTTTCAGGGGCCGAAAAGATATTCCTGATTCAGTCACTCAGGGAGGCGGGGCAGCAGCTCTCTGCGCTGGTCAGCTTGCCCCGGCCCGGAGCAGCGAAACAGTGAAAGCCGTCTTCCCGGAAGAGCGTGACATCAGTCAAGAAGAGCCGCGTATTGGTGTGTTCGTCTGCCATTGCGGTATCAACATCGGCGGCGTGGTCAATGTGCCGGAAGTGGCCGAGTATGCCAAGACCCTGCCCAATGTGGCCTATGCTTCAGCCAACATGTATTCCTGTTCCCAGGACGCGCAACGGGTGCTGACCGAGACCATTCAGGAGCACAAGCTGAACCGGCTGGTGGTGGCGGCCTGCACTCCGCGTACCCATGAACCGCTCTTTCAAGCTACCCTGCGCGAGGCCGGATTGAATCGTTCCTTGTTTGAAATGGCCAATATCCGCGACCAATGTTCTTGGGTGCATATACATGAGCCGGAGCGAGCCACGCAAAAGGCCAAGGATGCGGTACGCATGGCCGTGGCAAAAGCCTGTCATCTGACCGCGCTTGAAGAAATGCAGCTCCCGGTCACGCCGTCGGCTCTGGTGATTGGCGGCGGTTTAGCTGGCATGACGGCGGCTTTGACGATTGCTGATCAGGGTTTTGATGTGGCCCTGATTGAGCGGGGGACGCAGCTTGGCGGTAAGGCTCTGCTGCTTACTGCTGACCGGCGCGACAACGATCCCCGGCAGGCCGTGCAGGCAGTGATTGATCGAGTGAACGGGCATCCGCACATCACAGTCCATACTGAAGCCCAGGTGACGGCATGTTCCGGCTATGTGGGCAACTTCACGACCACGGTGGAGAGCAAAGATGCAAGCGAGTTGATTCACCACGGCGTGACTATTCTGGCGACTGGCGGCAATCCCTATCAGCCTACGCAGTACAGTTACGGCTCTTCACCAAAGATCGTTACCCAGCTGGAGCTTGAGCAGCGGTTTATTGATCATCAGGGTAGCCTGAAAATAGCCAAGCGGACGGTGATGATTCAGTGCGTCGGTTCGCGGGACGAGGATCTGACCTATTGCAGCCGGGTCTGTTGCGGCCAGGCCCTGAAGAACGCCCTCCGTCTCAAGGCCCTTCAGCAGGAGATGCAAATCATTGTTCTCTATCGCGACATGCGGGCTTACGGCTTCATGGAAGATGACTACCGCAAGGCGCGTCAGCTCGGCGTGATTTTCACCCGCTACAGCTTGGAACGTAAGCCAGAGGTCAGCGTGGATAGCGATGCAGTGAAGGTGCGCTATTTTGATCCGCTGCTCGGAGAGGATCTGGAGACCGAGGCGGACCTACTTGCCCTATCCACCGGCATTGTTCCGGAAGACCCAAGTGTGCTGGCCAAGATGCTCAAGGTGCCGGTCACGGCGGAGAAGTTCTTCTTGGAAGCGCATGTCAAGCTTCAGCCGGTGGATTTGCCAGTGGACGGCACCTATGTCTGCGGTCTGGCTCATTCGCCGCGTTCAATGGATGAGACGGTGGCCCAGGCCCAGGCTGCTGCTGGCCGGGCCTGCCATCCGCTTGCCAAGGGTTCGGTGACGCCAGCCCCGATCGTCTCCCAGATTGATGCGGAGCAGTGTATCGGCTGCGGGGCCTGCGAGAGCTTCTGTCCGTACAAGGCCATTAATATCTCTAAGGATGACAACGGCAAACGCAAGGCCCGCACTATCACCGCTTCCTGCAAGGGATGCGGTGTGTGTGCGGCCCGTTGTCCGACCATGGCCATTGACATGGGTCGTTTTACCCTAAACGGTATCATGGCTCAGATTCATGCCTTTGGTGAAGAGGAAAAGGAGGTTGTGGAAGCCTGATAAGCGCAGATGGGCTTGAAAGATTGAAAGATCTGACGCATAACCATGTTCAATACATTGTTTCCCTGGCATTGCTGGAGGCAGTGTTTCCTTTTATCCTCACGGAGAGAGATTATGTCTGATTATCAACCGAAAATTTTAGGATTCTTATGCAATTGGTGCTGCTATACCGCAGCTGATTCCGCCGGAGTGGGCCGCTATCAGTATCCACCCAGTCTGCGGGTTGTCCGTATGATGTGTACGGGCAGGCTTGATCCTTCCTTTCCCCTGGAAGGGCTGGTCAACGGGGCTGATGCGGTCTTTGTCGGCGGCTGTCATCCTGGTGAGTGTCATTATATTGATGGCAATTACCATGCGTTGGTCTCAGCCGCTCTTGTGCATGAGGCCCTAGAACGCATCGGCATCAGTAAAGATCGTTTTCTGATTGACTGGGCCTCTGCCGCTGAAGGGCCGAATTTTGTCAAGATCATCACCCGTTTCACCGAGCGGGTTGCCGAACTGGGACCGCTGGGTCAGGCAGAGGGCATAGAGCGAGAGAAATTGCGGCAAAGGCTGATTGAAGCCGCTGAAGTGGCCAAGAATAGGAAGATCCGCACTAATTTGATCAGCGCTAGTAAAGAGATGGTCAAGAACGGCGACTTTTCCCGGCCTGCGATTGCCGGATTAGTTGCGGCCAAATGCGATAAAAACCTGACCCAAATGCTTGGAGGGCGACCAGTCTGAGCGAACTTGTTACATCAACGAAACGCCGGAGGAACATCCGGCGTTCTGTAGGGAGTCGAGCCCGCCCCCTTACCCTGCCTGTTACCATTTCCCTGTTCGACAGCACAGAGAAACTCTGCTATATAGGACGCAACAACAATCTGAATCCAAGGAGGTACACATCATGGGAGATACATTCGGCAACAGCAGCTTCAACAGCAACGGCGGCACACAGAATAACGCTCAAGGCACAGGAGCCGTGGGGCAGCAGAACAACAACTTTGCTGCGCAACAGGTTTCGACGGATGAGCTGATCACCCTGCTGGGGCAGGTGCAGCGGGAGCTGTCCCGTCTGCCGCTCGATGAGCCGGTTAAGGAGAAGGTGAAAGACGATGTCAGGACGGCACAGCGGGAAGCGCGGAAGCTACGCCGGATGCGGCCATGATTACTGCCAAGCTGACAGCGGCCCAGAAGGTGCTGGCGGCCATACCTGCCACGGTGGCAGCGGCCAAGCCGGTGGGTGAGCTGGTGGGCAGGGCCTTGGTCTGGTGCGGCAAGGCAGTGGGGATGTGATTCCGTAGGGGTGAACCCCTGTGTTCACCCTTTTCTACCGGGCAGACACAGGGGTCTGCCCCTACAGCATGATGACCGCAGGAGACAGCAATGACGGATAACACATTTGAGAGCAGCGGCGGGCCGCAGAATATCGGCCAAGGCACAGGAGCCATTGGTCAGCAGAACAACTACGGCATCTCCCCGGAGGTCTTTGCCGAGTACGCAGGCAAGCTCGCCGTTACTGATGCCGCCCTTGCCAGCTTCTTCAAGATTATGGAAGAGCAGCAGGTTCCGCACAGCGACCTGGATAACAAACTGCGGGAGATAGCCGGGCAGTACAAGGAACTGCGCCTGCGCCTGGAGACCGTGCAGTCTGAAGACCCGCAGGTGCAGCGGCTCAAGGAAGAGGCAGGACAGGCCATTGAGCTGCTGACTACGCCAAGGCCGAGGAGCTGCTGAATCAGGCCGAGGCCCGTGATGTGCAGGCCATAGAGCAGCTTGAGGAGGCAATCAAGCAACAACAGGATGCGGCCCGACAGCGGCGTATCTCTGCTGCTGATACCAATGTTTCCCAAGCCCTTGCTCAGCGTATGCAGTTGCGCTATGCCAAGGCTGCCGAGTATTGGCAGAAGGCTGCTGCCCTGCTGCCGGAAGACCAGAAGAAGGAACAAGCGTACTATTTGGGCGAAGCAGGCTACGACTTCCACCGGGTTGCCCGCTACAGTGAGGCCCTGCCCCTGTATGAGCAGAGCTTGGCGATACGTCAGGAGATCGGCGACAAGGCAGGGGAAGGCACGACGCTGAACAACATCGCTACGACGGCGTATGCCAAGGGCGACTACCCCACCGCCCTCAAGTATCTGGAGCAGAGCCTTGTTATCAGGCAGGAGATCGGCGACAAGGCAGGGGAAGGCACGAC
>MTKO01000072.1 GCA_004028505.1 Candidatus Electrothrix aarhusensis
GTCCTGTCCCAGGGCGATCTGATAATTTATGATTGCCTCTTGGTTGCGCCCAAGCCGTTGTTGGTTCAAGGCAGGTTTGCGTAATCAATAGATGAGACTGGGTTCAGCTGCACAGCCCGCTGGAAATGATGAACAGCCTGTTCAAAGCGGTCTTCCTTAAAATGGCAGACGCCGAGAATATTATGGATGTCCGGGCGTTCTTCATCACAGGCTAGGCCTTGCTCTAGCACCGGTATGGCCTCTTTAAAGAGCTCCTGATCACGGAGGCAGCTACCCATGTACGAATAAATATACGGTTTGTCCTCTTCGTTGGGCTGCATGGTCAGGGCCTGTTCAAAGCATTTTCGGGCTGGTTCCACCATGCCTTGGTCGTAGAAATTGCGTCCCCGGTAAAACTCTAGGTAATAGGCATCAGGAAGATGCTTCTGCATTTCAGTCAGCTTGGTTTCCAGTTCGGCAGGCTCCAGTAGATCCGCAGCCAGCTTGGCCGCAAACAGCGGCGCATCGCCGGAGGCAGCCCGTTCCCGGAAATGGGCCCCAGGGATAATGGTATAGGCTGCTGGGATCTGGAGATCAGGATGGATGGTATTGACCATCAGTACCTCCATATTAATTTTCTGGAGAGCCTCAAGACAGTTGTGAAGTTCCTGAAGCATATCGTTTGCATCGACTTGGGGAAGTTGGTCGATACTGATGGTCTGCTCTGGGGTGAAGAGGTAGTTGACCTCATCTAGGCTGAGCGGTTTAGGCAGACCCGAGGCCACATAGTTAGACCCGGACTCAAAATCACCGGCCAGCTGCGCGACTTCTGTCAGGGCGCGGATCAGCGCCTTATCAGCTCCGGGAGTGGTGCCAGCGGTGTAGACCAGTTCGCTTTTCTTGGGAAAAGTAGCCGGGTCCCAGGCTAGGGCTGCCACGGTCGGGATGCCGGTATCCAGAGAAAAATCATTGAGCTGTACTTTGATACCGTTATGTCTGAATTTTTCAACCAGGGTACGGGCTACGGGATCGATCACCGAACTTGGATCAATGGTGGGCGTGCGGATTTTTTTTCGGGCGATTACAGCGCAGACGTGCCGTTCCACCACCTCGGAAATTCCCTGAATAACCGCCTCTTCAATGGTATTACCTGCACAGGGGCCGTTGAACTCATTGATAGCGTAAAACCAAGAAAAGGGCACCAGCACATCCGCATCCTTGGTTATATTTCTGGCCCAGGTCCAGCGTAAGGGCAGACCAGTGAGCAGCTGTTCAAGCTCCTCCGAACAGCGCTCTTCATCATGGACAGACTGAAGTAGAGCTGAAATCGGCAGGATGGGGTACCCGGCTTCCTGCATGGTTGGGTAATCGCCGGTGAGGAAATTCTCTGGATTTTTGAGAAAGGAAAAAAAACTGAAGCGCTCAGCAAGCTCCATACAGGCACTGGCCCTGGATTGCTCCGGCGTGGAACCCTTGCCCATCTGTTTTTTGGTGCCGATGATATCCAGGGCGTCTTTGCCACAGACACTGAAGAAGACCGGGATATCCAGTCGACCGGTGTCAATGCGTTTCACTTCTTTGAGGATATCCAGGCCGGTGGCCTTTAAGCGTTTTTGAAAACGTTCTACAGTTTGTTCCGGGGTGCATGCCTTATCCTGGTCATAGGTGTATTCTTTCGGACAGCTGTGCAGGCGGATGGTATTTTTTTTCATTTTTTTATCAGGGTGCTAGTAGGCGATATACGGTTTGTTCGGCTTAACTCACATTGATCGGGTATTAAATATCTGAATTTCAAAGAAAAGCTATTTTTTGAAAAACAATATTTCAAAATATTTTATTTTTCCAGCAGAAGTAAGTCATTGTTTTTAATTCTCTTTATGTTAACCTGTCGGTATAAAAGAAATAGCTACAAGAGCTTGTTTTTTCAAAGGATTTAATTCAAAAAAGATAATGTCAACCCGCTCAATGTGAGCTTAACTAAAAAATGAGGATAAAGAAAAGGGTAGGAATGGGTGGTTATTCGTATCCTATCGCAATAAGATGTACATAGTAGCATCTTGTCGGCGAAAAAGTCCAGGGTAAATCAGATGGCGAACGCAGAAAAAAAAAGGAAAAGAGCCGTGTTAAAGATGCGGGCTCTTCGGGTGAGTCAAGGAGATAATGCCGCAATACGGGATTGCCACGATTCTCCATAAGGCTGAAGAAGGCAGGTTCTTGTTGTCTCATTAACCGGTTTCAAAATAAGATCCAGACGCTCTTCGGGTTGCAGACTCCCCAGCCGGTCCGGCCATTCAATAACAGTGAGGCCAGGGCCGCCGATATAATCGAGCAGCCCGGCTCCTTCGATATCCTCTTCTCCGGCCAGGCGATAGCAGTCCATATGAAAGAGAGGGAGGCGACCCTGATACTCGTGCATCAGGGCAAAGGAAGGGCTGGAGACATACTGGTCTTCTGGTACCTCCAGGCCTTGGGCGATGAATTGGGTCAGGGTAGTTTTACCCACACCCAGGTCGCCGTGGAGAAGGATAGTATCTCCCTCTCGGGCGATGTGACCCAGCTGTCGGCCTAGAGCAGCTGTTGCCGTAATGTCTTGTAAGGTATACTTAATATACTTAAACGATGGTGTTGCGGGTGACATTGCTTAATTCTACCTGCTTTTTTTCGGTTTTATTCTGTTTTTCCCTATCAAAATCAAAAGGGATAGTGAAGGATATTGCTGTTCCTTGGTTGATTATAGATTGAATGGCAATCTTGCCGCCAAGCATCTTAACTCGTTCAGACATGGCTATCAGTCCTATTCCACGCCGACTCTGGGGCCGTAGTACTTCCTGAACATGAAATCCCTTGCCGTTATCTGCGAGGGTGAGGACGACCTGAGCCTGATTGACCTTGATGGAAAAATCAATATGGCTTGCCTCGGCGTGATTGCAGATATTATTCAGGCTCTCTTGGACAAGTCGGTAGACTATCCGTTTTCCGTCAGTGGAGGTGATGTCCTGGAGAGAAGCCGGTTTAAAGGAGCAGGAAATTCCATGTGCTTCAGTAAAAAATTGTCAATAAGCTGTTGAAGAGCGGCATCCAGGCCAAGGTCTTCAATAATGACCGGACTAAGATTTTTTGATAACAGGCGTACATCCTCAATGATTTGACTTATGCTGCTGCGGAGTACAGTTGACCAATTCTTTATTTTTTTCTGCTGTGCTGTCTCAGCCGGAAGAAAGTCGTGTTCCATGATCCGGGTCTGCATTTTTAACGCAGCTAAAGATTGCCCAAGTTCATCATGGAGCTCCATAGCAATTCGGCGCTGTTCCTCCTCTCTTGCTGTAAAGAGCGATATTGAGAGATTGCGCAGGGTTTGTTTCGAAGTATGCAGATGTTTGTTCGCCTGGGTGAGTAATTCTGGGTCAGGAGCTCTTTTTGTAATTCTCTGTTTTCTCGTTTTAATTTCCAGGTGTATGTTGCCTGAGAGAGCACCACTCGCATCTGGACAATTTCCCAGGGTTTGACGATGAACTGATAGATATGGCCTTTATTGATAGCCGCGATAATATCCGTTGTATTGAGAAAACCAGTTATGATGATGCGGATAACAGATTCATTTTTTTGATAGATATGGGTCAGGAGTTCTACGCCTGTCATGCCGGGCATGGCTTGGTCCGAGAGCACCATAGCGACATCCTCTTCCTGCTCAAATCGTTCAAGGGCCTCCTCACCGGATGATGCGCAGAGGATGTTGTATTCCTTTTGAAAACAGCTCACAAAAAAATCCATGCTTTCCTGATCATCTTCGACCAGAAGGATTTTCAGCTGTTCATGCTCTTGCATAGCGGATACCTTCTGTTGTATGCCGACTTCATAAGGCCGATGTACCAGTCGATTTTTACAGCTATTTTGTCGTGTTGGGATCTATATCCTGCTATTTAGGGAGATCTGGTTTAGTTTTTCTTCTAGAACCACCATGTATAGAGCAATTCATAGGGATTATAATATACCGGAAGCTGCTTGGGTTGCTTGAATTTAGAAGCAAAGGTCAGGCGATGATAGGCTAGATACCAATTCGGCACCACGTAATACCCATACCAAAGGACGCGATCTAAGGCCTTGCAAGCTGCTGTCAGCTCTTCTTGGGTTTCGGCATATATGAGTGAATCAACCAGACTGTCCACCACTGGCGATTGAATGCCTGCCAGATTTGAAGAGCCATTATGGGAAGCCGCAGTAGAAGACCATTTGTCTCGCTGTTCGTTACCCGGTGATTGTGATTGACCGAATACAGTAACGGTCATATCAAAATCAAAATTTTTCAGTCGATCCGTGTACAGGGCTGCATCAATGGTACGATAGCTTGCCTTTATCCCCAATTTTTCAAGATTTTTCACATAAGGAGCCATGACCCGCTCAAAAGAGGGGCTGACAAGCAGGATTTCAAACTCAAAACGTTGTTTACCGTCTGCTGAGACCAAAACCCCGTCTTTGACCTTCCAGCCCTGCTGCGTCAAGAGTTTTTGGGCTTGCCGGAGGTTGCCGCGCAGAGTGTTTGGGGGAGTGGTTGTCGGCGGGGTGATCGGGCTCTTAAAGACTTCAGGCGGGATAGCGCCCGGATATTTTTCTTTGAGCAGATTAAGGAGTTTCAGTTCGGCTTCTCCGGGCAGTCCGGTCGCGGCCAGATCTGAGTTGCTGAAATAGGAATTTGCTCGGGTATACTGATTAAAAAAGAGCGCGTTATTGGTCCATTCAAAATCAAAGGCCAGCCCCAAGGCTTGACGTACTTTCGGGTTATTAAACAGCTCTTTTCTGGTATTAAAAACAAAGCCCTGCATGCCTTGGTTGTTTTTATGCGGAAAGGTCTGTTTGACCAGTTTGCCCTGATCAAAGGGGCGACCGTCCAGATCGCGTTGCCATTGTTTGGCGATATTCACCCACATAAAGTCAAATTCTCCGGCTTTGAAGGCCTCAAGGCTGACGATTTGATCCTTGAAGTATTTAACTGTAATGGTCTTGTAATTGAACGTTCCTTTACGGGTGGGATGATCTGTGGCCCAATACTCGGGATTGCGTTCATAGGTAATAGATTTTCCGGGATTGACCTCTTTTACAATATAGGGGCCGCTGCCGACTGGAGGCAACATGGGATCGCCTTTGCTGTCAGCGCCGAAGCCGTGTTCTGTATAGAATTTTTTACTCAGTACGGGCAGGGCCGAGGCTATTATATGGAGCTCCCTGTTGGGACGACTGAAAAGGAAACGAATTTTCCCTTGAGCTTTATCCTCTATTTCAGCCCCGATGATATCCTGGTAATAGATCTGATACGAAGGATGGGCCAGATCAGACTTGAGGGTATCCAGGGAGAATTTGACATCTTCTACGGTCACTGGGCTGCCGTCGGAAAAACGGGCCTTCTCGTTCAGAGTAAAGAGAACAGACTTTTTATCCGCTGCTAGCTCAATATCCTTGGCAATTAGGCCGTATGCCGCAAAGGGCTCATCCAGACTGCCCACAGCCAAAGTTTCAAAGATCAGGCTTTGTTCGATGCCGAACAGGCCGAAGGCCTCTGTGCCCTTGAGGGTAAAGGGATTCATCTTGTCAAAGCTGCCTATGGCGTGTAAGGTCAGCAGCCCGCCTTTGTTTGCTTGCGGTTCAACATAATCAAAATGGTCAAACCCGGCAGGGTATTTCAACGAACCGTCAAGAGACACTCCGTGGGCCGCATAGACGCTGTTGGGAGAGAGGTGAACCAGAAAGGCGGAACACAGGACAAAGGCGAAGAAAAAGTTTTTTGATAAGCACATAATTTGCATAATCCCTTTGCTGAAAAAAGATATTGAGGTTTAATAGAGATCAATGAGCGATCATAATCGAAATCGGTTAAGAGAACAAGTTTTGTACAGCTCTCCTTTTTGCGGGAAAATCTCCTGAACGAACGGTGTAATGCAGAACGGTGTGATGCTTTCCCAATCAGTAAAAGAAACACGTTATATTTTTTTGACCTGGCTGGTTCTTGCTGCGGGGCTGGCTGTCCGTCTGCTTATCAGCGGGCAATTCCTTCTCGTGCCGGATGAGGCCAATTATTGGCAGTGGAGCCGTTATCTTGCTCTTGGTTATTATGACCATCCCCCCATGATCGCGTGGGGAATTTGGTTGGCAACCAGTCTTTTTGGTCATACGGAATTCGCTGTTCGCCTACCCACCATCCTTGCTCTTGCTTTCTCCTCAGTCTATCTCTGTCTGCTCGCAGCACATTGGTTTTCTTGGCGAACAGCCTTGCAGGTTGCCCTGCTCACTCAGGCCGTTTTGTTGATGATTGGGTCTGCCCTGATTGCCACGCCGGACGGCATGTTGCTTCTTTGCTGGGCAGCAGCCTGTTATCATGCTGCCCTCTCTGTTGAGCGTGATACCCTGTCACAATGGCTATTTACCGGTATCTGGTTTGGCTTGGGTCTGCTTTCCAAGTACACCATGCTGTTTTTTCTGCCTTCGCTCTTTTTTGCGATGATTTTCACCAGAGCGTATCGGAAACGGTTGCTTAGCTACAGACCTTGGCTGGGACTGGTAACAGGCTTCCTGCTCTTTACCCCGGTCATTCTCTGGAATGCACAAAATAACTGGGTCACCTTTCGCCATGTGCTGTTTCAAGGCGGGGTGGATGAATCGACTATCCTGACCTTGGCGTACCTTCCTGATTTTTTCGGCAGTCAGGCTGCTTGATTTCTCCTCTGATTTTTTTGTTCATTGTTGTTGGTTGGGTCAAAGGATGGTCTGGGGATCGAATTCCACGCCCACGGGCATCTTTCCTTATTTGGATGTCTTTAACCACTTTTCTGGTTTTTACCCTGCTGGCCCTGCATGTCCGTATCTACGGCAACTGGCCTGCTCCTGCCTACCTAACAGCCTTTGTTCTGATCGCGGCTCTGTATAGTCCGGGACAGGTAGGGGGAACTGAGAAAACAGCTTCTCGCTACCGTTTATGGCGGTTTGGACTCGGCTTGGCCTTTTTGGTTTCAACGCTTATTTTAGCGCAGCTTCTTTATCCAATTTTGCCACTCAGGGTTGCTTTGGATCGTACTGCCAGGGAAACCAAGGGCTGGGTTGCTCTGGGGGAGATTGTGGAGAAGGAAGTACAGGGTATGAAACGGCCTGAGCAAACCTTTATTTTCGGCCTTCGTTACCAGCTTGCCAGTGAACTGGCCTTTTATATGGAAGGACAACCGCGCACGGTGTCTATTAACCGCTGGTCCAGGCCTAATGTGTATGATTTCTGGTTTACGGACGAGATGTTGCTTGGCCAGGATGCTGTTGGTGTCTTTGAGCATAAACCGGTTATCACGGTGTTGCCCGAGGTGTTTGAACGGGTGGACCCTGTCGTTACAGTAAGGCTCCGCCGTATCGGGCCCTGGTTTGGCGAGGAAACAGTCCAAACCCTGTACCTGGCACGCTGCTACGGCTTTAAAGGCGGACTGGCCTGGGTACCGAAAAGCTCCGCTGATGTTCGGGCGGTACAATAATATGTTTTCGAACGGCTTACCCGTTGCTGAAAATGAAAAAAGAAAACCGGGGAGTCATCCGGTTTGTTGGGAGAGAAAGAATGACTTTTTTGCAGGCAATTATCCTTGGTGTTGTTCAGGGACTCACGGAGTTTATCCCGGTGTCCAGCTCCGGTCACCTGGTACTGGTACCTCATTTTTTAGGTTGGGAATTTCCAGAAAAACAAGAGTTTATTTTTAATGTGTTAGTGCAGTGGGGAACCCTGTTTGCTGTGTTTGTTTATTTTTGGAAAGATTTGACCGAGATTGCAAAGGCCTTCGTGCAGGGGATTATTCGGAGAGAGCCTTTTTTTGAGCCGAACTCGCGAATGGGCTGGTATCTGATTATAGCAACTCTGCCCGCTGTTGTGTTCGGTTTGCTGGGCAAGGATTTGATTGAGCATGCCTTTGCCAGTGCGAAGATGACAGGATATTTTCTTTTTTTAACCGCAATTTTGCTGGTCATTGCGGAAACCATTGGTCGGCGGAACCGTCGTATGGAGGAGATAACTTGGGTGGACAGCCTGTTGATCGGGTTTTCTCAGGTTCTTGCTTTGCTACCTGGTGTCTCTCGTTCTGGTTCGACTATCGCGGGTGGCATGACACGACATCTGGATCGATCGGCGGCAGCTCGTTTTTCTTTTTTGATGTCTGTGCCTGTGATGTTGGGTGCTGGGTTACTTGCTCTCAAGGATTTGTCCGAGCTTCCTGTCCTCAATGATTTTCTCTTTCCTTTGCTAGCAGGGTTTTTAGCTGCTTTAGTGTCCGGCTATATCGCGATTCGTTGGTTGATTGCCTATTTGGGCAAACATTCTCTCTATCTCTTTGCTGGTTACTGTACCGTACTCGGTTTGATCGTTGTTCTCTCGGTTTGAAGGAATTCTTTTTTAACATTTTTTTCGGATCGGGGCGCTTCCCGCCCCCCCCCTTTTTTACTTCCCCCTGTTTCCTGTTATCGCTTTTTTTTTTAAATAAAAAAAATTGTACTTTACAGGAAGGATACAGTAAAAGAGGGGGGAGATTTTTTCAAATAGAGGATCTCTTCTATCGTGGATGGACCTATTCTTTATTTTACGATATAGGGCGTAGAATTATAAAAATATTGCAATTCGTTCTGGATGGATATAAAAAATTCTGCGTAAATTTTTTAATTCAGGAAACGAGTTAGATCTTATGAAGAAAAATATTGAACAACGCAGGCAGCCAAGAATGCGATTAGATGGATATACCGCAAATATCGCTAACGATGGTTTTGTATACACCGCAACGGTTCAAGATGTATCCCTTAAAGGGATGCAATTACAGGGCTTGCCAGCCAGATTTACAGCGTTACATGGAGAGCAGTTCAGTGTTGTTGTTTCTGATTTTCAGGAAGTAAGGCATTACAAATTAACGGTGCATTCGAAATGGAGGAAAAAGGATGGTCGCTTAGTGGCCGTTGGGTTTCATATTAAAAATGCCCCAGGCAGCTGGAAGCAATTTATTTTTCAAGAGATGCCTGAGCATACCCATGATTCCTCTGAAGAGGATGTTTGGGATCAGTATGTCGGCGCTCGAGACTAAAAACACCTAAAGCGGATTTTATGTTATCACCTGATGGGTTTACGCAGCGTTCTCTCATGATGCAGAGAGTTCGCGATTTTTTCTATCACCAGGAATACATAGAGGTGGATACGCCAATCCGTCTTCCGGTCCTGATCCCGGAAGCAGAAATTCTTCCTCTTGCTTCTGAAATGTGGTTCCTGCAAACCTCTCCTGAACTCTGTATGAAACGAGTACTGGCCCAAGGCTGCCCGCAAATTTTTCAGATTTGTCCCTGCTTTCGCAAAGGAGAACGGGGACGGCTTCATCAGGAAGAATTTACCATGCTGGAATGGTACCATGCTGGATGGAGCTATCTGGAGCTGATGAAAGAGTGTGAGCAGATGATCAGGCAGGTTGCAGGGAAAGATATTGTCTGCCGATCCGGTAAAGAAATTCCCCTACAGGCACCCTGGCAGCGACTGACAGTAAACGACGCATTTCTGCGTTATGCGGGGATATCTGCTAAAGAGGCGGTGCGTACAGGAGACTTTGACCTGTTACTGGTAGAAAAAGTCGAGCCGGAGCTTGGCTGGGAATCTCCGGTTTTTCTTTATGATTATCCGGTTGAGTTGGCCTCACTGGCCCGACCTAAGCCGAGATATCCCGAGTTGGCGGAGCGCTTTGAGCTCTATATCAGTGGTATTGAATTGGCTAATGGCTTTTCTGAGTTAACAAATTCTGTCATACAGAGGCGTCGTTTCGACGAGGAGATCCAAAAGATTGATAGCAGTGACAATCCTCGAAAGATGCCGGAGAAATTTCTTGCAGCCCTTGAAGAACTGCCGGACTGCGCGGGCATAGCCCTCGGCTTGGATCGTTTATTCATGCTCTTGTTGGAACAGGACTGTCTTGCCAAAGTGCTCCCCTTTTCTGAGAAGGATTTGTAAAGTTATCTTTTTTTGGAAAGACATATTTTTGTTTGTTTTTGCAATATTTTATGGTTAAATAAGTTCCTTTGCTTGTAGAAACTCCTTCTTCCAAAGAAGGAAGTCAGAAGCTATTTGAAAAGAAGAGAGAAAGGAGAACATGTTGATGAATTCAGGAAGGTTATTTCAGTGCCCCCGCTTGGTGACGATTATGCTCTTATTAGGGCTGAGTTTTTCTGGCTCTGCTTTTGCCCAGTCTGACTATGAACAGCATGAACAGCAGCCCGTTCAATATGTTTTTTCCGTTGCAGGGCGTTTCGGTTTGGGGGGCATGGTGAATTCGGTGAATTACGGTGCAGGGCCGACAGCAGAGTACTGGTTTACCGAGCATGTTGGCGCAATGTGTACTCTGGGAGTAACCGGCGATTTTAAAACCACATCACTTCGCGGGCATTACATGTTTAATTCACTTGTTGTGATGAGCGCCTTTGCCATGAGGCCTTATCTGGGGGTCGGTTATGCACATGTCGAAGCAGATAGGACACATAGGGGGATTCATTTCGAAGCCGAGGAGGACGGATTTGAAGGATATGCTGGCATTATGCATAATGCGAAGTGGCTTCATGAAAATCTTTTTTTTCGTGGGGAAATTGGAGCATCAGCATATGATATGGCGTTGCCCGATGATGATTTAAGCAATTTTACAGCTAATTTTGGGCTTTCCCTGCTTTTTTAAGGCTCCACGTTGTGTCTCGGCAGAGAATGTCTCTGCCGATTTCATCAAGAATTTCTGTTTGATTAGAGGGCGTTTCCCAGAGTAGGTGCAGCTAGGGGAATGCGTGCTACTATGATATTTCCCTGTAATCCCTCTTCTTTTCTTCGTTATAGATAAAGAGGAAATATTCATTCAGCAGGGCTTGGTGCCTTCATTGCTGAATAAAGAGAGGCGGGTTACAGATGGCTTCCCGTTTTTTTAACAGCCGCAGCGTAATCATCTTCGTAATAGGGTTGCCCGTTACATTCTTTTTGCAATTGAGCGGCATTCTTCTTATACGGAGCACTCATTTCGTTATACCCTGCTTCCATCTTTTTCAGCTCTTCGAGCTTTTTGTTGTACAGTTCAACCTGCTGATTATATTCACCAACATTTTTTTTTCCTTCGTCTTCTAGTTTGTCCTTGTTTTCCTTTAAGGATGCCGCAAGGTTACTGACTTCGTTGTTGAGAGTATCAAACTCTTTTTTGGAACCGCTGATTTTTGCATACTCTTCGTCAATTTTTGATTTGAGTGTTATGCATGCTTCAAGCATTCCCCGGGTTAGGGCTCCTTCACCGGTTTTTGTCTTTCGATACTTGCGCTCTGATTTTTTTGTGTCTGCATTTAAGGCTTCAGCTGAGGCGGTGTGGAAGCTCGGGGCTATGATAATCAAGGAGATAACACTAGCGAGTAAGAGTTGCGTTGTGGACATATGGGAGGCTCCTTTTTTGTTGTAGAATTGTGATCTAGCCTATAGTTTTGATATCTTTTTAGATTTCTCTTTATTCATTTCCTGCTGGAGATGCGGAAAAGAGCGAGGGTAAGAAAGCTGATATCTCTACCATAAAGTTTCGTCTCGCATGACCTTTCGGCAGGGAAAATCGTTATGTTACCAAATCGAATCGGTTGCTGGTTACATGCCAGTATGCCCAAACCCTCCATGTCCTCGCTCTGTTTTCCCCAGCGCCTGCACTTGCTGTAATTGGGCTTGGCATACCGGGGCAAGAATCAGTTGGGCAATGCGATCACCCCGTTGAACAGTAAAAGGGGCGTTGCCGAGGTTAATCAGACCAATCTTGACCTCGCCTCGGTAGTCGGCATCTATAGTGCCCGGCGCATTAACGACTGTGACACCGTGCTTTATTGCCAAGCCGGATCTCGGGCGTACCTGTATTTCAAAACCTTCTGGCAGGGCGATAGCAAATCCCGTGGGAAAAAGTTTGATTTCTCCGGGCTGAAGTACGGAGTCTTCAGCTATTGCCGCCGCTGCATCCATACCCGCTGCCTGCTTGGTTGCGTAGGCTGGTAATGAGAGATCCCGACAACTGTCGGGATCAAGCCAGCAAAACTGTACGTCTATCAATGCCATATTTTTTTAAGGAATTGTTTTGACCTTATAAACCACGACCCATTTTTTCTTCAATCGCTTTGTAATCGTCTTCGTAGTAGGGCTGATTATTACACTCCTGCTCAAATTTAACCTCTTTGTCTTTGTATGGTTTGATCATGTCTTGGTACTTTTGGGTTCTTTTCTTTAAGATAGGAATTCTGGAGTTATACTCCTTTACCTTGGCCTGATATGCTCTTCGAGCGGCGCTGTTGTCGTTTTCGTCGAATTGCCCCTTGTTGTTTTTCAGGTAGGCTCCGAGATCTTTTACTTCATTATTCAGTTTCCCCAGCTCTTCCCTGAGGTTGTCCAAGTTAGCTGCGTCTTTTTCCATATCAATTTTCAGGACAACACAGGCCTCAATCATTTCCTTGGTTAATGCTCCCGGACCGTTATTCGTCTCTCTATACTCCCGTGCCATCATGTCTGTGTCAATATCTGCATTTGGTGCTGGTGCAGCTGCGTGAATACCAGATGGTGAGATTATACTGATAAGGCTAGTAGGCCTAACTTTAATGAAGTTTTCTGCATTTTCTTCCTCTTATATTGAATTCATCTAACTGCGATTCAAATTATTTCCAACGTGTATATTATATAACATAGATTTTGGTGAGATTCACAGGAAAACATACGGTCGGGCTAACATAGTCATGAGGTCCTTTATGGGAGTAAACTCAAGAGCTGAACATGGTGCCAGGAAAGAGAAATGCTCTTCTCGTAGATTCAAATGAAAGACTGGACAATTATTATAGATACTTTATATTGCTTGTCTGCTGAGTTTATGCAACTCCTTTCCAAGGAGAGTTAGACAGAGTCAGTTTGTCCTTTTTTGGGTGTGAAAAAAATAAAGAAGATTGGTGACGAAAAAGGTGCTGAGAAAATGGCTTTTTTCGATGAAAGAAGAAACGAGATTCTGTTGCAGCAGAAGAGAACGATATGAAATGCCCTGAATGCGGTGTTGAGCAAAAAAAAGATGTCGAACGTCGCTGCCGCTGTGGCTATCAGTTTATCTTTCATGCGAGAAACGCTCAGGGGATGACAGATGCGAAATTCTTCAATCTACTTCGGAGGGCCGGAGGGAACGGACAGTTTTATTTTAGCTTTCCTCAGCTTTACAGTGCTTGGTGTCAACAGGATGCCGAGGAAAGAATTTACTTGTTACGGAAAAAACTCGCAGGTGTCGGAGTTTTTTTGCTCACTCTTTGTATCTTCTTTTTTCTCTTGTTTGGCTGGATAGGCGGAGTGCTGAGCCTGATCCTGTTGGTTGGCCCTTGGCTGTTGATTCGGCAGTATCGTCGACAGCTACCACCTGATTTAGGGACGTTGAAAATACTGCTCAAGCAATGGCAGGCAGGTCATGGAGGGGGGGACGAGATGCTGTTGATTCGTCCGAGCCTGCATGAGCCGCCACTTGATTTTTCAGAAAAGGATCTTTTTGACTATGGAGTTGAGCGGATCATTATTGTCGAACGCCCACTTTTGGTGGATTTGCTGGTCAAGAACGGGTTTCATGCTGATCAAAATGCTCTTATTTTTTCACGGGACGGTTATCCGGCCTATATTGTTCAACGTGCCCAGGAAATACTCAAAGAGAGATCCTTGTTACCTATTTACCTGCTGCATGATGCCAGTGAGACGGGGATGGCGATGTCCGAGAAAAATAAATTGTCGGGTCGTACAGTCATTGATCTCGGCATCAGGCCGGAACATTTAGAGAAAATGCATTTCTCTATGCATTGCAATTGCAGAGAAACGGCTATAAGGCACCACTGGATATTCTTCCCTATCCTGTTTTAGCGACAATATGTGGCGAGGCTGTACGAAAAAACAGTACGCTGCTTGAGGTGTTGGAGCAATGGGATACTCAAAGAGTGTGAAAAAGAGCGGGAGTCCTCTCTTGTGATGCAACGAGATAGAGTCGGGAAAAAGACTACACGCAGTTAGGGAGTGCAATGGGAGCAATTTTTGGTTTTTCCGGTTGGAGTGGGAAAAAAAATCGAGCTATGGCAGATGTTCTGAGTCATCGGGGAACGCCTCCGGCTCGGACCCACGCCTCAATCCGTTCAACGGCCTGTTGGCTTCCTTCCCATTCAAATCACGGAGGTATCATTGAGCATCGAGGGCAGGTTGTTGCCCTTGCTGGCCGTCTTTGTGTAGATCAAAAAAAAAACATATGCCACCTCTTCTGCGAAATTACCGGGAGAAAGGCATGGGTTTTGTTCGAGATCTGCGAGGTGCCTATGTGCTTGCCGTGCTGGATGGGGACCGTATACATCTTGCACGAGATCCTGCCGGGCTCCGTACGATCTATTACGGATTATACAACGATCGGTTTATCTTTGCCGTTGAACCTCAGGGGATTTGGGCTTGGTCTGGTTTTGCTCGTAACCTGCGACCGGCAGCTGTGGCACAGTATCTTGCCTATGGCTTTGTGCCTGGCAAGGAGACCATGCTGGAGAATCTCTGGGAATTGCCTCCGGGGCATACCGTGACCTTTGCTCGGGGAAAGGTGGAGCCACCGCGCTGTTTTTTTGCTCCAGAACAGGTGGGCAAGGAGGAAAGGAGCGAGCAGGAATGGGCAACGGAATTCGCCTCGCTTCACGGGCAGGTTCTTGCTGATCAGTTGCCTGCCGATGATTCTGTTGGCCTTTTTCTTTCCGGGGGGCTCGGCTCTGCTGCGATCGGTGCAGAAGTTCTTCGTCAAGGGCGGAAAAAAATATCGAGCTGGTCGATCTGCTTTAACGACGACCAAAGAGGTATGGAGCACGCCGGAGCCGTTGCTGATCATATCGGTACTGATCACCGGAAAATTCTGATGCAGCCAAAGGATTTCTTGAAGAGTCTTGGTGAGGCTGTGCTTGTGGCAGATGAGCCTGTTGGTGATCCGTCATCAGTGCTCATGTACATGCTTTCCGCAATTGCCGCCGAGGAGGTGGAATACGTCCTGAATGGAGCGGGCAGTTCTTTGGTCTTTGGCGGCACGCATATGCTTCCTGTGTTGCTGAAACATTGGTACGGGGGAATGAAGCAGGGGCCTTTTTTTCGTGAGCAGGCATACCTTTCTTCCTGTTGTGGAGCCTATGATGATTTGAACGCTTTGCTTACTCCAGAATGGCGCAGTTTGTATAATACGCATGAGGCTCTTGATGGGGTTTTAACGCCTTTTTTTCAGGCCGGTCGAGCAGGAACTTTTCTCGATATGCTTTCTGCTGCGAATATTCAGCTGAAGGGCGGACATATGCAGCTTCCGTTGATGGAAAGAATGACCGGCGCACATGGACTGACCTCACTCTCTCCCTTATTTGATGAACGGTTGATTGAGATGAGTTTTTGCATGCCTTCTGCTTTAAAAATCAGTCGAGGCATTGAAAAAAGGATTATTCGCCAGGCTTATAACAAGTTTTTGCCGGAAAATATTATTGAGCAACCCAAGAGTGGGACAGGCTTTCCAGACCATTTTTGGTTGCGTAGAGAGTGTAAGAAATATGCTCGTAAGATACTGAATAGAAGGGTGATCAAGAAGGTTGGTATCTTTAATCCGGATAGGATCGAAGAGCTGCTTGCGCTTAGACCTGAACATACCTTGCCCCGGCATGAACGTGCTTTGTGGCTCTTGATAACCTTTGAGTTGTGGCGGCGGAAGGTGCTCAATGAAAAAACATAAATATTTCTTGCGGTAAAAGAGGGTAGATTGCTGCCGAAAAAAAGGCGGATAAGGAGATGCTTTCCTCTTTGTCCGTTTTTTTTATTGCGTTACAGTTAACTTATTGAATAATCTTTCTTAGTGAAAGTAGATATTGTTTTTCAGGGAAAAGTGAAGTATAATTTTTTTTTACCATGTTGTATTATTGGTGTCGTAAATTGAACTTTTTCGTTGAGGCAATGTTTGCGTTATGGAAGAAAAAAATATAAATTGCTGGGAATTTAAGAAATGTGGAAGAGAACCCGGTGGAGAGAATGTATCTGTGGACGGAGTTTGTCCGGCTGCTATTGAATCCAGAGCAAACGGTATTCATCAAGGTAAGAATGGCGGACGCTGCTGTTGGGTAATTAGTGATTCTTATTGTACGATTAGTGAGAAAGGTGATCTTACTGGTAAATTTCTTGAATGCCGCAATTGTGAATTTTATGGTATAGTTAAAGATTCTAGCAATTTGCTTGTTGTTGCCTAGTGCTTAGTCATAGCTAAGTTTTAGGGTTGTTGTCTTAAGGTAAGCCCCGAAGACTAATCGGGGGCGACACGTTTAACCCTAAATTTTAGACTTTACTAAGCACTAGAGTGTTTTTAAAATGGGACGCAGGTGTTCCCCTTGGTGTATTTATGTGACAGGTTAATTTGTTATAGGAAAGGGTATTTGAGATCCCGGTGTGAATACACCGGGATTTTTTTTTGCCTGAGCGAGTGATGCCCTGTTTGCCCGTTTTCAGAAGGGGTGCCCAACTGGCGCAGATGAGCCGGTTGGGTTCTGAGAGTTGATGGAAAAAATACCTTTTTTCCCCTTCTTGCCTTTTTGTATAAAAATATTGTACAATGGGAAATGAGTAGTGGATAGTAGTGGATGTGGGAATAACTGGGGCGCTGTCGCAAGGCTGGACGGCTCTGCTATGGATTATAACGCGGTGTACCGATGCCTATCATGATAAGAAAAATAACATGCCTGCTTCTGTTTAGTCTCACTTTTTTGCTGATTGATGGACGCTGTGAGGCTGGCTCCCGATTTCCGATTTATCAGATTATCGCACCTAATGTGCAGTTTTGGGAAAAAATATACGGCATATATACGAGTAATCAAGGTGTATTGCATGATAAAAAAGATTTGAGCATTATCTATGCTGTTATAGATTTTGTACCGAGGAGAACCCCAGGAGCAGGCACTATTAATGCGCAGCTTGAAAAGATAGTCCGTATGCGTCATGAAAAGATGCTTGAAAAATTTGCTGATGGCAGGACGCCGAGCACAGAAGAAGAAAAAAAAGTTTATACCCTTTTCAAGGGAAAGCAAAGGCCTGCTGTCTTTCGTGAGGCTTGTGAAAACATGCGGGTACAGACAGGTCTGAAAAATACCTTTCGTAAAGGAGTTATTCGTTCCGGGGCGTACATGCCACTCATTAAAAAGATTATGAGGGCCCGAAACTTGCCTGTGGAGCTTGCTTATCTCCCCCATGTTGAATCCTCTTTCAATCTCAGTGCCCATTCCAAGGCCGCAGCTGTTGGTCTTTGGCAGTTTACCAAGCATACTGGGCGAGAATATATGACAATTAATGAACTGGTTGATGAGCGTTTTGACGTGTACCTCTCCAGTCTGGCGGCAGCACAGTTTCTTCAAGAAAATTACCGCCAGCTCGGCTCTTGGCCCTTAGCTCTGACTGCCTATAATTATGGTCGGGCCGGGATGGTACGCGCCCAGGAACAATGGGGTACCTATCCGAGAATTATTGCTAATCATCAGACCGGAATTTTTAAATTTGCTTCAAAGAATTTCTATTCGGAGTTTATAGCAGCTGTTCGTGTTGCCAGACGTTTGGAAAATGACCGTTCCCTTGTTAAAAATCGCCCTTGGATTAATGTTACCTTTCGTTTGCCTAAGTATGCTCCTGCAACAGAGCTGAGGAAATACTTTGGGATAAGTGAGGAAGAGTTTGAGCGGCTGAATCCGGCTATTCGAGGCTCGGCCCTTGAAGGGCGGAAATATATCCCGAAAGGGACCTTGGTTCGTCTACCAGCGACAAAACGTATCCGGAAACAGATAAAGAATATTCCTTCCCGACTGTTATATGCTCAGCAGGTTCGTGATAAAGAATACAAGGTCAAAAAAGGGGATACTGCTCTGAGTATTGCAATAAAATACAAGGTATCTTTGAAAGAACTTGTTCAGGCTAATGATTTGGGCAAGAAGGCAAAGGTACGCCTGGGGCAGACATTAAGGATTCCTGTCCCCGCTTCTGCTTCCACTCCCGTTGTTGCAGTGAAGTCCGTTTCCGCGAGCAGCAGCAAGGCAATGGTTACCTTGGAGGCCACCCCGAAAGAAAAGGTGCAGGTTAAGGGGAAGACGGATCTGCCGGTCCAAAAGGCAGCAAAGGTAAAGGAAGTTTCGCCAGCCCTTGCTGACAGCGGTAACAGTATTCTCACCCTTAATAAGTTATCCAAAAGAACCCCGTAAAGACGGTTTTGCTCCCGGAATGATAGCCTGTCCGAACTGGGATCGAACCCGGCAGACCTCTCTGCGCCCATCCGGTTATTCCGCTCACCGAAAATATTTTTAACGCAACTTCGTATAATGATGCATTCCTCTGCCCAATCAGGTGCAACTGTTACTCCGGCTCTACCACTCGGTACCTTAAAAACAGGAGGACGACTCAGTCGTTGGTCCTTTAGCTACTGCCCTGAAGAAAAGAGAATCATGTCCTTATTCCGCAGCCTGCTTCGTATCCTGCTGATTATGGTGCATGAGTTCAATCATACCAATATTGCCCTGCGTGCCTCGGCCCTGACCTTTTCTATTATTCTTTCTATGGTGCCTCTGCTGGCAATGAGCACCGCCATTCTGAAAGGATTGGGTAATGGCAACCAGATGCGGATCGCCGCGTACCATTTTATAGATCAATTGGACCCGGAGGCAGAGCAGGCTTTACCTTCTCTACATCCCGAATTGCCTCCGCCGGTTGATTCGGTTGATTCGGAAATTGTGGTTTCTGAAGATCAACCAGCTGAATCGGTGAAATCGGCGGAACAGGAAGAACCTATAGGGTCTATAGAGGTGATAGAGGAGGCAATAGAGGCGATAGCAGAGGGACCTCCTCCCTCTCTCAACCGTCATCTGCATCAGGCCATTGATACCATCTTTGATTATGTGGATAATACCAATTTTGCCGCCTTGGGGGCTTTTGGTATTGCTGGCCTTTTGATTGTGGTGGTCATGGTGCTCAGTTCCGTGGAAGATGCCATGAACGCTATCTGGCATACTCGACGCGGTCGCTCTCTGTTCCGGAAAATCATGGATTATCTGGCCTTGCTTGTGCTTTTGCCCATCTCGGTTAATATTGCTCTGGCCGGTGATGCTATTCTGCAATCGCCCAAAATAATGGAGTACATCACCACCTTTATTCCGTCTGCCTGGGTTGTGCAGATGCTCCTGAAGCTGCTGCCATTCATCTTCATCACCCTGTCCCTGATGATGATGTATCTCTTTTTTCCCAATGTAAAGGTCAAAACATCAGCGGCCTTTTGCGGGGCCTTGTTCGGTGCGGTCTTTTGGTTCATTGTCCAGCGTGCCTACGTGGTGCTCCAGATCGGCGTGGCAAACTATAATGCCATTTACGGCTCTTTTGCCACGGTTCCGCTTTTTCTGGTTTGGATTCAGTTAGGCTGGATGTTCGTTCTTCTCGGTGCGGTCTTGGCCTATGCTATTCAGCATCGTAATAGCTATCAGCTGTCAGGGACAGAAAGCAGTGCCCGCCAGGATCTCCAGCGGACCTTTGATATTCTGATCACGGTTTATAATAATTTTGCATTAGGTCGATCCACAGTGCTGGATCAGCTGGTGGAACAATGTCAGGTGGTTAATGAGGCCGAATTGGCCCGCCCTTTAGATGTACTTATCCTGGGCGATTTGCTGCATGAAATCGACCAAGGCGGAACAGTTGCCTTTATCCCCTGCCGTCCTCTTGAGCAGGTTGATGCGGCCCGGATTATCCGGCTGATACTTGGTAAAGAGGGAAAAACAAACTCTGTCGGCGGGCATCTTGCTGATCAGATTGTTCGAGCAGCGGAGGAAGTTTTTCCGGCAGAGGAATTTCTGGATAAATACCTGACCAGGAGTCTTACGCATCAAGCGAGTGGAGCGTAGGCGTAATTCACAACTCTCAAGGCTCAATGAGCTGCGCTGTTGCACAACTTGGTCAGGTTGCAGCAAGGTCCGAGCCATATATCCCGCTCAGGGGACACTCTGTTGTTTCCCTTTTTCTCCTGTTTATGATAAAGTAGGCAGGATGTAAAATCCCTTCAACCGTATTCGCCTGTGAGAGAGCAGGCGGAAGCAGCCTTGATATATTTTCCTCCTTCAGTCTCTGTGTTGGCAGGTACTGCGCAGAGCTGAGAAGAAGCGAGAAGGAAAAAGCGTTTTTTCATGCAGCTTCGGGGCTCGTTCTCCATTTTTACAGGCTGCTTTAACAATCACCCAGGGTGGGCTCCGCCCTCTTTGGAACGGGGCGATTTAGTTGAGAATGATGATGTGCGGTGTGCGACAATGATCGGAGAAATTATAGCGATCGGCAACGAGCTGACCTCGGGCCGGATAACCAATACGACCAGTGCGTTTGCCGCCCGAGAGCTTTTTCGGGCCGGTCATGAGATCTATGCCATGCACACCATTGGGGATACGCCTACGCTGATTGGCGAAGCCTAAAGCGAGCGATTCGGCGGGTGGATTTTGTGATTGTTACGGGCGGGCTGGGGCCGACCACGGATGATTTGACCAATGAAGCGGTTGCTGAGGCCTTACAACGTCCGGCCACCCTGAATGAGGCAATCCTGGAAAAGATACGTTCGCAATTGCAAGACCCGGATGGACACCTTGATGCTTTGGAAAAGCTGGCTTGGTTACCTGAAGGTGCCGAGGTGTTGAGTGCAGAGGAAAGGATGGCTGGTCATCTGCTTGTGCATGATGATATCCCGATCTTTTTTCTGCCCGGAGTTCCGGTGCAGGCGCAAAAACTGCTGGTGGATATTGTCCTGCCGCGTTTGTCCGGCTGGAGCGGCTGTAATAAATATCAGCGGCTGCGCTTGTACAAGACCGTGGGGCTGCCTGAACACAAGATCAACCAGTTTCTTATGCCGTTAGAGCAGGAACAGCAGGTGGAGGTGGGCTACTATCCTGTGGATTTCGAAGTGCATGTGAGCCTGAGCGTCTCCGGCAGCAGTGCCGAGGAAGCGGACACTCTGCTCAATGATTCTGAGCAACGGATTCAGGATGTTTTGGGTGATTATATTTATGGCACGGATAGGGAAACATTGGCTGAAGTCGTAGGCAATCTGCTTCGAGAAAAGCGTCTGATGCTCTCTGCCGCAGAATCCTGTACTGGCGGCTTGATCAGCTCACAACTGACCTCTGTTCCAGGCAGTTCAGAATGGTTTGCTGGTGGAGTGGTGGCCTATTCTAACCATGTCAAGGAGGTTCTGCTCAACGTGGATCAGGATCTGCTTCGTAATTACGGGGCGGTCAGCGGGCATGTGGCCAGGGCTATGGCGGCTCGCCTTGCGGCTCGGGTGGGCACAAAGATCTCCCTTTCTGTCACCGGCATTGCTGGACCGGGTGGCGGTACAGAAGAAAAGCCGGTGGGCACGGTGTATATTGGCCTCTTCTATAAAAATAAGGTCAAGGACACCTTGCATCATTTCTCAGGTGGGCGGAAAGAGATTCAGGAGATGACCGCTCAGACTGCCTTGGATATGGTACGGCGGGTTTTACTGGAGGACTAAGCATGGCCGGGAAACGAGACGATTTTACCGAAAAAACAAAAAGAATTTTGGGGTACAGAGCAGGGAACAGGTGCTCCAATCCTCATTGCAGAGTTCCGACTCATGGCCCATCCAATGAAGGGCCGGATAAAATAAATAACATTGGTAACGCCGCGCATATTACAGCTGCTGCTCCTGGACCCGGAGCCCGACGTTACAACAGAGCGTTAAAACCTGAGCAGAGGCGATCTATAACAAATGGGATATGGCTATGCACAAGTTGTGCAACTCTAATTGATAACGATGACAAAACATATACTGTAGCCCTCTTGAACGAATGGAAGAAGAAAGCGGAGGATCAGGCAAAGCGTGAGCAGGGTAAGAAACTACCCGGCGAACATGATGCTATCAATACCTTGGTAGCTGCCGCATCTGGGCAGACAGCAGTATTTCTTCCCAACTTGATGTCCAATGCAAGTAAGGCTACATCAGGTTATTTGGAAGGGTTGGATCAACGCTTTATCGTTGAAACAAGTTTTCATAAGGGGATTACGCATCATATTATTCATCCGAAAGATCCTGTTGACGTTAAGTTTAAAATTAAATCGGATTTTTCAAGGGAATTTGGTTCAAAGTATAAGGCGCTGGTCGAGCAGGGAAAAAAACTTGTTATCGACAGTTCTGCTGTTGAGCTTAGAGGTTCTGCTTTATTAGAAAAAATAGCCGAGGATTGTGAAGGTACATTCGAACTTCATTCATTATTAAAAAAAGATGCTGTTATTCGAACATGGTTAGTTTCACCAGATGAAAAAAGTAAGGTGAATTTTTATGATCTGCCTGGAAGTGCGGTTGCTGGCACAAAATCAATGACAGCAACAAGCCGTGCATTAGGTGGACTGCTGTCGATGGGTATAAGTTTTTCTGTTGATAACTTTTTAACCCCTATAGGAGGTTAATTTTCCCTCAATTTAACCTGTAATGAGTGGGATAAAAAGCCGCTGAATTATCTTCCATATTTCGATAAAATTTATAACTTATATAGTAAGATTCACGAAGGATGGATACTTAATTTCTCTTTAGAAATTGAAGGAATGCATTTATTATCCGCTCACTCTAATGACATTGCGGAAGGCCAACCTTTTTTGTACGAATTTGAGTTGTTAGATTTTATTCATGATGTACGTGAGGTCGCCAGAATTCTTGGATATACAATTTATTATGACCCCTCATTTGAGTACAATTCTGTATTGTACTCAAGGGTGAAAGAGGTCTATGAGGTTCTAGCCAAAGGGGCTTTCAATGCCCCTGTAACAGATATTAATTTAAAGTCGGTACAAGGAAAGCTAGAAGCATTTGAAGATTTATCGAACATAGAACGTCTTCGTAAAGCCGATTTAATTGTATTTCGCTTTGATCAAGCAGAGCAAGATGAGATAGAATTGTTTGGTCAAAAAATTATTCTTCCTTTACTTTCTTTTGGTTTAACGAAAGTAAAGCCAAAAATTTTAGTCAATAATCTGGATACAATCGTTGGTGGAGAGAATATAGATGTTCAATTTATTCCTGTCGATGATTGTCAATACACGATTGAAAAATTATCAGACGCAAGGAGCAACTAATGGCAGCAGCACAGGATAAACAGACGGAAGGAAGGCTGAAGAGCGTTGATAATGCCATCAGTCAGATAGAGCGGCAATTCGGTAAAGGGGCCATTATGCGCCTCGGTGAGCATGAACGGGAAAACATCCCGGCTATTTCCACCGGCACCTTGGGGATTGACATCGCCCTTGGTGTGGGCGGCTTGCCCAGAGGCCGGATGACCGAGATCTACGGACCGGAATCTTCGGGCAAAACCACCTTGGCCCTGCATGTTATCGCAGAGGCCCAGCGGGCAGGTGGTAATGCAGCCTTTATTGATGCGGAGCATGCTCTGGACGTCGACTATGCGGAACGACTGGGAGTAGACGTGGAAAACCTGTTGGTCTCCCAGCCGGATTTTGGCGAGCAGGCCCTGGAAATTTGCGAGGTATTGATGCGCAGCGGCGGGCTGGATGTCATCGTTATCGACTCCGTGGCTGCCCTGGTCCCGAGAGCGGAGATCGACGGTAATGTGGGTGATCAACATGTGGGGCTCCAGGCTCGACTTATGTCCCATGCCATGCGAAAGTTCACCAGTGTGCTGCAACGGACCAATACAGTGCTGATCTTTATCAACCAAATCAGGATGAAGATCGGAGTAATGTTTGGTAACCCAGAAACCACCCCCGGTGGTAATGCCCTCAAGTTTTACAGCTCCATCCGCATCGATATTCGTCGGATGACCCAGATCAAGGACGGTCAGGAGGTTATCGGAAACCGTACCAAGGTCAAAGTGGTGAAGAACAAAGTGGCTCCTCCCTTTAGGATTGCTGAGTTTGACATGATTTACGGCGAAGGAATCTCCAAGACCGGAGATTTGCTGGATCTCGGGGTGGAGCAGGAGATCATTGATAAGAGCGGGGCTTGGTATTCCTATAATGATGAGCGTATCGGGCAAGGCCGTGAGAATGCCAAGACCTTTCTTAAAGAACACCCCGATATGCTGGCGGAGATTGACCGTAAGGTACGGCTGGGATTCGGCCTGCCGATATCGGATGCTAGCGATGCGGTGATCTCTCCTTCCTCTCCCGCCCCCAAAGAGCCCAAGGCTAAGGGTAAGAAAAACGAGGAAGCGTAGGTGGAGATTGTTCTCATAGCCGCTATGGCGGCCAATCGGGTCATCGGTCGGGGCAAGACCATCCCCTGGGATATTCCAGGGGAACAGACTCGGTTCAAGGAGATCACCATGGACCATAGCCTGATCATGGGGCGCAAGACTTGGGAATCCATCGGGCAGCCTTTACCCGGACGACAGAATATCGTTGTAACGAGAAATCCTGAGTTTCAGGCTCCGGGCGCTAAGGTTGTTCATTCGCTGGAGCAGGGGTTTGCGCTGACTGAGGGTGAAAAAAAGGTTTTTGTTATTGGCGGAGCCCAGTTGTATCAGCTTGCTTTGGAGCGGGCTGATACGCTGATCCTGACCGAACTTGAGCAGGAGATTGCAGGCGATGCCTTTTTCCCGGCATTCTCCTGCCCGCCCTTTGTGCTGGTACGGACAGAAGAAGTGGAAGAGCCGATTCGCTATAGTATCCGAACCTATCAGCGAAGCAAGGGTGCAGGAAAGGGACAGGCAGGGTGAGAACGTTCTGCAGGGTGTGTAGGGACAACGGCATGCCGTGTCCCTGCATGAGATTCGATTCAGCGAGTCTCCCGTACCACCCGAAAACCCAGGGAGTCGCTACGATGGGTCGGAACATTTAGACCACGAAAGGCTGAGCGGAGGTTCGTGGCTGAACCGTACCAGCTTCCTCCTCGGAAGCAGCGAAGTGCTCCTGCTTCGGGTCCGGTCGGATCTACATTAGGGCTGTTCTGGTAATAGGTTGCACTGTATTTATCATTGACCCATTCCCACACATTTCCAGCCATGTCATATAATCCCCAGGCATTGGGCTTTTTCAGGCCCACCGGATGAGAGAAATTTTCCTTTTTGTTAAACTCACCTTCTGGAAACCAGATAAGTAGATCTGCATGTTCCATATTAAACCAAGAATACTTCGGTGCTTTTTCCAGAGTGTCTCCCCAGAAATAAATAGTCTTACTTCCTGCACGGGCGGCATATTCCCATTCTGCTTCTGTGGGAAGGCGATATTTTTCCCCGCCTTCTTTTTGGTTGAGCCATTCTATAAAGGTTTGTGCATCCTCCCAAGAAACTGCTGCTACTGCTGCTTCGTCGCCATGCGTATTAATATTTTCAAATTCTTCAGTCTCTATTTTACTTCGTTCCTGATCGTTGAGAGCCGCCAGGAAAAGTTTAAATTGACCCAAGGTAACTTCATGTATTCCTAGTTGAAAGCCTTTGCGAATTTTAACCTTATGTTGGGGAGCTTCTTCCTCAAGTGCATTTTTATCCTCCGGGACTTGAGCCGGGCAAGTAGGCCCTTGAGGGGGTAAGCCTTTTTGTTCCAAGTCGTTATCACGTTCTTTGTCGGCTCTGCTATATAGACAGCTTCCCATGAAGAATTTGCCCGGGGCGATGCTTTTGAACTCCATGCCGATGGAGTTTGTATAATCTGCAGCTTGCGTCACCGAAACAAGAAGGATGGCCGAGAGGAACAGGCTCCTAGAAGGATACATCTGGTTTTCATTATTGTCTCCTGGTTATTATTTCCTGAATTAAAGGCCTCTCCTGCAATGCAGAAACAAGGCTATAGATTCAGATAAGTTTACTTATCTTTTTTTTCTTGTCAATCAAATTTACAGTTGCTTCTACCTGGGCTCAGGATAGAATGATTTTGCTTATATAGCACATTACCTTAGATCGTCCTAAGTAAATACCTTCGTTTCTCTGACACCGACAGTTTTCTATCTTAATTTTTATAGCTGTCAGGATACGGAGTAATGAATATCTCAGAATCTAACGAATTATGAAAATAACAATTATCGGTGCCGGTGCTATGGGTTGCTTGTTTGGAGGGCTTCTCAGCGAACAGGGGATGGATGTTCATCTGCTTGACGTGCGAGAAGAACAAGTTGTGGCCCTGAACGATCACGGACTGACAATTCTTCATCAGGGTGTGGAAAGGATTGTCAAAGTACGGGCTGTGACGGAACCGGCTGCAATTCCCAGAACAGATTTGGCTGTGATTTTTGTTAAACATGCCCAAACCGAGGCTGCTGCCCGGATAGCGGCCCACCTACTGGGAGGTAATGGTTATAATGGTCATGCCCTGACACTCCAGAACGGCATGGGCAACGCTGAAATTATTGCTGATGTCCTTGGAGAAGAGCAAGTGCTTTGCGGTACCACGGCGCAGGGCGCTATGGTTCTCGGTTCAGGGAAGATTCAACACTCAGGAGTGGGGGAGACAGTTATCGGCATGTGGCGGCCCGGAAGAGGGGAGATTGCGACTGAGGTGACTGAAGTTTTCACGGCGGCAGGTATAAGCTGTCGGGAAGTCGATGATATTGAACCAGTTCTCTGGAAAAAGCTCTTTGTCAATGTGGGGATAAATGCCATTACCGCTCTGACCGGTCTTCGTAATGGCCAACTTCTTGACCTAGAGAGCACTAGGCGGTTGATGCAGGATGTTGTCTCGGAGGCACTGGCTGTCGCCGAGGCGCATTCTATAAAGGTCCCTTCTGATATACTGAAGCATGTTGAGCAGGTGGCCCAAGCCACGGCGTCAAATCGTTCATCTATGGGACAGGATGTTGACGATCAGCGTCCCACGGAAATTGATGCTATTAACGGCTATATTGTCCGTAAAGCCAAGGAACGAGGGATTGCTGCTCCGGTGAATCAGACCTTGGTACGATTGGTGCAAACTGTACAGGGGAAGTACGCCGCTTCTTGATTTTAGGCGGAAAGGTCAACAGCCTTGAGTAGTGCATCGGTGAGCCTACTTAAATCTTCGCTATTTATTGTATAGGGAGGCATCAGATAGATGAGCTTGTTAAAAGGACGAATCCAGACGCCCTGGTCAAGAAAGAATTTCTGCAATGATGCCATGTCAACCGGGGCTCGCATTTCCAAGACGCCGATGGCACCGAGGACCCGGACATCGGCAACAGACGCTGCATTTTTTGCCGGTTCGAGTTCTCGCCGTAGTTGTTGTTCAATATCCTTTATCTTTTTTTGCCAATTATTTTGCTTAAGGAGTTGAACAGAGGCCACCGCAACTGCACAGGCCAAGGGATTGCCCATAAAGGTGGGACCGTGCATGAACAGACCTGGGGTCCCCTGAGAGATAGTTTGAGCAATTTGATCGGAACAGAGGGTGGCGGCCAAAGTCATATACCCGCCGGTGAGGGCTTTGCCGAGGCAGCATATATCAGGGCTGATTCCTGCGTGTTCTGCAGCAAAGAGCTTACCTGTTCGCCCAAATCCGGTGGCAATTTCATCAAAGATCAGGAGAACATCATAACTGTTGCAGAGTACACGTAGCTCTCGCAGGTACTGAGGATGGTAGAACCACATTCCCCCAGCCCCTTGGACGATCGGTTCCAGGATGATTGCAGCGATTTCTTCGTGATGCTCAGCCAATAATTGGCTTATGGGGGTTATGTCGTCCTGTTGCCAGTCTTTGACGAGCTTGCTGAACCTGCATTGCGGGCGAGGAGCAAAGAGTTGCTCAGGCAAGGCCCCTGAGAAAATAGTATGCATTCCTGTAGTCGGATCGCAGACCGACATAGCGTGAAAGGTGTCACCGTGATACCCCCCGCGTACAGTCAAGAATCGTTTTTTCTTCTTCATCCCTCTGGCTTGCTGGTACTGCAGAGCCATTTTCAGGGCCACCTCCACGGATACTGAACCGGAGTCACAAAGAAATACCTTGTCCAGTCCGGTTGGAGTCAGCTCGACCAACAAGCGGCATAATTCTACTGCTGGCTCATGAGTGAGCCCTCCGAACATGACATGAGCAACTTTGCTTGCCTGCTCGCTGAGTGCAGTATTGAGTACAGGGTGGTTATATCCATGAATAGCTGCCCACCAAGAGGACATGCCATCGATGAGCTCTCGCCCGTCCTCTAATATGATGCGAACACCGGCTGCTTCTTTGACCGGGAAGACTGGCAGTGGGGTATGCATGGAGGTGTAGGGATGCCAGATGTGTTGTCGGTCAAAGGCGAGCTGCGTGCTCACATTGTTTTTTTCTTCAGGAGACATTTATTTCAGGAAGTCGTTTTGTCGGGGAGGTAACTGCAAAACATCAATGGGGGAGTACGCATAAAAAAGACGAGGATAGTCAAAGCAGGGTTATCTTCGTCTTGATCAGTGGGTGGGATTTTCTACAGGAGTCGAGTAAGGCAGTAGCTACTTTTCCCCAGGCTCGTTTTTCTGGAGAGATTCGTTTACTTCGTTATCTTTTTTTGGGGGTTGTGAATTGCTCACACCCTGTTTACGAGAGCTGGAATGGATTTCGCCTTCAAGGGAGGCTCCCGACTCAACAGTGAGATTCTGTGATTTTAGAATACCGTGTATCTCTGAAGTTGCGTGAGCCGTCACGACCTCTGCGATAACATTCCCTTCAACTTTTCCGTGGCAGACCAAGGTCGTGACAGTGATATTACCCGTCACTTGAGCTGTATCACTGAGAATGAGATATTCTCCGGTAATGTTTCCTTCTACCGCTCCGTCAAAGCGAGCTTTTCCTTTGAAATTAATCTCACCTGTAATAGCCATTTCTTTGGCAAGAACGCTCGCTATAGGGTCTTTCTCATTTTTCACTACTCTTCTCTCCTGAGGTACGCTTATTTCAATTTTGGTCGGCTCGTTTTTTTCTTCTTTTTTAAATAAGGCCATCGGTGCAACGTCTCCTCATCGCCTGTTATTCAGGTACGGTAAATGACAGTTTGGCTACTGATAGATATTTTTTCGGATCGATGGGTTTTCCTTTATAATGAACCTCGTAATGCAGATGAGGACCTGTGGAGCGTCCGGTATTTCCCATCAGGCCTATCAGTTGCCCGCGCTGGATTCTTTCGCCCTGTTTAACCAGCCTTTTGCTCATATGTCCAAATACGGTTTCATAACCGTTGCCATGCCGCAGAATCACAAAATTGCCGAATCCATTTTTATCATAGGAAGAGGTCGTTACTATTCCATCTGCGGTTGCTTTAATTTGTTGCCCTATTTTTCCTTTAAGATCAATACCTGCATGAAATGCTGGACGGTTATTGAACGGGTCAGATCGACGACCAAAACCACTGGTTAATCTTCCCTGCATGGGATATCCCAGAGGCATTCTTCTGATAGTTTTTATATATTTATCGCTTCGTGTCAGCAAGCTCTCGCTATATTTTTCATCAATAGCTATGAAGGGCCCACCGCTGTTCGCTGTATTTTTTTTGCCGACTTTTACATCCACCCCGATTCGGCTCATGACTGACTCGATCATTCGGCTGCGTTCATCAAGACGCACGGCAGTTTTTTCAAGGAGCTCTTGTTTTTCTTGTTTTTCCTGTTCAAGCTCTGCCAGTAAGCCAGAAATTTTTCTGGCTATCGATATATCGCCTGAAGCGATCTCTTCTTCATAGCGACAAATAACGCCCTCTTTTTCTTCCTTGAGGTTTTGAATTTGAGCCTGATATGCACCCTCCTTGGCCTGCCACGCATTTTTTTGCGCCGAAAGCTGTTCTTTTAGTTTCTGTTCAAAATTTTCTGATAATTCTCTGAGTGCATCAGTCTGAAGTGTGGTTTTGAGGGCGAGAGAAGTTCTTTCTTGAAAGAAGCCGATTCCTAGCCAAGTACCGACAGCCAAGGCTGTCAGAGTGGAGAGAGTAACAGCAAGAATTATAGCGACATGATCTCGACGCACAACAAAGGACAAACCAGCTCCTGTTTCACCAGTGATGACGAGATGGAGCTGCTTGGGAATCATTGAATATGCTATCTTTTTCATGAGATGCGTGGGTTTTATTTTGATCACAAAGTATCTTTGTGAAAGCCGATCCTACTACTACTATGTAGTTTATACGAAGAACCTGTCCGGGGGCAACTCAAAAAGGGAAAAACTCTGGGCGACAACGAAATTATTTTGTGCCCCAGTTCATAACATAAGTTGATCTGTAAGATTATAGATCAAGAACCCATTCTGGTATTCGGTGCAAAATATAGTTCGTTACCTGCTCTCTCCCCTCCTCTCCCTTTGTCGGTTTTACATCTTGTACAACCTCATCAAAATCAAACCAGCACAGTTCCCTGTCATCATTAGAGTATACCGTGAAAATTCGATGGTTAGGGTCATCAACATCCTCTTCCTCCTGAATCGCACCCACTACATTTACAGCTTCTTCAAAAGGAAGAAAACGAACTTCGTCATTGTTCACAATATTCTCCTGTCAGTATAGAACACAATACAAACGCAGCCTGATTTTTCAACCTTCAAGAAATGGGAAAAGATAGAGGCTGGATTTTCCTCATAACAAAAAAAGGGCGGAAGAAAAAGTTTCTTCTCGCCCCGGAAAATGATCGGTAGGTAACTCAAGCTGGCTTGATAATGGCCCCGGAACGAATGCAGCGAGTGCATACAAGCAATCGAGCTGTCTGGCCGCCATCAGTTACGGTTCTGACTTTTTGCAGATTTGGCAGCCAACGTCGTTTGGTTTTGTTATGGGCATGGCTGACATTATTGCCAGTTACCGGCCCTTTTCCACAGATTTCACATTTACGCGCCATGATATATATACTCCTTACAACGGGTTATTTGTTAAGAGTATTATTATACATGCCGGCTCAGAAAAGGCAATGTTTTTTCTATATTTCAGCCTATTTCTCAACTCAGCCGGATCTCCTTCTGTTTACGAGGAAAATACGCTGAAATTGACCGGAAAGATCGCTGGTATTTTCAGCGGCATGGCTGAAGGGATGATTTGTTAGGGTATTATCTTCCAAATAACAGGCTTATAACATATAGTATGAAGATGTATTCTGTTTTTCTGAAAGTTTTTTGAAGTTCGGACACAATTGACAGAGAAGCTGCATGGTGGACACGGTTAGATAGCACAGGTGTTCCAGGAAATGCTTTTGATGAGGTGCGAGTATGAAATATCGAGCGATTGTTGTCGGTGCCTCGGCAGGAGGGGTAGAGGCTTTTGTTCATATCTTCAGCAAACTGCCTGCTCTGTTTTCTTTGCCGATAATTTTTGTCCAACATCTGCATAAGGATCAGGAGAATACCTTAGCCCAATTTTATAATGATCGCGCTCTGCTCAAGGTTGAGGAGGCCGAGGAAAAGGAGAGGATCCTGCCTGGACATATTTATATTGCCCCGCCTGATTACCATCTCCTTATTGAGCGAGATGAAACCTTCTCTCTCTCTGTTGATGAAAAGGTCAATTACTCTCGACCTTCAATAGATGTCCTTTTTGAGAGTGCGGCAGAGGTCTACGGTGCCGAGTTGGTGGGCGTTCTTTTGACCGGTGCCAACCATGACGGTTCTTGCGGTCTGCAAAAAATCAAGGAACATGGTGGGCTGACCTTGGTCGAAGATCCGACAACGGCTAAGTTTCCTGAGATGCCCAGGAGTGCCTTGGCCTGCACAGACGTTGATTATATATTACCCTTGGAGGAGCTGGGAGAATTTTTACTCACCCTTGCTGACGGTTGCCTTGGCAAGCAGGAAAAGAGTCCTGTTCAGTAGCACAAACACAGCTGAGTTTTTGAGGTTTTTGATATGCAACACGAAACAACAAATCGTCTGGCTAGGGAAAAGAGCCCATACCTGCTCCAGCATGCTGCCAACCCCGTGGATTGGTATCCTTGGGGAGAGGAGGCGTTTCAGCAGGCACGGGAGGAGGGCAAGCCGATTTTTCTTTCCATCGGATATTCGACCTGTCATTGGTGTCATGTCATGGCGCGTGAATCCTTTGCAGACCAGAAGATTGCTGAGCTTTTGAATGCAGGATTTATCAATATCAAGGTGGATCGGGAAGAACGACCGGACATTGATCAGATGTATATGGCTGCGGCCATGACTTTGAACAGTTCCGGCGGCTGGCCCTTATCGATTTTTCTCACGCATAAGGGCGCTCCCTTTTACGTTGCCACCTATATTCCGCCAAGATCACGAGATGGACGAACAGGATTCCCAGATATTTTGCATGCGATACATACTGCTTGGCTTAATCGTCGTGAAGAACTGGAACAGTCCGCATTAGGGGTGATTAAGGCCTTGCAAAAGGGTGCTTCATCAGCAAGGGTAGGGCAGGGTAGACAACCCGCTCAGAGCGATGCTCTTGCCCGTGCAGTTGTTGCCTTGGCGGATTCCTTTGATCAGCGCTATGGAGGCTTTGGTAGCGCACCTAAATTTCCTCGACCGGCAGTTTTTTCTCTGCTTTTCCAAGCTTGTTTTTTTGAGAAAAGCGAGCAGGCTCTTGAGATGGGGCTTGCTACGCTCAGGGCTATGGCCCGAGGCGGCATTCATGATCATCTTGGAGGTGGTTTTCATCGTTATGCGGTGGACAGGCAATGGCGGATCCCCCATTTTGAAAAGATGCTTTATGATCAGGCCCAGCTGGCTGATGCCTATCTCGTTGCTGGCCAGATCACCGGGGAGAGGCAGTATGCTAAAGTTGCTCAGCAAATTCTCCAGTATGTGCTTACGGTTCTTCAGGCCCCAGCAGGGGGATTTTATGCTGCTGAAGACGCAGATAGTGAAGACCCTTATAGTCCGGGACGGCATGGCGAAGGAGCCTGTTATCTCTGGATCGAGGAGGAGATTGTCCAAACCGTGGGTGTTGCTGATGCCAATATTTTTACGTATTGCTATGGCGTGGAGTTTGACGGTAATGCTTTGGCTGATCCCTTGCACGAGTTCACAGGGCGCAATATTCTTTATTTGAAGCATCATCCTGAAGAGGCCGCAGCGCAATTCAACAAGGATTTGTCTCAGATTGAGGCTGTCTTAGCAAGGGCCTCCCAAAAACTTGTTGAGAAACGACAGCAGCGTAACGGCCCTCATCGTGATGAAAAGATTTTGACGGCCTGGAATGGTCTGATGATCAAAGCCTTGGCCAAAGCCAGTGCTGTTGTACAGGATCCCCAACTGCTTGATGCGGCTCAACGTGCTGCTGTTTTTCTGCGTACTACCCTGTATAATCGAAAAAATCGAACTCTGTGCCGTCGCTTTTGCGAGGGCGAGAGTGGGATCAAGGGGCAGCTGGATGATTATGCCTTTCTTGTTGCCGGACTTTTTGAGCTTTATCAGGTGACCCAGGAATCGCAATGGCTGCAATGGGCTCTGGAACTGACGGAAACGCAGATTCGTTTGTTTTGGGATGAACAGGGGGATGGATTCTTTGACAGTCTGCCCGATCCTCTGGTGGCAGTGCGCCTGAAAAACGATTATGACGGGGCTGAACCAGCAGCAAATTCCCTTGCGGCGGCAAATCTTGTTCGACTCGGGCGGCTGACCGATAACAGCCAATGGCTGGATTTGGCTGATAGGACGATCAGGAGCTTTGATGAGCAATTGCATCACAATCCCCAAGCCTTGCCTGTTCTACTTACTGCTCAGCAGGAACTCCTGTCAGCTCCGTCACTGGTGGTGGTCGCAGGGAGACGGGACGCGGAGGATACAAAGAAAATGCTAGGTATTGTCCAGCGTTCTTGGAGCCCTGCTCGTCTTCTTCTGCTGGCTGATGGCGGGGAAAATCAGGAATTTTTGGGCAAGTTGCTCCCCTTCGTGAGGACCGCGAGTATGGTGAATAATCAGGCAACAGCCTATTTTTGCCGGGATTATACCTGTCAGATGCCTATGACGGATCCAGAGGCGTTAGAGGAGATGTTGGGGAGAGAGACCGAGGTGTAGCAGCCTATTTTTTTGGAATTACTCAGAACTGTCAGCTTGGTTTTGAAAAAGAATCTATATTTCTTTTCTGCTGCGGATCATCACTGTCAGGATAATGGAATGGAGCGGGAGCTGGTTCCATCAAGATCTGAATTGCATAAGAATGAATAAATTGTTATTTGTACAATACGTTATTTATTTGTTATGCTAATTCGGTAAAGTAACGATACGTTACAATGTCAATCCATCCTTTAGGAGGCGCTTATGTGTTCAGGTTTAAATTTTACCAAGATTAATCGGAAGAGGAAAGAGCTGATAACATCGATTTTTGCACGATTCGGCTCTGTAGATGCCCAAAAAGAGCGCGTTGCCGCTGTCCGAAGAAACGACGGCCTGAATAGAGGTCAGAGTGAAAAAAATGATCAAGTCGTGCATTGCGCACGCACCCGATAAAGAGATCAGACGAATATAACGAACATAAGTTATGGAGGGCCGCAATGTTGCGACCCTTTCATTATATGACGTGCTGCTTTTAAAAGAAGTACTTAACACCTACGTTTAATTCATAACGATCCAGAGAGCCTTCATCCTCAATCTCTATTGTTGTTCCCAACGGCGTTTGTCCAGACCCTGTCATGTCCGCATCACCGATAGTATACTGTCCTGCCAGAAAGAGAGTATATGTATCACTGATAGGATACTCAACACCAGCTGTTAGGTAGTAAAACATACTATCGTCCATCTCTGCACTCATCCCCTGAGCACGGATAAAATCACTTGTCGAGGAATCGTTAAAGGAATAGCCGATTCCCGCTCCGATATAGGGGTTGACGACATTCGTGTAAAAATGATAGTTCACGCCCAGAGAAATCGGAACATGGCTGTGCTCCGCAAGTACATTATCCTTCTCGTCCGTTACTTCGACTTCTTGTATGAACTCTATACCGAGGTTGAAAGAAAAGTCGTTGTAATATTTACTGAGGATAACACCAAACTTGAACGCTTCGTCAGAGTTCATTTCGTGAGACAGGCCCGGCTGGTATGGATCCGGCTTTTCTTCGCCATCAAAATCCGCCATGCCGATATATCCGCTGATTGCACAGTTACGGTGTGACGTTTGCTGTGTCTGTTGACCTTCTTTCTGTTCAACTTTCCGGTTTCCCGCATAGGACAGTTGAGCGCTGCTGGCCAGCAGAAGTACGGCGCCTGCTGCTATCACTTTTTTCATTTCTTTCTCCTGTGTTGAGTTTCCGCATTGATCAAATCGTAATATAATTAATTCAATATAATGAACTTAAGGGGGAGAGTAAATAGAAAAAGAATCTTGGAAGATGAGTTGTGCATGTAGAGCGGTTCAATTACGACCTGCCTCACTGTAGGATAACCCCCTTGAGAAAGCTCAGGAGAGCCGGAAGCGGAGTATTGCTTTTCTGTTTGGTATCCATGTTGGAATGGAGTATATATTGAATGATCTATTGCACCGTCTGCTTACTCGTGTGTAATGCATTATAATTCAACAGGATGACAGATCGTATGCCGACGAGGCTTCTTCTTCTCCGTCATGGCCCCACCTCTGCGCCGCCGGGCTGTTTTGCTGGCAGCAGTGACGTTCCCCTGTCCGGCAAAGGGCTTGCCCGTTTAGATAACATAAGAGCACGGTTGAAGGATATTGATTGCTGGTATTGCAGTCCCATGCTGCGTACGAGACAGACTCTGGAGTCTTTGCAGCAGAAAGGATGTTCAGCGAGAGAACCTCTCTATGATGAGCGGTTGCGAGAGATTGACTTCGGACGCTGGGAGCTCCAAACCTTTGCTGATATTGCTGCCCAGGATGAGGAGCTGCTCCCGGCCTGGAATCAATATTTGGACTTTACCTTTCCTGAAGGAGAAGCAGTCACTGCGTTTATCCAACGGGTGGGGTCCATGCTTACGGTCTTCAGTGGGATGGAAACCAGCACCGGTACCAACACCGTTGCTGTTGTGACTCATGGTGGCGTGATTCGGACCATGATCTGTATTGCCTTGGGGATTTCCCCCCGCAATTATCTTCTGTTCGATGTCCAGCCTGCTTCGTTGACCGTCTTGGAGTTGTTTTCCGAGGGAGGGGTCCTGCGCGGGCTGAATCTTTGAGTCTCTTTGAATTCTCAGCATATCCCGATATATCCCGATAAAACTTTTCCACCGTTCATGAGAGGTGAGGTTATGAGTAATCAGCAATTATCCGGTTTTACATCCAAGGCCTGGGAGGCAAATAAAGAGGAAACTGCCAGTATTGTAGAAATTCCAGAGCGTTTTAGGGTCCTCCAAGAGGTCGTGGCCCGATATCAGGGGGTGGCAAAGAAGCTGGAACATCTGCTCTATGAAATCAGCCATCCCTATCGTAACTGGCAGATGATTATTCCGGAACTGCGTCCCTTTGTCCTGAAGAATTTCAATCAGTATCGCAGGCATGAGCAGGGGCCTGCCTGCTTTTCTCTATTTACAGAGATTTTTCTTGATGCCCTCAGCGAATCGAAAAAAAACGGTAAGGTCGTCTCGATGGCTATGGAGGCCATGTTAGCCTATGCAGATAAACTCATAGCCTCCTTGCACACCGATTCCCTGGCTCTGTATCGGGAGCAACTGGATAGTTTTTTTGATAGGCTGGTTTGCCTGGATGAAATTGATGAAACCGTGATGATGTACATGGTCCAGGGCCATCATCCGATGAAGAAAATGGCCTTGCACCTGATAAAAATCGGTCGTGGCAATGAGGATATCTTTTTTTCTTGCGCCCCCCTTGCCCGGCTGATGAAAAAAATTTTCCAGCTTAATTATAACTATTGGTTGAGTGAAGAGAATCCACAGCCTTGGTTTGAATCTCAATGCGGTTCGTTTTGCGGTAGATGGCAGGCAGGATCCTTGTTAGCGACCATCTCACATGATCGTTTTCAGGAGCATCTGGCTGCCCTTGACTTGATTGATATTGAGGAGGATTCTTATCAGGCGCTCAGTGAACTCATGGAACTGCCTGCCCATATCGATATTGTTCGTCTGTATCGGGAAATTCCCAAGCAGTTGACCCCAGATACCGACGATGAACAGGAGGCTTCTTTTTCGGAAAATCGAAAGCTCTTTTTTCTCTTCCGGATCATGGATACCTCGGGCCTTTCTTTGATTCATGAGGAAAGTCTGCGTGAGATCAACCGATCTTTGATCCAGCTTATTCGTAAACAGAGTTTTGAGGAGATAGAGCAATTTTTTGTCACAACCTTCCACCTCCTCAAGGCCAATGTGCGCAAGTATCCGCATACCTCGCTGCAATGTATCCAGGTGATCGGCGGTGAAGTATTCAGGAGGAATAATTCCAAGCTGGTGGAGGCCTTTCTCTTTGAGACAGTCCGCTTCGGGTTCCAGTATGCCAATGTCATGGGCGTGGATGAGGATTGGCAGCCCATCACTAATCCGGCCCATCTTGCCAATATTCGCGTTTGGCTGAGCCTGATTATGCAGGAACCGAAATGGTGTTCCACCCTTTTTTCTGCCCTGATCATCAATATCAAGCTTTCCGGAACCTGTGTCAAGGACACCGATCTCTTTCAGCGCGATATCACAGATCTGCTCAATCACCCCATTATGCCCATTTATAATCTGGCCAAGCAGTTCTCTAAGCTGATGCCGGTCTTTTTTAACGAGATCGGGGCGGAAGGGGAACTGCGCGATGTTTCGACAGAGCTTGACGAGATGCATAAACGGCATGATGTCCTTGTCCATTTTCTTCGCAAGCAATCTCATGTGGAATCCTCAAATCTAATTGTCGATTTTATCAAGGGAATTTTTGTTTTTTGGATAACTCTGGACAAAGAACATTTGCGCCCCTTTCTCCCGGATGAAATTTTGAGTCAGGTGGCTACGGAAGGTTCGTTTATTGATGAACTGCATGTTCTGACAGAACGGATCAGCCAAGAGTTGGAGATCCATTCCATGGACGAAGTTCTGGATTGGAAAAAGGAAGAGCGTAATGCTTGGCTTGCCCGACAGGAGGATATTTCAGCAGGAGAGAGGAAGCGCTTTAGTCTTTTGGTCAGGATGTTTAAGTTGCTGTATCATAAGTACAGCCTTGGCATGCAGGAGTTGCGTCATCAACTGCACCATGCCGCCCAGAGCGGTTTTCCGGAGATGGAGGGCCTGTTGGAGGTTTTGGAACAGGGAGATGCCTTTGCTTGCCTTGATGCTCTGCTTACTCAGCTGGAACGCCTTAAGGAGATTATTCTCAGTGAGGAAAAATTCGAGCCCAAGGAAGAAATCTATTATAAAAGGCATATCGCAGTTGATATTCCCTCGGTCTATGGTCGTTATTCCGAGCGCAAATTTGATGCCCTCGGCCTGAGCTTTCGCCTGGAAAGTCTTGCTAATATCTATATTGAACGTCTGACCCGATCAATCAATCTGGGCTTTATCACTCAGGCTACCTTTATCCGAATTTCTAGATGCCTGCTTTTGTTTTTGCGGGCACTTAAGGTGGACGGTATCACCAGTCGACGATTGGATACCTACACGAGTCTGCTCAGTTCCTCAATCACCATGAAGCGATTCACCTACACCCAGCATCTGGATATCGTCCGTGGCTTGTCTGAAGGAGTTAAGGATGTAATCTATGCCTATTACACCAATGTTCATCAAAATAATCTTTCCATGATTATTCCTCAGATCGGGCAAGAGAACCTGCTGATCAAGTATCGTTCGCTCTGGGAAGATTCGGACATGACTTCCACGATTGATCGTTTGTCCGAGTCCTTTTTTCGAGATCTTATTGCCACTACCTTTGGTTTACAGCATTTGGATAATTTTATTACCCGGATTATCCATACCCTGGAGGCGCAAAAGGATATCCTGGATGCTAAGACTATTGATCTGCTCATGACCTATAATCCGGAGAAGACGATCTCTTCGTTGTATAATGAAAATTTGCGGACTCATAATCTGATTCATCTCGGTAATAAGGGCTTCAATCTGATGATATTGGCCGGGGATGGTAAACCGGTTCCGCCAGCCTTTATTATTACCACAGAGATTTTTCGCTGCTGGCGGGCGGTACAGAGCTTTAAACGGGCCAGGGACGAGTTCATGCAGCGGGTGCGGGCAGCGATCACCAGCCTGGAAGAGCGGACCGATCGGATCTTTGGTTCGCCGAGAAAGCCTCTACTGCTTTCAGTACGTTCCGGTTCGGCCATGTCCATGCCCGGTATGATGACGACGATTCATAATGTAGGTCTGAATGAAGACCTGGTGGAAGAGCTTGTGGCTCATCATCCTGAGAAAAAATATTTTCTTTGGGATAATTATCGTCGTTTTCTCCAATCTTGGGCCATGGCCGGTGGTATGGAGCGGGAGGAGTTTCAGGAGGTGATGAATGCGCATAAAAAACAGCACGGAGTGAGCCTGAAGCGGCAGTTTACCCCGGATCAGATGCGTGAGCTGGCCCTGGATTATCAGGCAGCCTTGCGCAAGCGCGGTCGCAGTGCTCCAGAGGACCCCTGGTTGCAATTGATCGGAGCGGTAGAAATGGTGCTTTCTTCCTGGAATACCGCTAAAGCTATGCAATATCGTAATCTTATGGATGTGTCTGACGATTGGGGAACCGCCGTAATTGTTCAGTCCATGGTCTACGGCAATATGAGTGAGCAGGCGGGCAGCGGAGTTTTGTTTACAGCCCATCCTTATCGCAAGGTCCGACGAGTAGCCTTGTGGGGTGATTATGCATCAGGTGATCAGGGGGAGGATATTGTTTCCGGCCTAGTGAACAGCTATCCTGTGTCTGTAGAACAGGCTGAACTTGACGGCAGACCTGTTGATTGCACCCTGGAACGGAAATTCCCGGCCATTTATGCCCGTTTGCTGCGGATTTCACGGGATTTAGTCTATACCAAGGAGTGGAACCCACAAGAAATAGAATTCACCTTTGAAGGTCCACGAGCCAAGGATCTCTATATCCTGCAGACTCGTGATATGATCACGGTGAAAAAGAAGGAGCGGTTTAATGTCTTTATAGAATCAGAGGCCTTGCAGGATAATATTCTCGGTAAGGGGATCGGTGTGAGCGGTTCTGCCTTGTCCGGTTTAGCTGTTTTTACCGAAGAAAATATTCAGCAGCTGCGGCGGGAGCAGCCGGATGTACCTCTGATTCTCATCCGTCAGGATACCGTGCCGGAGGATATCCGAGAAATTTCTATGGCTGACGGTCTCCTCACAGCTCGGGGTGGTCAGACCTCCCATGCCTCGGTGGTGGCTACCCGGCTGGAAAAAACGTGCGTGGTGGGGTGCCGCGATCTTCAGGTTTTTGAGAGCGGTGAATATGCCATGAATAACGGCGTGCGGATCAGTTTCAGCGACCCTGTCTCTATAGACGGGCGCAAAGGATTGTTTCTGAAGGGGATACATGGTTACGAAGAGGAGGTGCATATTCTGCCGCTTTGAGTGGGTGGTGTGTATATGCTTATTATCTATGAAGATTTTTTTTTCAAAAAAAATTTGTACCTTTTTGAGGGATTGACCTATAATTGTTTTTAACAACAAAGGATGTTTCTGAATAACAATGGGTGCTTGTTTAACCTTAACGAACAAAGAAAAGGAGGAGTAATGAAACGCAAATACATAGGCTTGGTGATGGGGTTAGCAGCCGGGTTGGTTGTAACTGCCGCATCGAGTTTTGCGCAAGACGCCAAGAAGCCTGAGCTGCTTTCTTTTAAACCGTCAAACCTGCAATGGGAAAAAACTAAGGCTGATTTTGTCGCGCCGAAAATTTCAACCTGTGCCGGATGTCATCCGAAACAGTATGAAGAGTGGCAGGGCTCAATGCACTCTATGGCTTTTCAGGATCCGATTTATCTTGGTGAGTTGAATCTGGCTGTTAAGGCGGTGGGTAAAGAGATTACCAAACAGTGTGAAGGCTGTCATACTGCGGCTGCCTTTGTTATGGGCGAAACAGAAACCCTTGATTTCAAAAACCTCAGTCCATTGGCCGCAGCCGGTGTGTCCTGTGACGTGTGTCATTCTATCAAGAAAACGACCCATTGGGAGACGCCTTCCCATGAGCCGGAAAACGGCTCTTATGTCCTTTCTCCGGGCAGAAATGACGACAAAGACCCGAAAGGTTTTGTCCGCACAAAATACGGTCCGTTCCCCGACTACGAGGGCTGCGGCGGCGGTTTTCATGAATGCGTTGAATCTCCCAAGCATCTGACTGCGGAACTCTGTGCGGGCTGTCATCATGTTTACCATTATGACAAACACACTCCATATGAGTATACTTATGGCGAGTGGAAGAAGAGCTTATACGCTCTGAACGGTATCCAGTGTCAGGACTGCCATATGGTGGATATCGAGACCTTCAAGCGTTCCGCTGATGAGTTCATCAAACCGAAACGCAGTGATTATCACCATTACTTCAACGGAGCCAACTTCCTGATGTACTTCCTTGGCGAACTCAGGGCCAAGAAAGAGGGTAATGAAAAATTGGCGACCAATTTGCAGAATAAATACCAGATGGCGGTAGCGCGTTTGCAGGCTGCTGCTGAGATTGAGATCGACCCGATGTACAATGAGAAGGGTGACCTATATAAGGTCAGAGTTCGGGTTCACAACCGGCGAGCCGGACATAGCCTGCCGACTTCATTGACTGCTGTTCGCGAGATGTGGCTTGAAGTCTTGATTACTGATGAGAACGGCAAAGAGCTGATCAAGAGCGGTTATCTGGATAAAGACGGTGAGCTGGACGGCAATACCCATGTCTTTAACTCCGAGGGTATGGATATGCATCAGGTATTCCAGGTTGATCCCTGGAAAGTCGTGTCCTTTGCCAAGAATAACCTTATTCCGGCCAAGGGATATAGTGATATCGTTTACACTATCCTCTATCCGCCCGGAAAAGGACATCAACTTAATGTTCATGCGAAACTTCGTTTCCGTCAGGCCGGTCAGGCCCTTGCCGAAAAGCTGCTGACCAATCTGCCGGATGGGGTTGACCTGAATGACTGGTACGGCTTAACCGAAATTCCGGCTGTCCCGATTGTTGATATGACTGAGAATAATGTAACGGTTGACACGACCGGTGAGCCGACTAAGTTGCCGGGTCTTATGGAAAGGTTAAAGGGAAATATTACACATGCACCGCCCAAGAAAGAAGAGGGGCTTAGTCTTTATGAACAGCTTGGTGGAGAAAAGGCAGTCGATGCAGCGGTTGATCTTTTTTACAAAAAAGTCTTGGCAGATTCAAGGGTTAACGGTTTTTTCAAAGGGGTTGACATGGAGCGCCAACTCAGGATGCAGAAAGGATTTCTCTCCTTTGTCTTTGGCGGACCGATTCATTACTCAGGTAAAAATTTGAGAGCTGCTCATGCGCATCTTGTGGCAAAAGGACTAAATGGCACCCATTTTAGCATTATTGTTGAACATCTAGGGGCCACTCTGAAGGAGCTTGGCGTCAAGGACGAGCTTGTTCAGCAGGCAGCCAAGGTGGCCAACAGTGTCAGGAATGATATACTTGGTCACTAAAGGCTACTGAGTAATCAGTTGACGTTGTTGTATCCAAATCCGGCATTCCTCTCGGGATGCCGGATTTTTTTATGCCTTCATTCAGAAGTCTGCTAGAATACTTTTATTGATGGATAGAGCTGTAGAAGACGCTATTTATTATGAGCTTTGGATGTTCAACCGGCAAAGCCGTTGAACTCTGACCACCCCCAGAGGGGGTGGTTTTCTACGACGAAATAAAAAAAATGGAGTGAAATTATGCAGAAAACGGTTATCTTCGCCTTTCAGGGCAATCCCATGTGTTTTATTCATGTACTGCTTAATGCTTTAAATATGGCTGAACAGGGAATGGAGGGAAAAATTATTTTGGAAGGAGAAGCCGTCAAATTAGTGCCGGAAATGGCAAAATCAGATCATTTTCTCCATAAACTGTATATAAAGGCTAAGGAAGGGGGGCTTATTCTTGGGGCTTGTCGGGTCTGTTCCAATAAAATGGGCGTTGCAGAAGCGGTGGCAGCTGAGAGCATTCCGTTGATCGGGGAGATGACCGGGCATCCGGCAATGGCCGAATATATAAAAGAAGGGTATACGATTATCACCTTGTAGATAGAAATTTGCTAAAATTTGCAAATGGAGAATGCGGAGCATCTTACGATGCTTTAGCCTCCTTTGCAAATATCAATGTGCCTGTTGGTGTTCGTCTCGGACCTTAGCCTGCACCGGTTTTCCTTGGATAACATAAACCTCGCTACTTTTCAAAAGAGTTTTATCGTGAAAGAGAAAACAGTCAACTGTTGGGAATTTAAGGGATGTGGCAGAGAGTTAGATGGGAAAAATGTGTCATTATATGGCCTCTGTCCTGCTGCAGTTGACTCCACTCTTGATGGTATACACGGCGGGAAGAATGGCGGTCGCTGCTGTTGGGTGGTCAAGGCTGTGTATAATAAGAACAAAAAGTTTGGCTGCCGCTGCACAGTCGATTATACAGAATGCCATGAGTGTAATTTTTATACATTGGTACAGGAGACAACCAAGCTGATCGTCACGGCCTAGCTGTCGCAACGGCCTTTCATGAGGGTCTTTTTTTTATTTCAGTTGTCGTTCGCCTCCTTTTTTTGTTATCTCATTACGGCGCTCATATCCCACCTCACGGCAAACGCATGACTTTTGCTCTAAATGAGCAAAAAAATGATATTATCATTTTTCTATGACATTATTGTATAACTATTTTGTTACATTGTATTTGTTATGAAATTGTAGTGCCACCTTGTGTTCTTTCTCAGGAGCACGGTGTGGTGTTAATTGTTTAAAAGGTTGACAATTGGTTGTATTATGGGTACTTTTTCAGTATTAAGATTTTATTAAGCCAAGCAAAATATGAGAGGTGATACGATGGATGTAACACATATACAGGTAGCTATCATAGGCCATTTGCAATGGAAATCAAAACTGTCTGATTTCTTTTACGGAGTGGACACGCTCAGTGTTTCGCAGGTTCCTGACCATGCAGGATGTGATTTCGGCAAGTGGTTGTACAGTTCAGGCTTGCAGGAATTTTCCGGCTATTCGGAAATGAAGTCTGTGGAAGCTCTTCATAAGACATTTCATGAAAAAATTAAACATCTAGTGCAGATGCCCGAAGAAAAAAGAAAGAGCCCAGAGGGTAAGCAAGCGTTGGAAGATTTTAAAATAGATTGCGATACTTTTGTCAATTTGCTCGAAACTGTTCAGGCAAAGGCTGAGAGGAAAAGTATTTAAAAAATATTGGAAATTTTTTGAATTGGTTATTCCGGGTGCGTGTGTTGCGCGTGACCCGGTTTTTTTGTTTTAGGCGAAAACTTTTCGCCCACCCCGTCCCAGCCTGCTTGGATAATAAGAAGTAATTATCATGCCTCCTCCTGTTCAGCAGGGGATCAATTCTTCCACGCCTCCAACGCCTGCAAGCGGACACCTCTCACAGTGCGGTTTTGATTTTTTACAGAACTGCTTACCAACCTGCACCAGCAGAGCGTGGTATTCGTTAAAGAGGGCTGCGTCTTCATTGAGGTTATCCATGAACATTTCCTGAATCTGAAAGTAATCATAGTCCTCGGAAATAATCTCATGGCGCATCAGAATACGATGGGTGTAGGTGTCCACTACAAATATCGGCTGTTCGGCAGCGTAGAGCACTATAGCGTCTGCCGTTTCTGGTCCAATCCCTTTAACCGAGAGTAGTTGCTCCCGTAGGGTATAAAGAGGTTGTTGCAGCAGATAATCCAAATCATTATCCCAGTGTTTCTCAATCATGCTGAAGAGGTTCTGTAACCGCCCGGCCTTGATATTATAATAGCCAGCAGGACGGATGTGCTCAGCTAGCTCCTCCATGCTAAGGGCCGCCAGAGCTGAAAGAGAGAGCAGGCCTGCCTCTCTCAAATTGGCAATGGCCTTTTCCACATTCTGCCAATTGGTATTCTGGGTCAGGACTGCACCCACCATCACCTCGAAAGGTGTCTCGCCGGGCCACCAGTGCTGGTGCCCGAAATGCGCCAGCAGGCGGCGAAAAATTTCTTCCAGTTCATCCGATACGATGCTCATCAGATAGCTACTCCTTGTCACCAAGGCAGATGCCGATGGAACGGGCAGTTAGAACCTTATCACTTTTCAGATCTACCTGTTTCCGACAACGGATAGCATCTGCTAATAAAACAGCTGACATGGTAGGCGGGGTCCAGGCCACCATCCGATCAAACAAACCTTCCGCAGCCATACGTACCGCAGCTGAACCGAAACGAAGGGCCAGCAGACGGTCAAAGGTGGTGGGGGAACCGCCCCTTTGCAGATGACCGAGCACCAGCGACCGAGTATCCTTGCCGATTCTCCTTCTGATTTCTTCAGCCACCCATTCTCCGATACCGCCGAGTACAACCTCGGCCCGTCCGGCTTCTCCCTTGCCCCGATTTCTTACCTCGCCGCCTTCTTCCTTTGCACCTTCTGCAACCACAACGATGGAATAATGTTTACCGTGCAGCTCATTTTCGCTGATTTTGGCACAAACCGTTTCCATATCAAAGGGGATTTCTGGGAGAAGAATCACATCAGCATCGCCTGAAATCCCAGAATAGAGTGCTATCCAGCCGGAATCCCGACCCATAACCTCAACAACCATGACCCGATCATGGGATTTTGCTGTGGAATGGAGTTTATCCAGGGCCTCGGTAGCCGTGGAAACCGCTGTGTCAAAACCAAAGGTACGGTCTGTAGCCTCTAGATCATTATCAATAGTTTTGGGTACCCCAACAACCGGCATGCCCATTTCTGCAAAACGATGAGCTATTTCCAAGCTCCCGTCACCGCCAACAGCAATATGGCAACCAAAACCCATCCGTTTAAACCCGTCCATGACCTTCCCTGAGACGTCAACCAGCATTTCCTCATCGGCAAAATTTTTCACCGGCATAGAAAAGGGATTTCCCTTGTTTGTCGTGCCAAGAATCGTGCCGCCGGTAGATGTTATTCCTTCAACATCCGAGGGCATCAGTCGGACCAGTTCATCTCTGTCCAGAAAGCCCATATAGCCGTGCCGACTCCCGTAGACTTCCCAGCCGAGTTTGGTTGCGGATTTCACTACCGCAAAGATAACCGCGTTCAGGCCTGGCGCATCGCCTCCGCCTGTGGAAATCACTATTTTACCCATTGTATTCCCCTTGTTACATGAATATCATTATCTTGATTAATCGACACCGTTTAAAAGTCAACAATTTAATAATACTAAGAAAGGAGAGAAGGATTTGCAACTTCTTTCCCTGTTGAGCAGTGATTAATTTTATCGACTGCTTTTCTTTTTTCGTTCAGCGCCGTAGATTAAATGATATTAAATCCCATTAAATGTTTTTTTCAGGCGTTGACTTATCAAATAAACTGCCGTACCATAGAGGTAATCTGAACATTTTTATTTTTTTATTTTCCCCACCCTACTTGCTCCTCTGCGGGGCTGCTTAGGTCGGAGAAAATTGAGAAGCAAAAAAGAGGATCAAAAAAGTAAAAGTTTGATTTGATATTCTGGATAGATATCAAATTTTGTTTTAAACAACCTGGAGGTTATTATGCTGGAAGTAACGAGTTCAGCGGTTGAGAATCTTAAAACATATCTCGCCGACAATAATATTGAATCCGCGATCCGCATCTCGCTGATGCAGGGCGGCTGAGCAGGCCCCTCGCTGGGATTGGCTCTGGATGAGTCAAAAGAAAATGATGAGACTTTTGAAGAAGGTGGTGTTCAGTTTTTGGTTGAGCAAGGACTGCTCAAAACCTGTGGTACCATTAAAGTGGACTTCCTGGAAGCCGGATACCGTTCAGGTTTTTCCATCACTTCCGAAAACCCTGTAGGTGGAGGTGGTGGCGGTTGTAGTTCCGGCTCCTGCAGCACCGGCAGCTGCGGCAGTTGATATTTGCCGAAAAATTCTTTTTAGCTGTACAGCCTCTGTCTTAACGCACTGGGACAGAGGCTTTTTTATTACCTTCCCTTCTTTTTTGCTACGTATTTGCCGCTCCCTGAATATTGCCCCTTTTTAAGAAGCCCTAACACCGCTCTGCGCTGATTACGCTGCTGATTAAGCAGTATAACATACGCCCTCCCGTCCTTGAGATAGCCGGCATAGTTATAAATCCCCTTCATAGTGCCGGATTTTGTCGGTACGCCCATGTAGTTACGGAGCAGAGATGCATGAGGCCTAAAGGCTTTAAGCAGTTTGAGCATTGCCCTCACAGTCACTCGATTTCCGCGAAACAGACCAGCCCCTTCTTTCTGAACAATGGCGGCAGCAGTTTTTTTACCAAGTCGCTTGACCAGCACTTCATTGACAGCTCGTTCTGCCTTGGCCCAGGTGGCTGGATAGCCAAATTTTTTTGCGCCACAGGTCAAGTAAACCAAGTTGGAGATATAGTTGGATGAATATTTCAGAAAAGAAGTTGCCAGCTCTTTGAGATTGTTACTGCTTTGGTGCGTATAAATGAGTTGAGCATTTTGAGGAACAGAGCCGATTCCCATCTTGCCTTGTCCGGCTATGCCTGCCTCTTCTTGCAGGGCGCGGAACAGCTCGGTTGTATAACAGGCTATCTGCCCATCGGCTGGCTTCCCTCCCCGGCAAATATTGATTCTATGTTTGCCCGCAGGGTACCCCTTGGCCAGTCCTTGCATAATGGGCAACAGCGGAGTTTCCTCTTCCCCTGAAAGAATTTCTCCCTTCTTGGTTACCCGAACAGCAACGCTGTTAAAATTAACCGAAACCGCACCTATCGGTGCATCATAGGGGTTATCACTGTCTTCTCGTCCCGGTACCCGGTGCTCCAGAGCAAAGGCCGAAGGATCAATATAAATTGCATTGATTTTCTTCACGCCTTTGTCCCGTAATATCTTAAAAATATTACGAATTTCTTCAGAGACCAACATGGGATCGCCAGTCCCTTTTATATAGAGATTCTTTTTTTTATCCGTATAAAAAGTCGTGGTAAAGCGGTACTCCGGTCCGAGGATATCAAAGGCGGCAAGAGCGGTGGCAAGCTTGATAACGCTGGCTGGCACATAGGCCTTATCAGGATTACAGGAAGAGATAAGCTTTCCCTGTGCATTGCTGACCCCGTAGCCACCATTTCGGATGAGCTTGGAAAATGGCGGGGAACAGGCTGCGCTGGCTGATTCGGCGATAAAAAATAAAATACTTACGAGCGCCAGCAGACGAAACATTTTCATACTTACACTCCTGATGGGTTTGTTGTAATTATTGTCAGAGGCGCTCCCGCCTCATTTTTTTACTTATAAGATAACGTATCGAATTTTATAGCAGACTTCAAGGGCGTTCGTAAAAAACAACAAAAACCGGAAAGGTCGCCTTGTTTATCCTTGATTATCAGTCGAATGTATCGCTGCAAAAGTGCTGCCGGGCCGGTGCGCCTCCCGTTTGCTAGCCCAAGCTGCACGGAGGGTTGATCAGATGGAAGAAGGAAGATGGGGTATTTCCCGAAATACTGTTTACTTTTTAATTCGACATGATTAAAAAATGTTATCATCGGAACAACTCTTCAGCTTTTCATGTTCAGTGTCTGAAGAACAGCAGGGGTAAAAAATGAAATAATATTAGCGTATTCGCTATCATTGAAAAATTCAAAAGCCACCATGATAAAAAGACGAATTTCAGAAATTAGGAGCACAAGATGGGTGTAGCCGCAGATATTGTTATTATTGTCGTTGCCGCCTTGATTGGCGCACTTATTGCGCAACGGGCCAAACAACCGTTGATTTTAGGGTATATTATTGCCGGTATTGTTGTGGGGCCATACACCGGCGGAGTTACTGTTGGAGATATCCATGAGATCGAGCTTCTGGCGGAGATCGGCGTGGCCCTTCTTCTCTTTGCTCTGGGGTTGGAATTTTCCCTCAAAGAATTAAGGCCGGTTCGAAATATCGCCCTGTTAGGAACACCAATCCAAATTTTTCTCACCATTGGCTTCGGCTTTATGCTTGGCAGGTATTTAGGATTCTCTTCAGCGCACGCAATATGGTTTGGTGCCTTGATCTCACTTTCCAGCACTATGGTAACCTTGAAAACCCTTATGAGCAGGGGGCTTTTAGGAACACTTTCCAGCCGGGTCATGATCGGGATGCTTATTATTCAGGATTTAGCCATTATCCCGATGATGATTATTCTCCCGCAACTCAGCAATCCCGAGGCAGGTTTGCCTATTCTCGCCATAGCCATTGTTAAATCTGTCGTCTTCCTGGTATTGATGTTTTATTTTGGCAGAAAGCTGTTGCCTTGGCTGATGGAGCATGTAGCGCAGTGGAATTCGCGAGAGCTTTTCATTTTATCTATTACCGCCATAGGTCTCGGTATAGGCTATGCCACCTACCTCTTTGGCCTGTCTTTTGCTTTTGGTGCCTTTGTTGCCGGAATGGTGTTGAGTGAGTCTGATTATGGGCACCAGGCCCTGAGCGATATTATTCCTCTTAGGGATATTTTTGGTCTTTTGTTTTTTACATCGGTCGGCATGCTGCTTGACCCGGTATATTTACTTGAAAACTGGGTGAAAATAATCTCCCTGTGTCTAGCCATTGCGATTTTCAAAGGGATAATTTTTTCCGTGCTGGCCAAACTGTTCCGCTATGGCAATATTGTTCCCCTTGCCATTGGATTCGGCTTGTTTCAGGTGGGTGAATTTTCCTTTGTGCTTGCACGATTAGGGCTTGAAACAAAATCCATTAACCAGGATATGTATTCTCTCGTGCTTGCCGTGTCAGTCTTGAGCATGGTGCTGACCCCTTTTGCTTCGGCTCTGGCAGCCCCTCTCTACAAACTCAAAAAAAGCCGGTTTAAGCATGAACCGCTGCAAACAGAAAACCTTCCTGATTCCGGCTTTAAGAACCATATCGTCATTGCCGGAGGTGGGAGGGTAGGGCAACACACCGCTCAGGTACTGATGGAACTCAGTATTCCTTTTGTCATCATTGAGATGAACCATCAGCGAATGCTTGAATGTAAGGCAGCAAAATATCCGGTCATTTATGGAGACATAAGCCACTCAACAGTTCTTGAGCTTGCCAAGGTGGATGCAGCCAAACTTTTGCTCATTACCACTCCCGAGGTCACGACCTCGCAATCCATTGTCAAGCAATCACTTCGGCATAATCCTGAACTCCACATCATCGCCAGGGCGGATGGTATTGAGCAAACCCGGGCATTATATGAAAGTGGAATATATATGGCTGTGTTGCCTGAAATGGAAGCGGGTTTAGAAATTGCACGGCAGGCACTTTTGCACCTGGATGTCCCTGTGAATGTTATTCAGCAATATACTGATGATGTACGGCAAAACTTATATTCGCCAATTCATCAGGCCCAGGATGGGCATGATCTTTTGGCAAAACTTGGCAATATAAAGAATATGCTGGAAATTTCATGGGTGACTATTTCTTCTGAAAGCCTTCTTGCTCATAAAAACATCGGGGAAGCAGCTGTTCGTTCTAAGACGGGAGTGTCAATTGTGGGGATTATCCACGGGAAAGAATTTTATTCTAATCCTAAAGTGGATTATACGTTTCAAAGCGGTGATTTGGTCGCGGTTGTCGGTAATGCGGATGAAAGAAATGAGTTTAATAAACTGGCAGGAGCTTGAGGGTTTTTTCTGAATGTTGTTTTGAGCTGCCGGTTATTCCGGCAGCTACCCGGAAAGTGGATCAGATGGAAAAACAACAATAGGAGTCTGACCCCATTTTTTTGCTACAACGCCCCCTGTACGGGCAGGTTGCACAATTCCGCAAAAACGGTTATATTTTCCGTATGAGTACAATGGATAACCCTCATGACAGCGTGGTCAGGCAGACTTTGGGACGACCGGAGGTGGCAATCGGATATTTCCGGCACAACCTGCCGAAAGATCTGCTGGATCATCTTGATCTCGCGACCCTTGAGCGCGTGCAGGATAGCTTTGTCGATCCTGAGCTGCACCCGTCGCATCGGATCTTCTCTTTACCGTCGATTACCTTGCCGAAGGTGATGCTAAGGGCGAGCAGGAAAAGCTTCTGCTTTATCTGCTGATTGAACACAAAAGTTATCCCGACCGACTGACCTTGTTTCAGTTGCTCCGCTACATGGTGCGGATTTGGGAACGGCATTGCACGGAGAATCGGAAGAGTTCCATGTTACCGCCCGTGTACCCGATGATCCTGTATCACGGCGGACGGCCCTGGCCGTATCCCCTGAATTTCCAGTCGCTGTTCAGCGTACAGGATCAGACGGTGTTGCGGCATCTGCCTGAATTCTCGCCTGTACTGCACGACGTGGCCCGGTGTGATGATCAAGAAATCACCGGTGAAACAGCGGCCCGTACCCTGCTGCTTGTGCTCAAGTATATTTTTCGCCCAGATCTGGCGGAACGGTTGCCCGACCTGCTGGTTCAGGCGCAGACGCTGCTGACGGATGAAAACGGTCGCGAAATTATGTTCACCCTGCTGTACTATCTCACTGAAGGCACGGGCAGGTGGATGAAACAACACTTGCGGCAGCCCTTGATCGGG
>MTKO01000073.1 GCA_004028505.1 Candidatus Electrothrix aarhusensis
GAATATAGGGGGCAGGGGATAGACCAGAACCGATTGGGTTTCTCCCTTGACCGTGCAGATAAAGCGCCGGACCCCATCGTTAACTCCGGCGATTTTCTGGAGTTCGGTAGCGGAAAAAATCACGGATTGATCATGAAGCAAATCCTTTTTTAAGGCCTCTTTCGCGGTCCAGAGCATGGTCAGCCGGGTATCCTCATCACTGCCCGCCTGCTGAGTAAGCAGTTGCAGCTCAGCATCCGTGGAAAAATGCGCGGTTAAACCGACAAGCTTGGTGGAGATCTCTTGCAAATCAATCCCACAGCTTGATCCTTCTCGTGCCAAGGCCACTGCAAAACCATCACTATGGGAAAGCGAGATGGTTGGTCCGCTTCTTGAGGAGCAGAGGCTGGGAAGATTCTCAGCAATGGGACGCCCGTGCTTATTAGGCAGAATGGTTATACCGCGCAGATCCTGATCAGCAGCATGGAGAAATGTCAGTATAGCTGCTTTTGCGGCAATCCGTCCGCCCAACCATTCTTTTTTCCGTTTGATATACTTGAAGCGTTGAAAATAGCACTGCTCAGCTGCGGATAAAACCTGTTGCAGGAGACGGGCTTCATCCCATTGTAAGGCCTGTTCAATTTGATCAAGGTCAACAAGGCTGAGCGTTTGTTGTCTTTCCTGACGGAGGCGAACAAACACATTATTACTATACGTATATTGGGCGGGAAAAAATGAAAGGATGTTCATAGGTTAATGCAGAGATGAGTGGTACTTGTCAAATAATAAGAGAGTTGTATAATAGCAGAATCTGCAAGAGAAAGAACCGCTTAAAAAGATCTACTTTCCAGAGAGGTTTCTTTTGCTCAACTCGTTTTGGAGATTACCCGTTATGGACCTCGCCAGTATCACCCTTTTTGACTATACCCTTCTTGCTGTCCTGATCCTGTTCGTCGTACATGGACTCTGGGCCGGGTTTTTCAGACAGCTGCCCTTTGTTATCGCCCTAGTCGGCAGTTATGCGGCATCCTGCCGGTATGCAGGTGATCTTATGCCCCATGTCGGTCAGTTCACGGAAAGTCCCAAGATCGTTTTCGGGGGCGGCTTCATTTTCCTGCTCATTGTCTCGACTCTGCTTGTCAAGCTGATCGGGAAGTTGATACGCAAGGTTGTCCAGGTCAAGGCTGTGGGCTGGGGCAATCGTTTGTTTCTTGGTGTGCCCCTTGCCCTGGCCAAGGCTGCTGTTCTTGCTGTGCTTGTTATTATGTTTTTAACAGCCACCCTCTCACCGCCAAAGCATTCTTTTCGTGATTCTATGGCTAGGCCCTATCTTGAGCAGGGGGCGGATATCATCCGTATTTTTATTCAGGATGCCGAGATCAGAAAGGATTTAAAACCTCGCAAGGCCTCTGTTCAGCAGGAGGCCGCAGCCAAGCAGGGTGGGTTTGTGCCTTCTCGGGCTGCGTATCCGCAACAACAACCTGACCATTCGTCAAGTGGTCGTCGTGGTGCTGGTGCGGATGATCCGGCAAGCAGTACAGAGGTACTCAAATAAACAGCCTTCAATCGTTGCTTCCAGCTTGTGAGAGCCGAGAGTAACGATTCTTCCTCTTGTGCTGCCCACTCAACTTCTATTCAACTAAGGCAGCTGAGACCTTGGCCTCAACCAACCGCCAGTCTCTTCCCCCTTTTTGCTCCTTGTCCTTCTTCCTCAAGAGAAGCTCCACAGGTTCTCTGAGCTCTTCCAGATCATTTTGCTGTTTTTTTCTTTGCACAAGCACGGTTGCCGAGGCAGTGGCTTCACCCTTTGCTGGCAGCTCAATCAGAAGATCCTCAAAGCTGACCGTCAGCGTCTCGTACTTGTCGCGATAGTACATCAGGTAGCGGATGAGCATGTCGTGGGCCAGGGTTTCTCTGTAGTTGCGCTCAGAAACAATGGCTCGAACATCCGGAGCCAGCATCTGTTTGATTTCACGCATCTTGAGCCCATTTTCCAGCGTGGGCTCACTTTTCTCCTTATTAAGATTCCATGTGAGTTCATTGAGTTGACGTTTAATGACCTGTTTGTCAGAAAAATACCAGCCCAGCAAGATAAGCAGGATAAGAGCTGGTATTGAGATAAGTATATAATTCTTTTTCATTATCGTAGCAGGTAATCGCCTGAGATGTCCGGCAGGTGTAAAAAAAGGGGTCTACGGTTGCGGTACCCGGACGAGGAGGGCGGTTTGGGTCCTCGTCCTTGGAGAAAAAAAGGGCGAGGAGCCAGAACATGGATAAAGCATGAGAAAACGTTATTGCAGAGAGCTCGATGCTATCGCATGCTAGTGGTTTTTACGGCATTGACGGATATAATCCTTGCTCAGTGAAGGATGGGAGCTGATAATCTTGCCCTTAATCGGACCGAATTCTTTCACAAGAAAGTTCAGAACATGCTTATAGCTCATATCCTTACCCAGAGTCGATGCCACCAGCTCAGCGAGTTTCTCCTTGTCCGCGGGCTCGTCAAAATAACTGAAGATACGGTGTTCTCCCTTTTCTTCCTCAGAAACAGCAGGAGTCGGCACTGACTGAGGTGCTGACTGAAGAGTTGAAGCAGGCTCGGGTGTGCTTTCTGGAGCTTCTTCCTGAAGAGCCTGAACAGCTTGGGAAGCCGCCGGGGCAGCAGTATTTTTTATTGCAGCCAAGAGGGCCTTATCTGCCTTTTCCTTGACTTGGGCAAGCTCAGATTGCATGGCATTGATATCATCCTTGATCGGGCTGATATCAACAGGTTCAGGCGCTTCCACCGCATTCTGCTGTTCTTCCAAGGTTTGAACTCGTTGCGGAAGATCCCCGAGGATTTTATCCGGAGAGATTTCCTGCTGCTTGCCCTCGGTTTGCTCAACAGAGTTTTGCAGAGCAGAAACAGCATTCTGAATACCACTCAGTGAATCCACAGCGTCCTGTACTTGATGGCTCGTATCGTCCAGTTGTTGTTTGCTGGCCATGTCAGTGGTCATTGCTTCCAGGTTTTCTATCCGTGAACCGAGCTGGTCGATTTTATCGGTTAGGACTTGCCGGGTGGTATGAAGATGTTCCCGGACGTTGTTTATTTCGGTATTCATTGCTTCACACTCCTGTTTCATCGCCAGAACCTCTGTCGCCGCTTCTGTTGACACCTCTTCCTGGAACGACTGAGGGGAAGTGCTGCAGCAGCATTGCCCCGTGAACGAGGGGAACCAGCTGAAGAGGAGTGTTTTGAGATTACCGTACATCTTGGCAGAAGTTTTTTTGTCAAACAGGGCCACTGCTCCAAAAAAGATCGCAAAGAGGAAGGCCAGACAGGCAAGGAGAGCCAGTGTCATGGCGATAATCCATTGTATGGTTCGGAGTATCCCCATGATGATTACCCCTAATGAGCTCCATATCGTTGCTTCGGGATTGCCAGTGATCTGATAAAGCACTAGGCTGAAGAGTACGAGGACGAGTGTTGAGTAAATTATTGGTTTTGATAACATATTTTTCTTCATAGGCCCTTCCTTTTTTCTTGCGGAGCTTCCGGCTTCGATACCCCGCAACTTGCGGCGTACCCTGTAATTTCCTTTAAACTTCTAAGACATGCTACGTCAGGGTGGCATGTTTATGCGGTAAATAATTCTCTATCTCTCTTAATCTCTATTGAAGAGAGAGTATCAGGAAAAGAAGTGATGAGAAGATCTTCTTTTTCTGGGCATCATTAAAAATTTTGCTCTTTCTGAGCCGACTGTGCGCAAGTACTGCTGCAGCATTGCCCTGTGGATAGAGGGAACCCGCTGAGCAGGAGCATTTTGAGATTACCGTACATCTTGGCGGAAGTATTTCGGTCAAATAAGGCCACTGCTCCGAAAAAGATCGCAAAAAGAAAGGCTAGGCAGACAAGGAGAGCCAGTGTCATGGCGATAATCCATTGTATGGTTTGGAGTACCCCCATAACGATGATCCCGAAGGAACTCCATATTGTTGCTTCAGGATTGCCAACGATCAGGTAAAGCAGCAGACTGGGGAGCGCAAGTGTAAGCACCGACTGAATGATCGGCCTTGTTAACATATTATTTTTCATAGAGGTGTCCTTTTTTGCAAATCTTCTGGGTTCAGTATCCGCTACATACGACGTATTCTGCGATTTTCTTTTTGCTCTTCCTTTGCATGTTTGTCAAGATCTCAATGCGAATGATCCTCGTCTCCGAGAAAAAGTTCATGGTATTCTTTTTCTGCCAAGTGCTTATGGAGCAGCTCGGTCAGTTGTTGGACTAGATCCGTAATTTCATCTTCCCCCAGACGAGGAATCAAGGCGTCCAGAAGCTTATCCTGGGCGAATAGGCGGAGAAAAAGAGCAAGCGATTGCTCGTCTAGTTTCCGGTCAAGGCCAAAACAGATCTGCTCAAAGGGAATTTTTTTTTCTTCCTTCATCCGACTATTACCTTCCAGTTTACTTTACGGCTTCTTGGGCCGTCATATTCGCAGAAAAAGATGCGCTGCCAAGTACCTAACTGGAGCTTGCCATCGGCAATAATGACAGTCAGGGAGCTGCCTGTTAATGTCGCCATCATGTGGGAGGGTGAATTTCCCTCAGCGTGGCGATAGGGGTAGGAACTTGGAATAATTGCTTGGAACACTCCGAGCAGGTCATGTTGCACATCCGGGTCACAACCCTCGTTGATGGTCAACCCGGATGTTGTATGGGGATTAAACAGGAAAAAGATACCGTCAACAACGGCGGATTCGCTCACTGCTTGCTGGGCCTGAGAGGTGATATCCACAAATTGCATATACGCCGTGGTGCTGACTGAAAACGTGCCAGAATGCATCCTTATTTCTCCTGACTGATCCGCCATTGCCCGTTATTGGCACGGCATGCTTTGCTATTGATTGTTTCAAATTGATCGTTGCCGTTGATCAATGCCTCTATTTTTGCCTTCCTACAGACACTCTTGCCAATGGTCTGGAAAGCGGGCAGGGGGGAGAGGCGGTATTGGTTGCCCTTGTCCGGATTGGTCCAGGATGACGTCTGACCGGACAGCCCGCGTTCAAAGACGTGGTTGAGTTGCTCACGGTCATACCTATCCATCTCCTGGTTCACAAGGAGAGTAAGTGCGCTGTTCTTTACTTCTCCGCGTAAGGAGGCCTCGATATCATGCCCGACAGCCCGGGTACTGGCTGCTTTGTTTTTTTTCTTGCCATGAGCCTGATTCTTTTTTCCTGTCTGGACAGGTGCGCAGGATGCAAGAAAGAAGAGAACAAGGAGAACAACGATATGTCTTCTTGTCTTTCTGTTGTTGAGGTCGTGTTGATAAAAGAGAGTATTCTGCACAGTGGACTGTGGGGGCAAAAATGTTTGGTTACTGAGAAGCTTTCTACTGAAGCTTCCACTGACCATTTATATCGCGACAGGCTGTTGTGTAGGTTGTTTCTGTCCGGCCATCGATAACAGCAAGAATCTCTGCCTTCCGGCATTGCTGATTCTGTGGTCCTGTATAGGCTTGCTGAGGAGTAACCTGATACTTGTTGCCATGATCAGGATTGACCCAGGTCGATGTTTGACCTGATGGTGTGGACTCGTAGGCACTATTGAGCATCTGTCGGTCGTATTTATCCATTTCATTACCGAGAACATACCCGAGCATTCCGCCGATAGCTGCACCGAGCAGTGTGGATCCGGTATCGTTTCCGATTGCTTGCCCGATAATTGCACCACCTGCGGCACCACCTGCAGCGCCCATTTGCCCCTTATTGGCCATCATACAGGATGAGAGCAGGGAAAAAGATAAAAAAACGGTAACAATTTGTAGTACTTTCATGAGTATTTCCTTTTGGTTGGTTGACGTTATGCCATTTTTTTTCATAGCGCGGGAGGGAGCACACTATGCTTCCTTGTTGTGTCTTTTCTCCGGCAGTGCAATATTCAGTTCCAGGATTTCGCAATCCTCTTCTCTATCCAGAGAGACCGTGACATCATCCTGGTCGATGTCAACATATTTCTTTATAACTTCAAGGAGTTCATTCTGTAGAGCCGGTAAAAAAGAGGGCTGGTGCCTATGGAAATGATCGCGGGCGATGAGAATACTCAGGCGTTCCTTGGCCACATCGGCTGACTTACGGTTCGCATGGAAATAATCAAATAATCCCATTTATCTTCCCCCGAAAAATTTACCGAAAATTCCGCCCTTTTTAGCGTCAATAAAGCGGAATTCAATCTCTTCTCCGAGAAAACGACCGATACAGTCGCTGTAGGCAAGGCCTGCTCTGCTATTTTTATTCATAATAACAGGAATGCCCTGATTTGATGCTGTAAGGACCGATTGTGATTCCGGTATAACACCCAGGAGAGGGATAGAGAGGATTTCCTGAATATCACCCACAGAGAGCATTTCTCCGTTCTTCACCCGCTCTGGAGCGTATCTGGTCAAAAGGAGATGCTCTTTTACCGGGGTTTTATTTTCTACAACTCTCTTGGTCTTGCTAGCCAAGAGGCCGAGAATCCTGTCAGAGTCGCGTACAGAGGAAATTTCTGGGTTCGTGACTACGACAGCCTCGTCGGCAAAGTACATAGCCATGTAGGCACCGTGCTCAATGCCAGCCGGTGAGTCGCAGACAATGTAGTCAAAGGTCTCTTTCAGCTCATTTATGACAGCCTCGACTCCTTCCATGGTGAGAGCTTCTTTATCCCGTGTCTGAGATGCTGGCAGGATATAGAGGTTTTCTATGCGCTTGTCCCGGATGAGGGCTTGATTCAGACTTGCCTCTTTGGTGATCACATTGACAAAATCATAGACAACTCTGCGTTCACAACCCATAATCAGATCAAGGTTGCGCAAGCCGACATCAAAATCTATGACCGCTGTCTTATATCCCTGTAAGGCTAATCCCGTTGCAAAGGCCGCACTGGTTGTTGTTTTACCTACGCCTCCTTTACCGGAGGTAACTACTATTATTCTGGTCAACTATATGTCCTCCTGGATGTCAGGTAGTTTTTTTTGATATTTTGTTTTTTTAATTATGATTTGGTGCCCCATCTTTTGGCGACGGGGCGTTCATTTTTTTATAATGGGGTAATGCGTATTCTTTTTGTTTGTAACTGGATATGCACGGGTTGAGAGCGGAGGCTATCAGGAAATTTTTCATTAACCAGATAGATCCCGGCCACAGCGACAAGTTCTGCTTCCAGCTGTTGGCAAAATATTCGGGCCTGGGAATTGCCAGTGTTCCCGGCAAAGGCCCGTCCACGCAGGGCTCCGTAGACGTGGATATTTCCGGCTGCTGTTACCTCAGCCCCAGAGCCCACTGAGGCGAGCACAATAAGATCCCCCTGCTCCACGACGATCCGTTGACCAGAGCGTATGGGCTCGGTGATGACAGTGGCAGCTGGGGATGTGTGTACAATTGGTTCCGGTTCCGGCTTGATAGTATCTGTATCAGGTCGTTTTTCTTCTTGTTTCGCCTCTGGCTTTTCCTCCTGCACTCTTCCGCTGCCGCGCGTGGTCAGTACGGCCAGATCTATTGTTTCGGCCTGCTTCTGCTGGTCTTCTGTGCAATTGGTTATGCCGACTGGAATAAATTCTCGTTCACGCACCAGATCCAACAGTTTGCTGATATCAATTTGGTCAGGCTCAGGGAGATGCCCAAAATCAAGAACAACCGGTGCATTGCGAAAAAATGAAGGTGCCTGACGAACTTTTTTCGCCAGCCGTGTCGCTATTGTTTCTATATTGCTCTCCCGGAGGGAAAGCATAAGAATTGTAAAGGATGAACCTTTGAGATCAAAAGGCTCTTGCATCATTCTTCACTTTTTTTGCCATGATTTTTCACTTGCCTGCGGCCCTTTCTCACTGTTTTTCGACCAATACTCCTACTTTACAGGAGTATCAGCTCCTCTTTATTATGTACACTATACCTTGTTTCAATATTAGTTTCAGCCCGGAATTTCAGGAGATGTTTTTTTTCGCTCAGGATGTCAGCGCGAGCAGTCAAACATCTCGAATTCAACACGTCGATCAATCATATTTTGATCGCTGTCCGGTTCGCTGCCATCTTTGGTGGCTGTTTCCCCTTTTCCTTCCACTGTAATTCGCTCCCCGAGTTCTGGAGTTGCTGATTCCCGGACCAGCCGATTTTTGATATAGGCAGCACGATCACTGGACAGCTTCATGTTGTATTGGAATTCTCCCTGCTTGCTTGTATGGCCGGTGATATGCATGCATTTTTTTTCGTTCTCTTGCAGGTAGGTAATTAATTGTCTGATCCAGATATCGTACTCTTGGGTACGGTTCAGGGTAAACTCGGTGCTGTTTGATCCAAAGAGAAAGAGCAAGGGCATTTTATGGGTGTTTTTAAAACCGATCTTGATCATGTTGAAGAAGGCGGTTTCCGCTGCGGAAAAATCATTCATCCTCAGAGAGGCTAAGTACAGCATACGATAGGCATCCAAGGCCCCCTTGCTGGAGGACTTGATGAGCTGCTCAAGAATCTGGCGAACCTTTGGATATTCTCCGTTTCGATACGCGGCCTTTGCCTTAGCGATTCGAGCATCGGTTTTGATATCTCTTACAGAGATTTTTTGCTTGTTGATGATTTCATTAACCTTACGCTTAGCTGTTGGATCTGCTGTTATGACAGGGAGCTCCAGCTTTCCATAAGGTACCGAGTACACCCAAACCGACTCACGGGCAGTTAATTCCCCTGTTTTTCGGTCAGCCAAGGAGGCCAGAATGCGATAATATTTTTGGGTCGGTTTCTCTGGAAGGGGTGAATAGCTGATAACGCCTTTCAGAATATAATCTGCCTTTTCTAGCTCTCTATCAGAGGCATCAGCAGTACTTATTAAACGGATTCCAGAGTGTTTTTTTCTGCTACCGAGTTCTAAGAGCAGTCTTTCTATTTCTACGCTGGCCTTGATCTCATCGTAAAGGGTGGCTTCTTTGAAGGGCTCCATAAGCACAACAGCGTTTTTTTCCGGTATGCTGTTCAGAATACGGCGTCCCAGGACCGGGATGCCCTTTTTTAATGTAGTCGGTTCATTTTGGCCTCGATGTTGATTGCTCGGTCCTGTTTTCGGTGCGCAGGCCGAAAGTGCGACAGCAAGAATAAGGAACAGGGTGAAGAAAGTGGTCTTTCCTGTGGACAACATGAGGTTTCTCCTTAAATCATTGTAACTTTGTAAATGCATGGTCTGAAAGAAGCAGAGCAGATTGTTCAATCACATAATTCGGGCATCCCGACGCTGAGTTCATTTTGACAATCTTGTTTCTCAGCCTTTATTGGAGGTGAATCCTGTTTCGGTTCCGTTGTTGTTTTGGATTTCAGAGCAGGCTTAACCGGAGGCGTTGCGGAGGTAGGCTGAGCAAATTTTTCTTCCGTTTTCGTCTCAGATACCGTCTTTCCCCCTTTTACTCGTTGTTTTCTTTTTCTCGGCTCCAGAATTTTTTCTTTTTCTTTGGCAATCAACTGAACGGAAATATCTTTTTCATCGGGAAGAGTCACGGTTTTCGTTAAGTGCTTATATCCCTCTCGGCTTGCGGATATTGTACATGTCCCGGCGATTTTTTCAAAATGAAAGGGTGTTTCCGGTGACGCAATGCCGGAGTATTTTTTTCCATCCTTGCACTTAACATATATGGCGGTCTTGTCAATATTTGATCTAATAGAAAGAGAGGAAACCGACGGTATCAGCTCAAAAAAGGTTTGCGCCCCGTCTCGCACCAGAACCTCCCGTTGAATAGTGATATACCCTTTTTTTTGTGCAGTAACATGATGGCTGCCCAGCGGCAACCCAAGTCTGAGCTGCTTGCCCGAGACCCGGTGTTTTTTTTGGTCGATAAGGAGTGTTGTGCCTTTCTGATTAACTTTGATGGTTAACTGTGGAAGCGGTAGGTCGATGCGCAGCCTTTTATCCTTTCTGAGGAGAAGTTTTTGCTGAACAGGGGCAGTGGCCTGCGGGTTGGAGACCGTGATGGAGTACTTGCCACTCGGCAGAGAGAGGACAGCAGGTGTTTTTGTTCCTGCCTTTCCGACCTCCTTGCCGTTCAACAGGACTGTACTGAGGTCCATGTTTGTAGAGATTGTAACAATAAATAGCTTTTCTAAAGTGATGGGAAGCACCACATCCGCTGCCAGAGAGACCTCCTGGCCGACATGCCGATAGCCTTGGTTCTCGGCAAGGACCTTGCATGATTCAGCAGAGGTGTCAATCTGGAATGGTTTTTTTGGCGATGCAGTGCCGAAATATTTTTGTCCGTTTGTACAGATCACCGAGATGGAGCTGTTTGCCACGTTGGGAATAATGGATAATTGATAATGGATCATTTCCAGAGTTATGGGCAGGAGCTGGTCCTCATCCTTAATAACAACTTCTTTTTCCACAGGAATATAGCTTGGTTTACGGGCAATGAGCTGGTAAGAGCCAGCAGGCAACTTCAGTTTAAGCTCCTTCCCTTTGGCTTGATATTCTTTTTCCGCGATCTTAATTAGCGCATCGTCAATATTGGTGCGGATGGTGAGTTGGGGGTGCGGGAGTTCGGCTCTGATGATTTGATCCCCATTGAGCAGGATTTTTTTCTGGAAAGGTGTTGAGACAGCGGGATGAGTCAGAATCAGGTCATATTCCCCCTTTACGAGAGAGAACTCCAATGGAGCGGTGCTTCCTGCTGTTCCCACGATATTCCCGTCAAGCATGACTTTGCTTCCCTCCATGTCTGCATACACGGCCAGGGTATAGAACTCTTCAAGCCGGATGCCTATCTCCTCATCCGCAGTGAGAAAGATATCCTGACGGACAGGCTTGAATCCCGGTTTTTTCGCCAGTAAGCGGTAGCGTCCCAGAGGCAAGGAGAGGTCAACCCGATTGCCTTTGGTAGGGTATTCTTTTGCTCCGAGCCAGACTTGGACATCCACTGTATTAAAGAGAAGCGTCAAGTCGGCAGAATGTTTGTTGCTAAAGAGAGGACGGAGCCCATAGAGGCTACCTCCGATCAGGACGACGAGAAGGGTAAAAAGGAGACAAGTTGTGCGGCTGTTGCTTTCTTTAACAACGTTTTGGGGTCTCTGGGGGCTCGGGATGGAGATGACTTCTTCTACCTTGTTGATGCAGCTGAGGTGTTTGGTGGCAACGGGATGAAGGCACTCCAGGCAAGCCTGGTGGTTATGGTCCTCTTTGAGAGGAATGGTGTATTGCTTTTCTCGTACAAGTCCATCGTCTAGCGTGTCCTGAACAAACTCCAGGAATTCGTCTTTCTGAAGCTTAAATTTATCTATAGACGTTGTTGCCTGAATTTGGCCATTGTTTGTGTCTGTGGCCACTTTGGTGATTATTACATATCGAAAAGACTCTTGGTTTTCAGTATGGTAGATGATTTCCTGCGCTTGTCCCTCTTTATGGAGCGCATGGCTGACGGTGTGTATTTGTTCATTGGAAAAATTATTTTCCAGAGCTATTTCAGCTGAAAAAAGATTCAACATAATGGGTGCCGCAGTTAAGAATTTTTGTTCTGTTTCAGGGAGGATTTGGGGGTCGGTGGTGATGTTGTTTTTTTTCTGTTCTGCACAGACTTGCTGTACTTTTGTACGATGTTCATCTCCGATTTTTTGGGAATGCTTCTACTACTGTACAGTGTTTCTCCTTTTTCCGAAAGAGGTACTGTTGATCCGGTAAGGGGAATGAGTGCTTATAAAGGATCCTGCTTGTTTTACATATAAAGCAATCTGTTATGATTGCAAGAGACTTTTATGGAATTCAGCTCAGGTAATTCTGAAAACACATATTCAGTAGCTGTATCAACAGAATCCGTTATAGTCCGTAAAATTGAATAAACAAGACATAACCCTTGACAAGGATTATTTCAATAAGTAGACAGTATGTTGTTATTAAATACGATTCAATTAAATTTTTTCAGGAGTGCTGCTATGGCTATCAAACTGACAAAAGGTGCCAATATTTCTCTCGCAAAAGAGGCCCCTGGTTTAACGGATGCTGTCCTCGGACTCGGCTGGGGCCAGCAAAAAACAAAAGGATTTTTGGGTCGCACCAAACTGGTGGATGTTGATCTGGATGCCTCTTGTCTTATGTTTGACGAACAAAAGAACTTGAAGGACGCTGTTTGGTTTCAGCAGCTTAAAAGTAAGGACGGTTCGATAAAGCACACTGGTGACGACCGGACAGGAGGAGGAAAAGAGGGAACTCCAAATGAGGAAATTGTTGTTCAGCTGAACGCTGTTCCGAGCAATATCCTTTCGCTTGTTTTTACAGTGAACAGCTTCACCAGTGATTCTTTTGACGGTATTCCCAATGCGTTTTGTGTCTTAAAAGATAATAAAACGCAAAATATTATTGCGAAATATGATCTCAGCGTGCAGGGGGGAGGGCATACAGGGCTCGTTATAGCAAAGCTTTATCGCCATAACAATGAATGGAAGTTCAAGGCACTTGGAGAATGGGGAGCAGGAAGAACTTTTGATAAATTGTTGCCGATCATTACACCTTCATTATAATAACATGATTTTTTGATCATGATATTAGGGGTACGTTGAAGCAAGAAGAATTATTTCTCACGAAGAATTGAGGAGGTCGAAAAGAATGGGCATTTCACTGGAAAAAGGCGGAAGAATATCCTTATCAAAAGAAGCTCCTGGACTGTCGAAGATTTTTATCGGCTTGGGATGGGATGAGCGGGCAACGGACGGAGCTGAGTTTGACCTGGATGCGTCAGCTTTTTTGTTGAATGATGCGGGTAGGGCTCGCGGTGATTATGATTTTATTTTTTATAATAATCTCAAAGGGGCGAACGGTGCTGTCGAGCACATGGGTGACAACCTGACCGGCGGCGGTGACGGGGCTGATGAGATTATCAAGGTTGATTTCGATGCACTGGAGCGCAATGCCCCGGATGTGACGAGGATAGCGGTTGTCTGTACAATTCATGAGGCTGATCTTCGCGCTCAGAATTTCGGCCAGGTGAGCAACGCCTTTATCTGCGTTGTAAATGATGAAAATAATCAGGAAATTGTTCGCTTTGATCTCACTGAAGATTATTCTATGGAAACAGCTATGGTTTTCGGTGAGGTATATAAAAAAGGCGGAGAGTGGAGATTTACCGCTGTCGGGCAGGGGTACGCAGGCGGGCTTGGTGCGGCCTGCTCCACCTATGGCCTAAATGCTGAATAAAACCATTGTGCAATAATTCAGGATGCCCGATTAAGGTGAAACACCGTTGGCGTGAGTCGGCGGTGTTTTTTGTTGCGGTATCCCGAATACCCGGACACGGATAGTTCTTCCTGTATAATATAATGCTTTTTAAGGAGAATGTTCAATGAGACGACTTCCTGTGTACCTTGTGCTGGATAACTCAGGGTCAATGCATGGCGAGGCCATTGAAGCGGTAAAAAATGGAGTTCAGGTGCTGGTTGCGACCCTACGTCAGGACCCGTATGCCCTGGAAACAGCGTTTATCAGCGTGATCACCTTTAACACGGATGCGGAACAGCTGGTTCCGTTGACGGATTTAGTCAGTTTTCAGCCTCCTGATATCCGAGCTCAAGGTATCACCTCCTTGGGGAGGGCGTTAACGCTGACCGCTGAAAAAATTAACGATGAAGTCGTCAAAACCACGCCTGATCGTCGGGGTGACTGGAAACCTATTATCTTTCTGATGACCGACGGTAGCCCGACCGATGAATGGCGGCCTGGTCTGGAGAAACTGAGAAAGGCCAAACCGGGCATGATAATATCCTGTGCAGCCGGTTTGAATGCTGATGTCAGCGTATTAAAAGAGATATCTGAGGTTGTTGTCCAGTTGGATACGGCTGATTCCAACACTATTAAAAAATTCTTTCAATGGATTTCCGCCAGCATCAGCTCTAGCAGTCAGAAAATTGATCTCAGTAAAAAAGATGTGTCTCAGCTGGATGAATTACCGCCGCCTCCGCCGGAAATTAATATCGTTACCTGATATGGACAGTACGCTCGGGCAATACGTGGAAGTTAGAGGAAAAGATGGTGAATAAACTTGAGTCAGGCGGCAACTGCCTTATCAACAACACAACAGATACGATAGTCATTAGAATAAGCTGGCGGACGAAAAGTAACAGCGATCTTGATATAGATACCAGCTCCTTTTTATTAAACAAAAAAGGACAAGTCAGAAGTGATAAAGATTTTATATTTTATAATCAGCCGATAGCCTGTGATAATTCGATAACGTTGGATTGTTCGCCGAATAAATCCAATAAGGACAGCGAATTTCATATTTTGCTGGAAAAAATTCCAGAGGAAGTCTCAAAAATTTCTTTTGTTATCAATATGTACCAGGCAGTTGAACGGCAACAGAATTTCAGCATGGTGGATCAAATTTCGTTTAAAATTTTTGAAAAAGATTTTAAGGGAAAAGAACTTGTTCGCTATGATGTAAAAGAAATAAAACAGGATATAACGTTAATATTAGGAGGGATTTATCGGAACAAAGGTGCATGGAGCTTTGGTGCGATTGGACAGGGATTTAATGGCGGATTAGATCTGTTAGCTTCCAGATTTGGGGTCAGTATTGAAGGAACTTCAGAAGAAGACAGTCAAATTTCTGATGAAAAAAAGACACAACAGGGTAAACGTTCAATACAGCAAATTTTATCCCAACAAGCACATTCTCTGCAAAAAAGTATTGATGCATTTCTCCCTCAGATCAATTCCGCTGTTGAACAAAAAATCAACGAAAGTAATACTCGGATGATTTTAGATAAGATGTTCATGGACGCATTCGGTTATGAACTCGATGAAATTAAAGCCGAACAAAAGATACAAGGAAGAAGAGCTGACTATATACTGTCTGTTGATAATGAAGATATGCTCGTGGTTGAGGCGAAAAAGGCAGGTATGCGTCTTCAGGACAAGCAAATATTTCAGGCTACATCGTATGGGGCATACTCAGGAATAAAGTGGGCTTTGTTGACCAATTTAAAAACATGGCAGCTTTATTATATCTCGACGCAAGAAAAAGTTGAGGCGAACCTTGTTTTCTCAATAGATTTAACCCGTAATTCAGGGCAAGAGGATTTTGAAAAACTCATTTTGATATCCAGATACGGCATAAGCAAAAAAAGAATGCTGGCAAAATTACGGGACGAAATAAATGCTCTGCGGCCTGAAAATATTATCAACGCCATTATCTCCGAAGAAGTGATTAACAAAGTACGCCTTATTGTCAGGAGAGATACTGGTTGCAACGTGGCGAATGAAAAAATACAAAAAACCATAAAAGAAATTTTGCGAATCAACTAAAGGAGCTGCGACATGAATATGGATTTGTTGGAGGTGATAGAGACCGAGCAAGTCCCCGGTGCAAAATTTGAAGTTGTGCAATACAAGCACCTGAAAGGATCTGATGATTTATATGTCGCTGAAAAAGTATTCTTTGCCAAACAGGCTGAAGTACATCTGAAGATGATACGTATCACCTTGGAGAAAAGCGAAATCCTGATCGAGCCGGGTGCGTTATATTTCATGAAAGGATATTTTCAGCTGGAATCCAACTCTCAGGGCCTGAGCAAAGGGCTTATGCGTAAATTTACTACCGGCGAAACCCTGTTTCAGTCGCGTATCAAAGGAACCGGGGAAATTTATTTAGAGCCCACCTTCGGCCATTATTCCCTGTTTAACATTGATGATGATGCGCTAATTGTGGATAAGGGTGCGTTTTACTGCGCCTCAGCCGGATTGGATGTCAGTGCCAAAATGCAGGGCAACGTTTCCAGTGCTTTGTTCGGCGGTGAGGGCCTTTTTCAGACGCAGGTAAAAGGCTCCGGGGTTGTCGTTCTGGCTTCGCCCGTGCCGACCGATGAACTGCTCATGTACGAGCTGGCTTCGGGAGAAAAATTATCCGTTGATGGCAGTTTCGCCTTTGCTAGGACTTCCGGTGTCGAGTTTCGTGCTGAAAAATCAGGGAAAAGTTTGCTTCAATCTGCAACCAGCGGTGAGGGCCTGTTGCAAACGTTCACGGGACCCGGTGTAGTATGGATCGCGCCGACTGAAGAAGTGTATAAGCGTCTGGCAATGTTAGGCTCCAGACTGACCTGATACAACCTATCCGACCGTCCATAATCAGAGGAAAAAGCATGTCCAGAAGATTACCGATTTATATTGCTATTGACACGTCAGGTTCCATGTACGGTGAAGCGATTCAGTCCGTCAATGTCGGCGTGCAGGCAATGCTGACTGCGCTGCGGCAGGATCCGCACGCCCTAGACTCGGTCTATCTCTCCATTATCACTTTTGATCTTGAGGTGAAAGAGGTTTTTCCTCTGACGCCGCTGTCGCAGGTTCAGGTTACGGAAATTACCTGCCCCAGATCAGGCCCAACCTATACCGGCGAGGCCCTGGCCTTGGTGCTCAAGCGGGTAAAAGGGGATATTATCCACAGCACCAACGAGCGTAAAGGGGACTGGCGGCCCATGCTGTTTCTCATGACCGACGGCAGCCCTTCGGACGTGGCTCGGTATGATGAAATTGTTCCGCAGATTAAAAAAAGTCATTTCGGTAAAATTATCGCCTGCGCAGCCGGTCCCAAGGCAAAGGTGGAGCAGTTGCGCAAGCTGACCGACACGATTGTCAGCCTTGATACCACGGACAGTGCCGCCTTTGCGAGTTTCTTTAAATGGGTTTCAGCCAGTGTGGAGATGCGGAGTTCCAGTATTGGGGCCGGTTCCACAGATATTCTACCGCCGCCTCCGGCTGAAATACAGATTGTCCTTTAATGTGAGCAAGCGATCTCCCCTTGATCTTTTCTCGAAATTGTACATTTCACATCGTTGCCGGAGGATACAATGCGTCGTTTACCTATTTTTCTCGTGCTTGATGTTTCCGACTCCATGGCAGGCGAGCCGTTGCAGCATCTTGAGCAGGGGCTTGAGCTACTTATCAGGAAGCTGCGGCAGGACCCCAACGCTTTGGAAACGGTTTTCCTTTCTGTCATAGCCTTTGCCGGAAAAGTTCAGACCTTGGTTCCCCTGCTGGATCTGCCTGCCTTCTACCCGCCAAGACTGCCGCTGGGTTCGGGCACTGCCTTGGGCGATGCCTTGATGCACCTCATGGATGCAATAGATACGCAGGTTCAGCCGACCACCCCGGAACGTAAAGGGGACTGGAAACCTTTGGTGTATCTGATGACCGACGGCAAGCCCACAGATGATTGCCGTCAGGCTGTTCAAAGGTGGCAACAGCAATATGCCAAGCGTGCGCAGCTGATCGCTGTCGGGCTGGGAGAACATGCTGCCACCGGAGTCTTGTCGCAGTTTGCTGATCATGTCCTGAGCTATAACGGAGAAGATTCAGCGGATTTTTATCGTTTTATTGAATGGATGACCATGTCGGTACGGTCGCAGAGCATCCGGGTGCAGCAGCACGGTAAAGAGGATTTGCCCATTTCCTTGGAAAAAGCGGAAAACGTGCTGGCACCTGCCGAGGATCATCCTGGTTCGGATGAAGATTTCGCGATTTTTGTTGGTCGATGTCAGCAACGGCAGACGCCTTATCTGTTAAAATATGAGCGGATTCTGCTTGCATCGTCTGTTTTTCCAGAAGGCCGTTCTGAAATGCCCGCTACCGGAGAAAGTCAGTACTGTTATCGGATGACAGGCTGTTATCCTATTGACGAGACATATTTTGACTGGTCGATCGCTGTGAATGAGGTCGAGTCCCAGGTGGATTTTCAAGGACTGATCGGGCAGGCGAGCTGTCCGCATTGCGGCAATGTTTCCGCCTTGGGCCTCTGTGCCTGCGGCAGGTTGTTCTGTGTTGATGGTACCTCGACAACAGCGTCATGCCCTTGGTGCAAACAGCAGCTGACCATGGTGCCGATGGAAACGAATGAACGATTTGACATTGTGAGGTCTTTAGGATGAAAGAGCACATCGCGTTACGGACCGCGTTACGGGCCGCCTGCCGAGATATTCTGAACGAGCAAATACCGACAGAGGAAGAACTTGAGCAGTTCCTGAAAAGTGCTGCCGTTATTGAGACGCTCCATTCTTTCTCAGATGAACTTATTCAGCATTGGCATACGTGGAAAAAAGGACAGAATATACCGAAGGATGATGTTCTCTCTGCGGCGGATCAGAAACGGAAAAAAGATGCGGCGATACTGGCAGATTTCCAGGATACTGTCAACGAAGAGCAGAATACTGTCGAGGTGTCTTCCAGAGACACAGATACGGATGATGCTCAAAAACAGACATCACCGGAGCAGAAAGAAGAAAAATTTCCTGAGCCTGTTGAGGATGAGGAGTCTATAGAGTCTATAGCACCTGCATGTGACACCACCACAGGTCATGCTCATGCCGATACGCTTGAAGAAGCCTCTGAGCCTCCTGATGATCTTGATGATGCAATCGCTGATCCGGCCATGACAGAGGCTCCTATCCTGCTTGCTGATCACAGCGGTATATTTACATCACAGCCTGAATTGACAGAGCCGCCCCCTATCCCGGAGGATGCTCCTGCTGATCAAGATTGTCAGGATCATCAGAAGCAGGAAGCGCCTTCCCCTGCGCCTGATCCAGCTATCGATGACCATCATTCATCCCCGCAGGCCAATACAATGAAAAGAGATCCGTCTTCATCGACCGTGCTGTTTAGGCTTCCTAACGCAATGGTTAAGACCCCGTACGCCGAACCGTTAACGATTGAAAGCGATGAGGTACTTAAAATCACGACGATTGACGGGCTGGAAGCAACAGGAATCCGCTATAACAACGAAACAGCGTCCGTGGAAGGGACACCCTCTACCCCCGGAGAATTTACGCTGACCGTTACCTATATCATGAAATCCGGCGGCAGTGGTTTAGGACAGCTTAACTTTGTCGTGAATCATGATCCCAAATCCTTGTGGAAAGACATGCCCTCGGATGAACAGGTACAATTCTGGAAACCTGATCAAGCTGCCGAGGAAAAGGACGGGTACGACAGCTGGAAACTGATTGCCGCCAGTCAACGAGGACGGTCTCATGCCCATGAAGGCAAATGCCGGGACGATGATTTCATGCTGATCAACGATCATCCTGAACAATGGCATATCCTGGCGGTCTCCGACGGGGCGGGCAGCAGTCAATATGCCAGAGAGGGGGCCCGAATAGCCGTCAATACCTCGGCAACAGTACTTGCGGAAAAATTAACCGAACATAATGAGGCCCTTGTTGAGGCTGTTTCGGCCTGGGACACGGAACAATCAGAGAAGACCGACGCGGACCTGCGCAAAGTGCTGTACTCGATCTTCAGTCAGGCGATTTATCAGGCGATTAATACTGTGCATCTGGCAAGCAAGAAAGAACAGGTCAAGTTCCGCGATTTTTATGCTACCCTGCTTCTATCTGCCCATAAGGAAATTCAAGGGCGACATTTTATTGCCGGGTATTGGATCGGCGACGGCGGCATGGGGGTGTATAAAGAGGGAGAGGATGGGTACGTCAAGCTGCTGGGAGAGCCGGACAGCGGCGAGTATGCGGGCCAGACCCGTTTTCTCGACCCGGAGGCCAATGACGGTGAAGATATTATGCGGCGGATCTCTTTTACATGCGTGGATTCCATGACCGCCTTGTTTCTGCTGACCGACGGAATTACTGATCCGATCTTTGAGACGGATCATAATTTACAGCAGCCTGCGCGTTGGGACAAATTCTGGGTTGAGGAGATTCGTCAAAAGCTATCAGGCACGCCGGGAGAAACGGAAAAAAATCTTCTGGATTGGCTGTCCTTCTGGTCGCCTGGTAATCATGATGATCGGACTATAGCCTTGTTGGTTAGATATTAATCAATCAGCTGTGGACATTGTTGCAGCCATTTCTTTTAGTCGAGTAATGATAAGCTGCTTCACCTTGTTTTCTTGCCCTGCTTTACTTTTTTGGTAAATGACCAGAGGTACTTTTTTTCCTTTATGAACAAGAAATAGGCAGATCACTCTTAATCCTCGGGATCTGCCTAATTTATATTCAGGTAACCCTATTCTCTGCTTCCTGACAATCAGGTCATCGCCAAACCCCGGATAACGATCTCCCGTTTTCTCATCAAGTGAATCTATTTCCAATTTTATCCTTTTTTTAGAATTCGGAAATTTTTTTAAGATCCCTTTCAGCTCTTTTTCAAAGGAGGAGGTAAGGACAGGCTCAAGCATCAAGCAATTTTTCCCGCTACCTGACTGATCAGTTCTCTAAATTCAGCATCAGTTGCAATAGTCATATCTTCTACTAAATCATCCCAATCGGTTAGCATTTTCCTGACAAGCTTTCCTGTGAAAAAATCCACAACAGCAAGTTGTGATATTGCATCGGACATAGTTATAAGTCGATCCCGAACTGACCTAACTTTTTCAATATCTATACAGTCAACAGATGGACAGGAATCACCACATTTTTCAAATATTTGCCTAGCACCACTCAAGAAGTATAAACCAAGGACAGACATTGTTAGAGTAGTAAATACAGCCCTGACAGTGAGAAAGGACAATGTTCCGGCATTTTTTAATATTTCTATACTGCTTTCAATCCGTTTTGAGAATGAAACACAGTTGTTATTTGCTACAGCACACGTTGTCATGAGACCCTCCTTTCTTCTAGCAACTATTCTAAACCTGCACCCTATATATAATAGTATAACAAAGTATACAAGTGTAACAAAGTATACAAGTGTAAAAGTATACAAAAGTAATAAAAGGTACCTATGCCGGTTATCACAGAGGAAAACCAGAGGGCGCAGCCATGCGGGTTACAGGTTGGGGTCCACTAAAGATCCGAATTTCAATTGCGAGGTGTATCATTTGTCGGTAACTCGCAGCAACCTGATCCCGGCATTACGACAGGATATACTCTGAAGCTCTGAAGCAGGCACTCGTCCCGTGCTGTTACCGCTCACCTCCATCTGGCTCTTGCATTCGTGGCTACCGCACTGTATTGTAAGCAGGAAAGAACGGTATGTGTTCTATATTTTTTGCTCCGCTGCGTCCAGGTGATAAAAGCAGGAGACTCAAGAGGAGGAGGCGACACAGCATGGCTCAAGTACGCAAGGCCAAAACCAAAAGCGGAACCGTCGTCGAATATGTTGACGAGATCATCGGCTCCGGCGGGATGAAGGACGTCTATTTCACCCCAGATCGCAAAAATGCAGTGGCCTTTTTCCGGGACAAGCAGGACAGGCAGGCCCAAGAGCGTCTTGAGATGATCACCGGAACCTATCGCGAGCGGATTTTTAATCAGGAAGGCGGTGCCTACTGGGAGAACCTGTTTCGTTGGCCCACTGACATGGTTAAAAATGACGAGGGGCAGATCGGGGTGGTTGTTCCGATCTATCAGGATCATTTTTTTTTCGCCACAGGTTCCATTAATAATGATTTCCTGAATATTAAAGGCCGGGAAAAGGAAGGCAAGTGGTTTGCCTCGCCGAGCAACCGTAATAAATACCTTGATCCATCTGAACGCGGCAACTGGCTTGATTATCTGCGCATATCCATCCTACTCAGTCGGGCGGTGCGGCGGATGCATGCGGCTGGCTTGGCCCATTCCGATTTATCCTATAAAAATGTGCTGATTGATCCGGCAGGCGGCAATGCCTGCATTATTGATATTGACGGGTTGGTTGTGCCAGGAAAATTTCCTCCCGATGTGGTGGGCACGCCTGATTTTATCGCTCCAGAGGTCATCAAAACCTGTCAGCTGGAACGACAGGATCCGAACAGGAAATTGCCGTCAATCTACACGGACCGTCATGCCTTGGCCGTGTTGATCTACATGTACCTGCTGCTCCGCCATCCTTTACGCGGGGACAAGGTACATGATATTGATGATCCCCAACGTGATGAAGATCTGTCTATGGGTGAGCGAGCGTTATTTGTGGAGCATCCGGCGGATCTGTCCAACAAAATCAATCTGGACTATCTCAAGCCCTTGGAAATACCCTGGAAGGATACAGCGGCTTTGCCCTGTGAAGTCACAGGGCCGTATCTGAACACACTGTTTCATCGGGCATTTATTGAAGGACTACACGCACCGGAGAAAAGACCCACAGCGGATGAATGGGAGCAAGGGCTGGTCAAGACCGTTGACCTGCTCCAGCCTTGCGCAAACGCCCTTTGCGATCAACAATGGTATGTGTTTGACAATACAAAATCTCCGAAATGCCCGTTTTGCGGAACCAAGTATACGGGCAAACTGCCTGTGCTGAACCTGTATTCCAGCAGACACGGCGGTAAGTTCCTACCGGATAATCATCGTCTGATGGTCTATACCGGCCAATCGCTTTTTTCATGGCATGTGAATCGCAATATCATTCCCAATGAACGTCTGGGGCAGCAGGACCGGCAACGGGTTGGCTATTTTATTTTTCATAACAACAACTGGCTGCTGGTCAATGAAAGGTTGCCGGGATTAATTAATTTGAGTAATAATCAGCCGGTTCCAATCGGTGGTCGAATTATCCTCAAGGATAACAGCCAAATTTTGTTTTCAAAAGAAAGTGGCGGCAGAGTCGCCCTTGTCCAACTTGTTGATGCCTAACATCAGATTTCTCTCATTCTATGAATAAAATTAAAGTTATTGCAGGTTCTTCTTTCGGCTTGGGATATCTCCCCCTGATACCGGGAACCTTCGGAGCATTACCCGGTCTTGTCTTTTATTTTCTGCTTTGGAAGTTCCTGCCGGAACCATATGTGCTGCCCGGTTTGCTTGTCGTTATCGCCCTGTTGATATTGTTGACCTATCTGTTGACCCCTTGGGCTATCAAGTATTGGCAATCGGAAGATCCTTCTCAGTTTGTTCTGGATGAAGTGATCGGTTTTTTATGTGTCCCTGTTTTTTTCCCGTACCACGATTTTTTAAAGACAGCGATTTTTGGATTCATTTTGTTTCGGGTTCTTGATATGATCAAAGTTCCCCCGGCAAATATCGTGGATAAAAAAATTAAAGGGTGGTTTGGAATAATTTTTGATGATGTCATTTCAGCTGGATACGCTGCATTGGTTTTGTACGCTATGGCATACTTTAAAATAATATTTTAAAGTATTTTTCAGCACCACCCTGTTCTGATTGATTAAACAGTATTAACTGGAGAAATTGATGGAAATGATGCATACGTGGTACGGCGGCTTACTTGTGATGATATTTTGCTCCTACCTTATTGCCAAGGCATGTGATGTTTTTGAGGCATCAACCAATTATTTGGGACGTAACCTCAATGAAGGGGTGAAAGGAGCGACCCTCAATGCGATAGGTTCCTCTCTGCCGGAGTTGCTCACCACTGTATTCTTTCTCGCCTTTGCTGTGCAAGCTGAGCTTGGGCGTGATTTGGCCGCAAGTATCGGCGGTGATACCGGGTCGGCTATCTTCAACAGCATTGTTATTCCCATGCTGGTTATCTGGTTTGTCCTTGCCAGCGGCATAACCGGTATCGCCATATCAAAAAAGGTCATCCTTCGAGATGGACTGTTTCTGATCGGTGCGGAAATCCTTCTGTTGATCCTTCTTTCCAGCGATTACATCACCCATTGGCATGGCTGGGTTTTTACAATCTATTATTTAATATATCTGTCCTATACGCTCTTATTTATGAGCAAGAGTGAAGGAGAGGCAGAAGAAGACGATGACGAAGAAAGGGAAAGCTGGTATGAAAAATTTCTCTTTAAAGCGGAAGATGGTCGTACAGGCCGGAGTCTGCTGTTATTTTTCGTGTCTGTCTTTTTTATCGCCCTGGCCTGCGCCGGTTTGGTTGAGGGATGTAAAGGAATCGCTGATTCATTGCAGATTCATCCTCTTTTTGTTGCGCTGATCTTGGTGGCGGCGGCCAGCAGTGTGCCAGACACCATAATTTCCGTTAAAGATGCCAGAAAAGGCAATTATGATGATGCGTTGTCCAACGTGCTGGGATCAAATATATTTGATATCACTATCAGCATGGGCCTGCCCCTTGCTGTCTTCCTTGTCCTAACACATCAGAAGATTCATTTTGTTGAAGCAGGTCGCATGTTGATTGATGTTCGGATTATGCTGCTCATTATAACAAGCGTCACTATCGCCATATACTATTTCAGCAAAAAAATGGCATGGAAGCATGTCGCTGGTTTAGGCGTGCTGTATGGCTTTTTTATAGTATATGCTATCGGAGCAGCCTCTTATTATGCTGGGGAAAGTTCATTGCTGGGTTCAATATCCGGAGCCTTTATCGAATTTCTCCATCAGGACGGCGGTGTCAGCGACACACTTCGCAGTATGGCCAACAGTATCACCGGCAGTTGGTAGGATTGATACTGTGGATACAATAGGAACCCTTAATTAGTCTTTCAATATCAACCATGCGTGATTTTTTTTTTACAACGGGACAATAATCCATTAAGGAAAGAGGCTTTTACCGCCTCTTTCCTGGGGAAATTGCATCCCGCCCGACTTTCGCATCTTCATCAGGGGAGCAACTATTTAGCCCGCTTACTCAACGAATCCCTTGCTTGCCAGCCGGTCGCAGGAGAAGTTCTGCTGATAGGTTTGACTGAATCCGGCATTGTCCCCTCATTTCTGATGTATATGGAGGCATGTCGGCTGGCGGTTCCGTGCAGGTGGATATGCTCGACCCGCCGCTCCTGCGCTTCCGGTATCGTTTTTCAGGAAACACATTCTCACAGTCCGAACCATACCTTGCCCATCCCGCAATGCCGTTTTGCTGAATTTGCTGAAATATGGATTGTCGAAGATGAAATCACCACCGGCTCCACGGTTAAAAATCTGTTGCGCCAGATCAAAGGCCATGTTCCAGCTGAAATATTCCGAATTTTCTCTTTAGTGGATTTTCGTTCTGAAAAACAGCAGAAGGAATTTTTTCATCCGCCGAATGAGAATAAAAAAGCACACCTCTTTCATACTGCGGTTTCTTTTTCGGAGATAGAGGGCGATGCACCGGAACATGGAAATAATTTTGAGCCTCAGAATACCCAGGCGGTTTGTTATCCTGATGCTGTTCTCCAAAAATCAGCTGCGGAATGCGGTCTCCGCTCACACCGATCACACCGAATACCTGTTAACGGCTGTGCTGACGGCACGCTTCTTGTGATCGGAGAGACCGTGCGCACAGCAGCACATCTTGTCGCTGCCGGAATGTTTAGGTCGTTTCAGCATATTACACTCAGCCCGTGGCTGGTGGATGATGTCAGCATAAAGAGCAGGATATCTTTACATAAAGACCATTATTTATATAATAAGCAGGAGAGCCAAGGCCCGGTTTATTTACTGCATGATCCGACGGATCATGCAACGGGCAACGCAATAAAAAAGCAGTTGGAGGAACAGGGGATACCTGTTCAACAGCTGAACGTTTTATAAAAAATACGATTCCTTACAACATCGGACAATATCGGACAATATGGCACAGGCAATCCTTCCAGATGCGGAAAATAATTTTTGGCGACAGCACATCTACGTTAACCTGCTCGAAGAAGTGCATCCGTTTCATGAGATGGATCGTTTTCGTAAATTAGAACAGGCTTATACCGGGGAAAACACTTTCTGGTCAACTCCTTCTCCTGAACCTGACCTTGATGATGCTTTTTGGCAGGACGTATCTGCACAGCTTGATAACGAAAAAATTCGTGCTGCTGCCCAAAGCTTGGCTGCCGCAATTATGCAATGGGAGGAAAATCCGGAGCGGCTTATTTTTGTTGCTGTTCTTCGCGCCGGGGTTCCGATTGCCAACTGGCTTTGTCAGATGCTGCCAGGATCAGTGACAGCGGCAATTTCTCTTTTTGTCGGCATTGGGATCGACCGACAGGCCCTGTCCCTTCTTCAGGCTGATTTCCCGGAGCGAAAGATTGTCTTTGTTGATGGCTGGACAGGTCGCGGCGGGGTTGCCAGAGAACTCGCTCGCCTCAACGCAGGGCCTTTGGCTGTGCTCAATGACCCTTGGGGCTGGGCTGATTTTTCAGGAATCCAGGAGGATATCTTTTGTCCTTCGGCCTGCTTTACCGGATTGACAACCCTTGGTTTTTCCAGAACCTTCTTTGTGGATGAACACAACATTTTTGCAGCGTACAGATTTCCGATAGCCTATGCCCGCAGGAAACTGGTTGATGCCTGGTCTGCGGCAGGACCTCCTGAGCCATCGTCCCCCATTACAGGCAACATCACGAAATTTTATGAAAAAACCGAGCTGCGTATCCACAGTAATGAGATCTGCCGGGCCTTGATTAATGCCGCGCCCCAGACGCTTTTTTTTACGGATGATGCCCAATATGTGCATGAGCATTTCTCGCTGCTCCTGCTTCTGGCGGAACAGCGGGGTGTGCCGGTGGAATACAACCAGACGTTCTTAAAAAAATATCGCACCCGTGCCGCCTGTTCTGTGCATAAGGAAAAATAATTTACAGGTAATTTTCGAGTACCGTAGGGGCAAAACCTGTGTGTTTGCCCGTATATGTAAGGGTAATTCATGAATTACCCCTACAGCAGCTACAAAAACGGGAATTTTATTTCTTGTCGATTTCCTTACTTGAACAGCATCACCACAAATACAAATCAATATGGATCACCTACTACAAAATACCCTTGTCAACTTTGTCTGGAATATTGCCGATGACGTGCTTCGAGACGTCTATGTCCGAGGGAAATATCGGGACGTGATCCTGCCCATGACCGTCATCCGCCGCCTTGATGCCCTGCTGGAACCAAGCAAGGAGGCAGTCCTCGCTATGAAAAAGCAGCTTGATGCAGCTGGTATTGTCAATCAGGACCAAGCCCTGTGTCAGGCAGCTGGTGAGGCCTTTTTCAACAGCTCGCCCTTCATCCTCAAGGATCTCAAGAATCGGGCCAAGATCCAGCAGCTCCGGGCCGACTTTGAAGCCTATCTGGACGGCTTTTCCCCCAATGTGCAGGAGATTCTCGATAAATTCAAGTTCCGCAACCAGCTCCAAACCCTGGTGGATGCGGATATCCTGGGGGCCTTGATTGAGAAATACCTCAATCCGGCTATCAATCTCAGCCCTAAACCGGTCCTGGATGGCGTGGGCAAGGAGAGACTGCCCGGTCTGGATAATCACAGCATGGGCACCGTGTTTGAAGAGCTGATTCGCCGCTTTAACGAAGAAAACAACGAGGAGGCCGGAGAGCATTTCACCCCCCGTGATGTGGTCACCCTGATGGCAGACCTGATCTTCCTCCCCATTGCCGATCAAATCGAATCCGGTACCTATCTGGTCTATGACGGGGCCTGCGGCACCGGAGGCATGCTCACGGTTGCGGAAGAGCGGCTGCACAAGCTGGCTGCTGCCTCCGGCAAAGAGGTCTCCATTCATCTCTATGGTCAGGAGATCCAGCCGGAGACCTATGCCATTGCCAAGGCCGATCTTTTGCTCAAGGGAGAAGGCGCAGAGGCGGAAAATATCCGCTACGGTTCCACCCTGTCAGCAGATGCCTTTCTCTCGAATCAGTTTGACTTCATGCTCTCCAACCCTCCCTACGGCAAGAGCTGGAAAACCGATCTTGAACGCATGGGCGGCAAGAGCGAGCTGAAAGATCCTCGCTTTGTTCTGGAATACGGGGATGATCCAGAATACAGGATGCTGACCCGTTCCAGCGACGGCCAGCTGATGTTTCTGGTCAATAAGCTGATGAAGATGAAGGACAAGAGCAAACTGGGCAGCCGAATCGCCCAGGTTCATAACGGCTCTTCCCTCTTCACTGGAGATGCGGGCCAAGGGGAAAGCAATATTCGTCGCTGGATTATTGAAAACGACTGGCTGGAGGCCATCATCGCCTTGCCTGAGAATATCTTTTACAACACCGGCATTGCCACCTATATCTGGGTGCTGACCAACCGCAAGGCCGCAGATCGGCAAGGCATGGTTCAGCTCATTGATGCAACGGGCTGGTCTGCGCCGCTGCGCAAAAACATGGGTAAGAAAAACTGCGCCCTCAATGAAGAACATATTCAGGAGATCTGCCGGCTCATCACCCGGCCAGAAGAAACTGAGCAGTCCAAGGTCTTCCCGAACAAGGCCTTTGGTTATCAGAAGGTTTTGTGGAGCGCCCCTTGCGTTTATCTGTTGATCTCAGTGAGAAAAATCTCCGCCGTTTTGGGCGGCTCTGCACTGAGACCAAGGAGTCCGGGCTTTTCACGGTGGTGGAGGCGGTGGCGGATCAACTTGGTGCCGGGCCTCATCTGGATTATCATGCCTTTCTGGAGGCGGTGACTGCGCAGGCAAAGGAAATGGCTGTCAAACTGACCGCAAAGAATAAGAAATTTCTCAGGAGCGACCTTGCTCTTGTTGACGAGGCGGCAGAGCCGGTTATCAGGAAGATCCATAAGGCAATCCATAAAGCAGGCAAGGGCAGCAAGGTGAAAGCTGATCCGCTGCACGGTCTGTACGAAAGGACAGTGAAGGGGAAAAAGGTGGTGGTTGAGTATGAGCCGGACACCAATCTTCGAGATTCTGAACAGGTTCCGTTGCTGGAAGAGGGAGGCATTGCCGCCTTTATCGAGCGGGAGGTGCTGCCCTATACGCCGGGTGCTTGGGTTGACGGTCTGAAAACCCAGATCGGTTATGAGATTTCCTTTACCCGGCATTTCTATAAACCGGTGCCCATGCGGACGTTGGATCAAATCAAGCGGATATCTTTGCCATTGAAGAGGAAACCGAAGGGTTGCTTGAAGAGATTGTCGGGGAGGCGGAGTGATGAAGGGTTATCCGACGTATAGGGATTCTGGGGTTGCTTGGATTGGGGCGGTGCCGGAGCATTGGGAAGTGGTTCGCCTTGGTTCGCAGTTCTTTGAACGGAGGCAGAAAGTCAGCGACAAAGAGTTTGCCCCACTGTCTGTCACAAAGAACGGGATAGTGCCTCAACTTGATAGCGCAGCGAAATCAAACGATGGCGATAATCGAAAAAAAGTATGCCGAGGCGACTTTGTCATCAACAGCAGGTCGGATCGTAAAGGGTCTTCAGGTGTTTCTCCATATACCGGTTCTGTTTCTTTAATAAATACAGTACTGAAACCTTTATTAATACACGCCGGTTATATTCATAATTTTTTTAGGAACCATTCTTTTCAGGAAGAATTTTATCGAGTAGGAAGAGGTATCCACGCAGATTTGTGGTCTACAAAATATTCTGACATGGCCACCATTATGATGCCCGTCCCTCCAAAGCCTGAACAACAACAAATCGCCCGTTACCTTGATTGGCAAACCACCCAAATCAACAAGTTCATCACGGCCAAGAAAAGGCTCATTGCCCTGCTGAAAGAGCAGAAGCAAAACATCATCAACGAGGCTGTGACCAAGGGCATTGATCCTGATGTCACAATGAAAGACAGCGGGGTTGAGTGGCTGGGGGAGATTCCGGCGCATTGGGAATGTGCCGCTTTAAGGCATAAATATCAGCAGTGCCTCGGAAAAATGCTGGATTCCAAAAAAATCACAGGAGATTACCTGATTCCATATTTGCGAAATACTGATGTGCAATGGAATTACATAAATACAGAATCGCTTCCCAAGATGGATATTCGCCCTAATGAATATGAGCGATACACTGTACAACCTGGAGATCTTCTTGTATGTGAAGGAGGGGAAATTGGACGATGTGCAATCTGGAATAAGGATAAAGAAATCTGCGGCTTCCAGAAAGCTATCCACCGTCTTAGACCTGTAAATGCAAGTAGAGACCTCACTCGATTTATGTACTATGCTTTAAATGCTGCCGCTAAGTCCGGTGCGTTTAATGATGGACATGTTAGTACAATTGCTCATTTGACGGGCGAAAAGTTGAGAAGCCACCGATTTGCCTTCCCTCCTAAACAAGAGCAACAGGCCATTGTCGAACATATCGAAAAAGAAGCCACCCTCATCGACCAAACCATCACCCGCACAGAACGAGAAATCGAACTCATCCAAGAATATCGCACCCGCCTTGTCTCCGATGTGGTCACCGGAAAAATCGATGTGCGCTCCGTAGCAATCCCCGAATTTGAGCCCGCTGAAACTGACCCCAACGCCCGGAACGACAAGGAACCGGAGGATGAACTGGTTTCGCTGGAGGAGGCGGCATGAACCCAAAAGGCACCTCGTCTTAAAATTCCAACCACTGGTTGGAGAAATAGTTTTTTCTTAGGGATTTAACAAGAAACACCTTACCCTTTTGCCGTGCCCCTGCATTTTCTGTATGCAGGGTGTCGTAGGGGCGAACCTATGTGTTCGCCCTGTTATTCCGGGCAGACACGCAGGTCTGCCCCTACAGTCCGCCGAAAAACCGGTTGGAGCCAGACCGGAGGAACCAAGCACCCCCACTTGAGGATCTCTAATGCAATGCACCGACACCAGCGAAGCCGAACTTGAGGCAACCATTGTCAGATCCTTGATCGAAGAAGCGGGTTATCAGGCAGGCAGTCCGCAGGATTATGACCGTGCCCATGCGGTTGATTTGGCCAAACTGACCACCTTTCTCCAATCCACCCAGCCGGAAAGCGCAGAACGCCTTAATCTGGCAGCAGATTCCCCGACCCGAACCAAGTTCCTCCATCGCCTCCAAGGTGAGATTGCCAAACGCGGCATCATTGATGTGCTCCGCAAAGGGGTAAAGCATGGCCGAGACGCTATAACCCTCTTTTACAGCAGCCCGACCGCAAGTAATACCCAGGCCAAGGAGCTGTTCAGCCAGAATATCTTCAGCGTGACCCGCCAACTGCGCTACAGTAGCAGCGAAACCCAGCTGGCCCTGGATCTGGCCGTGTTCATCAACGGCCTGCCCATTGCCACCTTTGAGCTGAAAAACAGCCTGACCAAGCAGACCGTTGACGATGCCATCCAGCAGTACAAGCGAGACCGCTCTCCCAAAGATCTCCTCTTCCACTTTGGCCGCTGTGTGGTTCATTTCGCGGTTGATGACCTTGAGGTCCACATGTGTACCCACCTCAAAGGCAAGGAATCCTGGTTCCTCCCCTTTAACAAAGGATATAAGCACGGCGCAGGCAACCCGCCTAACCCGGCAGGGCTGGCAACAGACTATCTCTGGAAAAAAATCCTGCGCAAGGACCGCCTCACCGATATCCTGGAAAACTACGCCCAGATTGTTGAGGAAAAGAACGAGAAAACCGGCAGGAAAAAACGCAAACAGATCTTCCCCCGCTATCATCAGCTCAGGGTGGTGCGTAAACTCCTTGCTCATGCCCAAGAGAACGGGGTCGGCAAACGCTACCTGATCCAGCACTCAGCAGGCAGCGGCAAGTCCAATTCCATTGCCTGGCTGGCGCATCAGTTGGTCGGTCTGGAGCATGAGAACAAACCGATCTTTCATTCTATCCTGGTGGTGACGGACCGCCGCCTGCTGGACCGGCAGATCAGAGACACCATCAAGTCCTTTACCCAGGTTAGCAATGTGGTGGGCCATGCCCAACGCTCCGGTGACCTGCGCCGCTTCCTCAACGAGGGCAAGCAGATCATCATTACCACGGTGCAGAAATTCCCCTTCATCCTGGCGGAGATCGGTGATGAGCACCGGCAGAACCGCTTTGCCATCATTATTGACGAGGCCCATTCCAGCCAGGGAGGCCGGACCTCGGCCAAGATGAACATGGCCCTGGCCGCGCCGAAAAACAGGGCAGCACCGACAACAGGATCAGCTGATGAGCTGCTCCTTGCCGCAGAAGGGATGCCAGCCTACGGCGATTATAGTAAATATGGTGAATATGGTGAAACGCCGGAAGAAGAAAGCATAGAGGACAAGATCAATGCCCTCATGGAAAGCCGTAAGACTCTGACCAATGCCAGCTCGTTCGCCTTTACAGCCACTCCGAAAAACAAGACCTTGGAAATTTTCGGTGAGCCGGACCCGCAACCGGATGGCACCGTGAAACATCACCCATTTCATAGCTACACCATGAAACAGGCCATTCAGGAGGGCTTTATCCTGGATGTGCTGCAACAGTACACCCCGGTGGAGAGTTATTATCGGCTGGTGAAAACCGTGCAAGAAAACCCGCTGTTTGACAGCAAAAAGGCCCAGAAAAAACTGCGCAAATACGTGGAGTCCAACCCCTATGCCATCCGGGAAAAAGCAGGGATCATGGTGGATCATTTCCATGAGAATGTCATCGCACGCCGTAAAATCGAGGGCAAGGCTCGGGCAATGGTCATTACCGGTGGCATCATACGGGCGATTGAGTATTTCCATGCCCTGAATAACGCTCTGGCCGAAAAGAAGCTGCCCTATACAACCATTATCGCCTTTTCAGGGGAACATGAATACGGCGGGAAAAAGGTCACTGAGGCAGGCATCAACGGCTTTGCCAGCAACCACATCGCAGAGCGGATTACGGAAGATCCCTATCGCTTCCTTGTGGTTGCGGATAAATTCCTCACCGGCTATGACGAGCCGCTGCTGCACACCATGTACGTAGATAAACCCCTGGCCGGTATCAAGGCCGTGCAGACCCTGTCCCGCCTCAACCGTGCCCATCCCAAGAAGCATGATACCTTTATCCTGGACTTTTTTAATGATGCGGAGATAATCCAACAGGCCTTTTCCGCCTATTACCGCACGACCATACTCAGCCAAGAAACAGACCCAAATAAGCTCCACGATTTGCAAGCAGATCTGGAGGGCTACCAGGTCTTTTCACCAGAGCAGGTCGACCGATTGGTGGAACGCTATCTGGGCGGTGCTGACCGGGAGTCCCTGGACCCGATCTTTGATGCCTGTGCAGCCGTATATACCAGCGACTTGGATGAAGAGGGTCAGGTGGATTTCAAAGGAAAGGCCAAGACCTTTGTCCGTACTTATGGTTTTCTCGCTTCCATCCTGCCCTACACCAATGCGGACTGGGAAAAACTCTCCATCTTCCTCAATTTCCTTATTCTCAAACTGCCCGCACCCAAGGAGGAGGATCTTTCCAGGGGGATTCTTGAGACCCTTGATATGGACAGCTATCGGGCGGAAATGCAGGCGAGTATGAGTATCAGCCTGGCTGACGAGGATGCAGAAATCGGGGCCGTACCCACAGCAGGCAGCAGCGGAAAACCAGAGCCGGAACTGGATCAGCTCAGCAATATCATCAGATCCTTTAACGATCTGTTCGGGAACATTCCCTGGAAAGACGCGGACAAGATACGCAAGGTGATTACAGAAGAGATTCCGCAAAAGGTTGCTGCTGATTCAGCCTACCAGAATGCCATGAAAAACTCGAGCGAACAGAATGCCCGCATCGAACACGACAAGGCACTCGGACGCATTATGGTCGAGCTTATTGCTGATCACACCGACCTTTTCAAGCTGTTCTCTGATAATCCTTCCTTTAAGAAATGGTTGGGAGACACAATTTTTACTGCGACCTATCAAGAGAATGAAACGCAACAACATGCAGAGCCGAGCTGACAATCTCATACACCTGACTGTCGAGGACGCGCGGTTTTCAAATTTAATTCCAGCAGATGATGAGTAAGGTTATGCAGCGAAAAAATGCCTTTGTTTTCGATCTTGACGGTACGATCAATCACGCGGCCCCTCTTCCTCAAGGGTTGCCCATTCGAGGCCGAACAAGCAATTCCTTTATAGATCGTCGAGTGATTGACCTATTACTCGAACTAGCCATCCTGACTGATTTATATGTGGCGACCGGCAGGTCCCAAACCACGGTTCAAGATTTCAAAGCGCATTTTAAGGCGGTTGGTTTACCGATTGCTGGGTGGATCCTCGAACATGGAACACGAGCTGAGGGCTGTCCTGCCTGGAATAAAAAAGTACTGGCAGGAATTGACCTTGAGGATATTCACGCACGGGCCGGGCGTCTTATTCAGGAAAAAGGATATGGCATTGATACGGAATATTATCGGGAAGTGCATCAGTCAATTCTGCTCTACTCCGGCAGAGATCAGGATGAGTCGGAATCTTTTCTCTCCCGGCTTTCCGGTACCCTGAACAATAGATTCAGAACTATCACCGGTTCCCGTAAAATTGTTATTATTCCCAAGCGTGGCGACAAGTATGCGGCCTTTCAGACCGTCTTCGGAGAGACGCATTCCATTATCTGCGCGGCGGGTGATATGCCTGATGACCTGACCTTGTTGCGTCATGCGGCCTTTCCTTTGACCTTGAGGAGCGCCTCTCCCCTTGTGCAACGATATGTAGAGGAACGCGGCGGGTTTGTTGCCGAGCAGAAGGGGCATGAGGGCACGGTCGCCATGCTCAGGGCGGCTTTGGACCAGCTCAAGAAGAAGCGGCCCATGCTGTCTATGCTGTCTATGCTGCCTGTTCCCGGTCCGCGTCTGCCCGTGGAAGAGATAGAATGTTTTCGACCCTCCCGGCGCAGACTCTTGGACCGCCTGTTTCAGGATACCCGTTTTCCTGAACAGGAACCTGATAGAGAGGCACTCGAACAGGCGGGCCGTCAGCTTCACGCGGGCAGAGGCATTATTATTGAAGTACGTATGCGGGATTGGGGCGGAGAAGCAAAATCTTTGTGCAACCTGCTCAAGGCGATGGTGCTGTTTATTCCTTATGCGCACTGGCGGCTGGTTTTTCGGCAGGAACGGCTTGGGAAGGAAAATCTAAAAAATTTCGAGGCGATTACATCGAGACTGCATGACATCTGCGCCCTGCCTGAAGGAGGCTGTCGTTTTTCCGCTCCCGGCGTTCCGCAGTCTCCAAAAGAAAGAGGGGCATCCTCAATAACCGTTTTGATGTATGATCATCCTGATGATATGGCACCTTGGTATGATTATGCCGTAACCCGTCCTGTGCTCAGGCATCCTGAAGACAACGGCACTTGGTTTGTCAACCCGATGTTTATGAAGATTTCCAGTGGGGATAACCTGCCGGATAAAAACAGGGAACTTACTTCACTTCAATTTGCAGGCCCCAAGGTGATGATGGCCGCAAATATCGTGGATGATACGGATATTCAGGTTGCCGTGCAGGGATTTGAGCGGTTGTCCGAGACTGTGGATGCGCTTATTATCGCCCCCAGGGTGGTGACGAATCCTCAACGGAACAGAAAGATCAAAGAGGCCACCGCACATATTGGTAAAAAGTTGTCTTTTCTTTCTCAACTCACCTTGACAGACCGGCCTCAGATCCTCTTTGTCGATACCTACGGTGATCTGGCACAACTGTACGCTCATTGCTGTATAACCTATCTCGGCGGCGGGTTTGATACGAGAAAACGAGGGTTTGATCCGATGGAATCTTTATCCGCCCAAGTTCCGGTTATCTTGGGGCCGATATACAATTTTAACCGAATAGCGGTGGATTCGTTGAAAGATACAGGATGGGTGCATATCCTTGAGCAGGAGGGGAGGGCGGTGGAGGATTTTGTCCGCCTAGCTCAAGGGTTACTGAAACAGAAACCGCCTGTCCACGAGTTACAGAGGATGCTGCAAAAAAGGGCCTGGGATCCTCTGCGTGTAGCGGGTGAACTGCTGGGTGATCTTGTAGCAACAAGGTAACAAGGGGCAATTCATGATTATGAATTGCCCCCCATATGACGATGAAACGATCAGTCCTGCATGATCAGGAAGCGCTTACACCATACTTGGTGCAGACCTGCCCCAGTCCTTCGGCTGATCCCTGGCCAACAGCCTTGAATTTCCATTCATTGTTTTTGAAATAGACTTCACCGAAGACCACTGCGGTTTCAACGGCGTAGTCCTCGCTCAGGTCGTACCGTGCAATCTCTACGTCATTGGCCGCATTGACGATGCGGATGAAGGCATTTTCCACCATGCCGAAATTCTGGCTGCGTGTTGCGGCTTCGTGGATGGTTACCACCACAGCGGCCTTGACCAGTTCCGGTGGCATATTTTTCAGCGACATCATAATGACTTCATCATCACCTTCGCCCTCACCGGTCTTGTTGTCCCCGGTATGCACAACAGCCCCGCCAGCACCTTCCAGGTTACCGTAAAAAATGAAATCCCCTTCCTTGGTGACCTTGCCGTCCGTGCCGCAAAGAAACACCGAAGCATCAAGATCAAACTCGGCTCCGCCCAAAGCTTGGGCATCCCATCCGCAGCCAATTTTGATAGCCTCAAGTCCGGGTGCTTCCTTACTCAAAGAAATATTACCACCTTTAGATAATGATATTGCCATGTCTGTTCTCCTTGTCAATTAAGTTATCTTTTTTCGGTTTGTTGTCGCCAAAAATTTAATGTGAGCGCTTATTTCCTTCCTGTTCCTTTGCAGAATACACAGCTTCCGCCAGCGCCCTTACACATGGGGCAGGGAGTGCCTGTAGCAGCAGCACCTCCGGCGGGCGCGGCGGCTGGAGGTGCTGCTGCGCCCGCCGGATGCGGCTTAGGAGGCGATGAGACCTGTTGCGGTGGAGGTACAGCCGGGGGCGCAAGCTGTGGTTTCGGAGCGGCTTCAATATTCAAATTAAACTGCCCGGCCAATGAACCCATATTAACCCGCATATTTCGGGCATGTTGTTCAATACACTTCTGCTCCTTGGAATCACAGTCTCCATCGGCAAAAGCCACGGCCAATGCGCAGAGGATCACTAAATCGGCCAACTCTGGGTCCTCGATTTTTTTGACTGCCAGAAGAACCGTTTCCTCATCGCAAAGAAAAGCCGATACCGCATAATGTTTTACCTTGCTGACCAGTTCATCAATCTCGAACATGTCCAAGATAGGAGTATCACGACAATTATGCAATAAAAATTTACGAAATTCCTCAAGTTCCTCTCTGTACAGGCGACCATTTTGAGAAGCGACATCGCCGACCACGGCGCAGAGCGCTTCGGCGAACGGCTCAAATTTTTTGCGTTTAAAACGATTGCCGATCCCTTTAAATGCGCTTCCAACCCCGCCGATAAAATCGGCGGACGAATTGACGATACCTTCACCGGTCCGGCCCCAGTTTCTTTCAGCCATATCATTCTCCTATCTTTTAACGTAACGATTATTAGATATAAAAAACCGGGTACACGCTACGCATGTACCCGGCCAGACAAAGAAGGCCGTTAAGAGCCCTTATTGACAATAATAATCGAAAATAAATGCGTGGCCTTTACTTTTGTTGCTCAATTTTAAGACTCAATAAATCGTTTTTCTACAACAACATTGAATGATTCAGCAACTTCTGAACCATAGTCGTGTTGACGAAACTGGATCTTACAATCAACTTTTCCTTCTGCCACTTCATCCAAATGTTTTTTTAAGCGAAAAAGTGGGCCTGCGATACGATTGGAAAGCCAAAATCCATACACAATGCAGCCAAAAAAGATTATCTGGATAATAATCCTTAAATACTGAGCGTATGGTTCAATTATTAAATTGTCTTTTATGAAATCGTTACTAATTACAATCATTTGTGAAGATATACTCAGGCAGATGATATAAATAATAAGATCTCTTTGGATCTTAGTTCCGATATACCATTTCATTTTATAGAAAGGGACTTTTTTTCTCATAATATCCTCATCGTTATGCCAATTCATGTGATTATCCATGATGTGTAATCATTTATTATCAGTTAGGGGGATGCCTCATCCGGTTTAATCAGTAGTTTCACTACGATCAAGAAGCTAACCATGCTGAATTTAAAATGTAAACATAAAACTCCCTCGTTATGTGAAAAAGTATCTATATCGGTATCTCAGGGAGAAATAGGAGGTCGCAATTAAATCCTTAAGTAACAAATGAAAATGGTAGGTTTGCAGGCACAATTATAGCGTTGCAGGGAGTTTTAGGTAAGAAAATAGATCGAAGAAAAAACTCTGAAAACGGTGGGAAAGCTTATCCAGCTGTTGAATCTCAACCCCCAGCCCGTTTAAACATAAACCCCATCTTCTTCAACGCCTCAATATCCTCAGTAATAGAACTGCCTGTCGTCGTGAGATAGTTACCAACAATGGCTCCGTTGGCTCCGGCAGCAAAACAACGATACTGCTCCTTCCCTAATTGCTGCCTGCCCCCGGCAATGCGGATTACCGCATCCGGATTAATGAAGCGGAACAGAGCAATGGTGGTTAAAATTTCCTCCGCAGAAAGCGGTTCGAGCTCGGCAAAAGGGGTTCCTGCAATGGGAGTAAGAATGTTGATAGGGATGGATTGAACCCCGAGTTCCAGGAGCTCAAGAGCAAGTTCTATCCGGTCCTCCATGTTTTCGCCCATGCCGATAATACCACCGGAGCAGACCGACATGCCTGCCTCAGCCGCGATGGTCAGGGTGTCCACCTTATCCTGCCAACTATGGGTGGAGCAGATTTTAGAAAATCGCTTCGCGTTGGTTTCCAGATTGCAGTGATAACGAGTAATTCCTGACTGTTCCAGTTGCTCCGCCCGCTCCTGATCAAGAAAGCCCATAGAAGCGCAGAGCTCTAACGAGGTTTTTCTATTGATTTCTGCATACAGCTTGGCCAGTTCTTTCCAGGTTGCCTTATCCACAGAATGGCCGCTGGTCACCAAGGAAAGGCGATGGACACCGTGGGCATCGTTATCTAAGGCCAGACTGATGGCCAGCTCGCGGTCGATGAGGCCATAGGTGATTGCTCCGGTGTGGTGTCGGGCTGACTGGGCGCAGAAACGGCAGTTCTCTGTGCAGTTGCCGCTGCGGGCATTAATGATAGAGCAGAGGTGGAATTGATTCCCCATAAAGTAGCGGCGGAGCTCATCAGCAGCAGCCCAGAGGGCCTGTTGATCAGCAGAGCGGGCAAGTGCGCAGGCCGTTGCAGAGTCAATGCTTGCTCCGGCCATGATATGCTCTGCGATTTTTTGCGGAGAGTCATCTGTTTTCATCGGCTTGCTCCATCTTGTGGAATTATCAGTATCGGGGATTACCAGTATCGCTTTTCTCGTTTTGCACCGTTATCGTTCACCGTTCACAATGGGGCAGGGGAATTGCCGGAGGCCCCTCAACGATCATTTCTGCAATTGTTTTTTTGACCCTGGGGTAGAGATGGCGTCGTTCTTCAAAAAGGCGGGATTCCACTGCGGCGAGCTGACGGAAGAGCTGGCTACGGTTCATGGCTGGGGCATCGGTTTCCGGCTTATATTTTTCCTTCACGATTTCCTGGCAGCGAAAGCAACCAGGAAAACGCATGGATTGGCCGTCCGGTCTGGTGAGGGTGGCCGGGATACCGTGCATTCGGCAGACCAGCATCCGATGGTGATACAGGCCGCACAAGCCGTTATCATTCAGCGGACACATGATTTGGGGGCGATTGCCCTTAGCCAAGGCTTCAGCACTCTGCGCAATGTATTCATTAGCTCGGCTGATGATCTGCTCAAGTTTCTCGGGATCAAGCTGGTGAAGCCCCTGCCAGAGATAAGCCCATTCGCTATAGGTATGGTGGAGAAAATAGGAGTCACAGCAGTTGTCCGGGCAGCCCTCACAGGTCAGGCCCACCTCTCCAGATATCTGATCGTATCCCTCCTGCATAGCCTGATAGATCGCTGTAATTTCCTTGGTGACTTCTGGAGACAGGGTTATTTCCTTCATGATTTTTTAAAAAATTTTTGTTCATCAAAATGACAGGCCTGATAGGTCTGTACTGTGAGGTCCCCGTGCTGCCAGCTGTCGCGGGGGAGGCCTGCCTTGAGGCAGAGGTGGCGGAGAAAGGTTTCTGGTTCCGGGAGTTGCTCCCAGACTTGCGGGAGAAAGGTCGCACCGGCACCACCGGGTATTTTAAGGATCACTCCGTCAATGCCGGGTTGTAAGCGGTTGATGAGGTCTGTGTTGTCTGTATATTCCAGGTTCTGTGGCGGGGTCAGGACGGAGATTTCAATAACCACCTCTGGTAGTTCGTCCACCGTCAGCAAGGGAAATCGATTATCACGTAGGGCAGCATTGATTGCCTGTCTGCGTACTCCGGCTATGAGCGGCTCCAGCCCCAGCAGGCTGCCGATACAGCCTCGGAGCATTCCATCAAAATTTAGGGTGACAAAGACGCCGCGATGCTGCCGGAGCTCCTGGGCATGCAGCTCCTCGTGAGCAACAGGATCTGTCGCCTGCTGGCCAAGTTCCTCTTCTATGGTCTGCCGGGCCAGGCGGAGCAAGATTTTTTTTTGGAGATCAGTAAGCATCTTGTTTGCTGCGGTTTGTTTTGCAAAAAATGTCAGATTGTAAGGGGAACTCCCCGTATCTGCTCTGGAATATGCCCTGAAATATTGAGATGTTCGGCAGGGGGGACGGCGTGTCGTGCCCCTACTGTTTATCGCCGGGATCATCCTCATTAGGCAAGCGAAAACCATTTGCCCAGGCAATCAGCAGGGCAGCCAGGGTAAAATCATCCAGGATGCCGATAACCGGCAATGCTTCCGGGAGAAGATCCCAAGGTGAAACGATATACACTAAGCCGAGGCCCAGAATGATTTTAACATAGAACGGTGTTTCTTTTGCTCTGAACACAGCAACCGCATGCCGGGCCATGGCCAGCAGGCGAGACAGTAAATTCAATTTACCCGCAGCCATTAGCCTACCGCCTTGCTGATAAGAGCATTATCAAAATAATTTGATCCCATCCCGGCATCCACCACAATGGTCTGGCCGGTGATTCCAGAGGAGCGTTCGGAAAGAAGAAATACCGCTGTATTAGCTGCCTCTATGGTTTGCAGGGCCTTTTTGCGCGGGATTGCCTGCTCGGCAAAGAGGTAGGAGTCAATATACCCCGGAATCCCTGCTGAGGCCGAGGTCTTGAGCAGGCTGGGGCCGACGGCATTAAAACGAACCTGGGAAAAGGCGGAAAAGGATTTGGTCAGAAAACAGAGGAGGAATCCAGGGCTGCCTTGACCGGTGCCATATAGCCGTAGTTCTCTGCCGCCATGCGGGTGGTGGAGATGGAAATGGTGACCAGAGAGGCTTCTGGAGTTAACAGCTCTTTAAAATGGTTGGCAATGGAGATGAAGGAGAAGCAGGAGATGTTCACGGCCTGGAGAAAATCTTTTTTTACAGTGCCGTGAAAGGGTTGCATTCCCTCAGAGTAGTTGGCAAAGGCAATGGAATGCACGATTCCGGCAAGCGGTCCGCCGACTTGGTCGCCAATTTCGTCACGCACCCGGATGATATTTTCTTCTTCCTCCACATCGCAGCAAAAGACCGGGCTGTCCGGGAAGAGTTTTCGGCAGGTCTTGGCCCTTTCTTCGCTGCGCACCACATGAATGACCTCAGCTCCGGCTTCTACCAGCACCTTGCCGATGGCACAGGCCACGGACTTTCTGTTGGCTAGGCCGAAGATAACGATTTTTTTGCCTTCAAGTCGAAGAAAATCCATCCGTTTTACCTCTTCATTTTTTATTCCCCAAGGCTTTTGGGATTTGGGAAATTCATTTTTGGAAATTCAACCTTTTAAGGCACAGGCAAATTCGACCTGCACAGCAATCTTGTCTTTGACCCGTACACTGCCCTTCATGAACCACGCCGGACCAACTTTTTCTTTGAGGGCTGCTTGGATTTCAATGGTATCACCAGGACCCACCTCTCGTTTGAATTTGGCCCCGATAATTCGGGTCAGTACCGGAACCCCTTTTATTTCCTGCTCCCCGCGTAATGTTTCGCCGATCAGCAAGGCACCGGCTTGGAAGACTGCTTCGCAGAGCAGCACGCCGGGCATAATGGGGTAGTCAGGGTAATGCCCTTGAAAGACATCAAGATCCGTGGGCAAGAGTTTTTCTGCCCGGATGGTTTCTGTGCCCAGCTCCAGTATTCGGTCAAGCCAGAGAAAAGGGGCACGATGCGGGATGCGCTCTTGAATAAAGGATTGTTCCATTAAGGAAGGATTCATCGCTTCCATTACAGGCCCCCTGTTACTTCCAGAACCGAGCCGTTGATGTAGGCCGCATTTTTTCCGGCGAGAAAAAGGACGGCATCTGCTACTTCCTCCGGGGTGCCAAAGCGTCGGGTCGGAATCATCTTTTTATAGGCTTTGACCTGTTCATCATGCAGATCGTTGAGAAAATCCGTGCCGATAAAACCCGGAGAAACGCAGTTCACCGTGATTTTCCGTTTGCCAACCTCTTTGGATAAGGATTTCATCATCCCAATCTGGCCCGCCTTGGAGGCAGAATAATTAGCCTGTCCGGCAAAACCAAGATGACTCATAGGTGAGGTGATAAAGATAATCCGTCCGTATTTTTGCTTCATCATCAGCTGGACTGCGAACTTGGTCATATTATAGCCGCCAGTCAGGTTGACATCAATGACTTGGTTCCAGTCTTCCTGGCGCATCATGGCCAAGGCTGCATCACGACGGATCCCAGCGTTATTGATCAGGATATCAATGGTGTCAAACTCCTCTTCCACCTTTTGGAAAAAGCCTTCCACGGCCTGATAGTCACTGACATCGACCTTATGCAGCTGGAGACGTTCAGGGGTGGGACAGGCCGCAGTAAATTCTTCAGCTGTTTTTTTATTACCGCTATAGAGCCCGATCACTGTTGTGCCTTGTGCCAGCAGGGCCTCTGTAATTGCTCGCCCGATACCCCGAGTGGCCCCGGTGACTACAGCTTTTTGTTCCGTAAAGGTATTCACACCTATCCTAGGGTTAATGATTAGCGTTGATGATTAATATGATTTTTGTTCGTGGAAGCGCTGACCGGTCATTCAATGTTCAGCTTAACTTAGCTCGATTTGTTCCGCTAATTTCAGGGGAAATGATTTCTATTTTTTGGTTAACTGCATGCGCTGCATAAATAATAGTCTGTTATCGGCTAGGCGTCAAACATCAATCCAAGGATGCGAGAGAGAAAACGGACAGACGTTGCTTGCGGCGTGTAATTAATTGTACCACAACGTGGTCTTTATGGGTAAGAGGTATACAGTTTTCATATTGTTGAGTACCCTGAAGGTAATGGTTCTGATGTTATCTGGACTAAGGCGATAAAGAAGATTGTAGGGGGCAAATTATTGATATTAATCATGATTAATACAATAAGGAGTCTTCTTGTGCTTTACGTTGCGGTTCAGCTGATTTTTGCAGTGAGGTGTCAGTTGGGCTTTCTGGCATATTTTATGCATTATTTAATATATAGAAAAAAGAGGTGCGCAACCGAGTAAAATTTATATAGAGGAGGCCGGTTATGTTGAGCAAAAAAATGAAATATACACAGGAAGCGGGAAAGAGCATGCTGGCTGTTAATTCTGGAGAGTATGTTTTACTCTTGTTCATGTGTCTTTTTTCTGCGACTTTCCTGGTTGCGACTTTCCTGTTCTTGGCAACAGGAGAGGAAATGATTTTTTTGAGTGACATGCAGCTCCCCTTTCTGTCTTCTAGTTTCCAGTGACAGAAAAAGGTGGGACAGGCTTTATCTCGCCCTCTTTTTACTGAGTAACGCTGATTTTTTTTTGCTGTTTTAAATTTCATGACATGCTTATGACAGACGACACATCGGGTAGTGGGCTCTTCCGGTCACCCGTGCGGGTCGGGCATTTTGCCCGCAAAAATGAGGTGAGCGCCTTATTGTCAGGGAGATCGTTCGTATGATTAGATAAAGACAGTTGGGATGCAAAAGCGGCTTTCTGAAAAATAATTGCTGAAGGAGTGGCAAAATGAGTACAAGTAGACAATCTGTGATCAAAAAAGAGTTCGATTGCCCTCTGACACATAAGCATGTTCAATTGAAGATGAAGCAGGGTGCTCAAAAGATGTGTGAAGAGCCGGAATGCTGTTCAAATGTTGGACAATGCGGTTGTAACGTGGTGCAAATTATTTACGGTATGAGCTATACGGTTGATTGGAAAAAATGTTCTTTGTACTCCTCCTTCACAGAGCATTAATTTCTTTTTGTTGGACGCTGTTCCCTTCTCTTCTATTTTCTTCCTCCGGCAACGATCCTGATAGCGTTATCGTCATTTGTCAGGATCGTTGCTTCTTGAAAAGGCCCTCTTGGTTGATTTGTGTCTTAATCAGGGGTGCCTCCTATTTTAGGAGGGCAACGATCCTGCCAAACAGATTCCTTCCTAACCGTTTTTTATAAAAAAGGCTAAAAAAAGGCGGAGCCTTGTGAGGTCCCCGCCCTAGTTTTGAGTTATCCTGTTAAAAGGAGCAGTTATTTTTTATCACCGCACTCCGACTGCGCCGCTTCAGAAACAATCGCGTCTTTTTCCACCGTGGTGATCAGCCCCTGCTTAACAAAGTTTCCGGCTGTCTTAGCCGTGCAGGAAACATACTTACCGTGGTTTTTCCACACCCTGTTGATTTCTCGCGGCCCTTCACACGGACAAAGCTGCTCAATGGAGCATCCATAGTCGGTGACTGCGGTATCCAGTGCCGTGAATTCGCAGAGGTCATCGCTGTTGGGAACACCGTCTCCGTCCACGTCGACATCACAGAGATTTCCCTCACCGTCCAAATCATGATCAGCCTGGTCGGTATTCGCAACGTATTGACAGTTATCCGTATTGTCAGAAATATTGTCGTTGTCATCATCCGCATCGCAAATATCACCAAGACCGTCGCCTTCGTTGTCTTCCTGAATAGGATTTTCTATCAGCGGGCAGTTGTCGGGATAATCATCAGTCACGCCGTCATTGTCATCATCCGTGTCACAGGCATTGCCCTCCCCGTCGCCGTCAGTGTCGGTTTGACTGCCGTTCGCAGCATAGGGACAGTTGTCGGTCTCGTTGGCAGCGCCGTCGCCGTCAAGGTCGCCGTCGCAGACATCGCCCTGCTCGTCGCCATCCAAGTTAGACTGATCGGCATTGCTGATCAATGAACAATTGTCGTCGTCATCAAGCACCCCGTCATTATCATCATCGGGATCGCAAACATCGCCCTCACCGTCATTGTCCGTGTCCTCTTGATCGGTATTGGCGGTCCATACGCAGTTGTCAGCCTCATCAATTATGTTGTCATTATCATCATCCGGGTCGCAGGCATCACCGTACTCGTCGCCTTCATTATTCTCCTGCTGGGTATTAGCAGTCAAGGGGCAGTTGTCGTCCAGGTCAGCTACGGTGTCATTATCGTCATCTGAGTCACAAGCATCACCCTGTTCGTCGTAATCCGCATTTTCTTGAGCAATATTGAATATCCATACGCAGTTGTCAAACTCATTCTCCACGCCGTCAGCGTCGATGTCCAAATCACAGGCGTCGCCGATTTTATCCCGATCATAATCCTCCTGATCCGTATTGACCGCGAACTGGCAGTTATCTTCCGTATCGACAAAACCGTCATTATCATCATCGTTATCACAGACATCACCCGCACTGTCTCCGTCATTGTTTTCCTGATACGGATTCGGAGCGTTCGGGCAGTTGTCATCGGCAGTGATACCGTCTCCGTCGGGATCAGCATCACAAAGGTCACCGAACGCATCTCCATCAATATTCGACTGATCCGTATTGACCGTGAACTGACAATTATCTTCTATGTCGATAAAACCGTCGTTATCGTCATCCGGGTCACAGGCATCACCGACCTCATCCAGGTCATTGTCCTCTTGTTCTGTATTCGCAATAAGCGGGCAATTATCAGCGCTGTTCAGGACGGAGTCGTTATCATCATCCTTGTCCTCGCAGCTGTCACCGCGTCTATCGTTATCGCTGTCCGCCTGATCAGTATTCGCCACTCCCGGGCAGTTGTCTCGAAAATCCGGAATCCCGTCTTCGTCGGAATCAACCTCTGGAAGAGATAGAGCACTCATGGCTGAGTTAGCAGTCTCGGCCGCGTCCGATTGCGCGACGACAAGGGAAACGCCGTCAGCATCACTATGAAAGAAGAGAGAAAGGTTTTTTTTCATCGGATCATAAGTGGATGGAAACTCCAAAGAGCCTTCCTGCTGTGTCCAACCCGCCTCGTTAAGGCTCATTATGCCGATACCGGAACCGTCAGGATGAGCATATCCGATAACAGGAGTATCTCCTATAACTTCAAAACTATAAGGAGTGCCACGTTTTTCGAGAAAAGGCACTTTCCCTCCTATTTGCCCCCATGTCGCACCTTCAGATTTTATGACTTTACTGCTCGGCGGACCCCACTCCTCACCGGACAGGATGATATAGGGGGTATCATTTTGGCCAAATGCAATGCGACCGATGCGTAAATAACGACTAAACTCAGTCCCTATAGCTGAATGCACCCAGTCTAAGTTTTCAAGCTTACTCATGAATAGACCACGATGACTACCACCTATTAGATAAAGGGTGTCGTTGCTGTCAAAGGCTATATCCTTAGGATTGTAGTAGGGTATATATGGTGCCGGCTCTTCGGTTGCGATCTCTGTCCAGCTTGAGCCGTTAAATTCCATTATGCTGCCAGATTTGCTGGCAGATTGAAAAGCTATGTAAGGAGTACCGCCGCTATCGACAGCAATGGCGATCTGGTGGTAGATGAAGTCGTAGCTTGTTAAGTTTCTAACATTAGGTATGAATCCTAGGGCGCCGACAGGTACCCAGCTTGAACCTTCCAGCTTCATCACGCTGCCTTTATATCCGTCGGCACTGTCTCTGTAGGTCACATAAAGAGTCCCGTCGCCAGCTACCGCTGAACGAAAGCCGACCTTTTCAGCCATGGCCGATTGAGCTGTTGCCAGACAGAGCAACAAACCTAATGACAGAAAAATCGCTTTCCTCCAAAGGGGAATGACTGAGGTCAAGCAACTGCCGATATGGCAAGAGGGAAAAGTTAGGGTAAACCCCGTTTCTGCGGATTGCATAACATACCTCACGGTATAGATTTTAAAAAGCAGGCAGCTCGACCGTCTCCCCTGCGGAGATCCTGGTTTTTCGACACCACACGCCTGCTGAATGAATATATCTTGCCAATCAAATTTATACGTTCAAGTCAAAATTTCCACCTATAACGTGGTAGCAAAAAACAGCACGGCGAGTCTATAGGTAGCAACTCGGATTACTCTCAATTAAAAATTGTATTAATTTTTTTGACTCTCACGCAATAAAAAAAATGCCATGAACTTAAATGTATAATCAGTAATAATAATTCTTGTTGATGCTTTTGTTTTTTTATCTCGACAAAAAACAAAATTATAAACAAATTACAAAAATTTCTTGCTTAACCTAATGGTGAAGGTATCGTACTGGAGTTGCGGAGGAAATATGGTCAGGAGGAATGTGCTGAAAGGAAATGCAAAAGAGGCTCGGGCAAATGCGGTAAAATGCTCAAATAGGTTGAGAACAGTTACCTGCTCAGAATGACGGTCTTCGTTGAAAAAGTGAGGTTGAAAGGGCTGAAAAAACTGGCTGGGGGACAGGGATTCGAACCCCGATAAGCGGAGTCAGAGTCCGCTGTCTTGCCATTAGACCATCCCCCAGTAGTGTGGAAGGCTGAGCAAATATAAAAAAAAGAGCTGCGAGTGTCAAGGAAAAATGTCATTCGTATTCATAAATAAATTTACTTATTCTGATCGCAACTTTTTTTTGCTTGGGGATGAGCGTCATCATACACCTTACTTAGATGTTCAAGATTGAGATGAGTGTATTGTTGAGTGGTAGATAGGCTTGCATGCCCTAAGAGTTCCTGGACCATCCGTAAGTCCATTCCCATTTCCAGCAGGTGCGTTGCAAAGGAATGGCGAAGAGCATGGGGCGTCACTCGGACACCGATACCAGCTCGCAGGCCATATCCGGCAACCAGCCGCTCTACACTGCGAACAGTAAGCCGCGTCCCTCGGTTATTCAGAAAGAAAGCTTCTCGCTCCGGCTCATCGCCCCGTGTGATGCGATCGACGATCATATTGTTGCGTGCCGGTAGCCACTGCTGTAGGGTTTCTCCGGCAGTACTGCCAAAGGGGACAAGGCGTTCTTTTTTCCCTTTTCCTCTGATTTTGATCAGTTCTGCAGAAAAATCAGCATCAGCGAGGTTTGTTGCAACTGCTTCAGAAACTCGCATGCCGGTAGAATAGATCAGCTCCATGATCGCCCTGTCCCGTAAAAAAAAGCGGTCCTTTTTCTTGGGTTCTTCCAGGAGGCTGAAGACTTCATCCACGGTGAGATAGGTTGGTATATGGCGGGACCGCTTTGGCCCGGCTATCCCGGCCAGTGGATCAACGGTGAGATGCCCCTGTCTGAGACAGTACCTGAAAAAGGTGCGCAGGGCCGACATCTTTCGAGCCACGGAAGAACCGGAGTTGACAAGGTAGAGCGAGGAGATATAGCTTCCTATGTGTTCCCGATTGACCTCTTCCGTCTTGATTTTCTTGTCGATATTTTGAAAGAATTCGATGACATCTCGGGAATAGCATTCCACCGTGTGCGGTGAGTAACCGCGTTCTATTTTTAACCAGTCAACAAAAGCAGGTAAATGGGGTGCATTCATAAATCAGGTATTGAAAGCCTTTTTCATACGGTTTACAATAAAAAATTTTTACGGAAATGAGATACCATTGTACTCCTGATGAAATATGGTGCAACCGTGATTTTTAATCGGAACCGCTTATGGCCAAAAGAACATTTGAAAATGCCCTGACAAAACTGGATCGGATTACTGCAGAACTGGAGCAGGGTGATCTGGGTTTGGACAATAGTTTGAAGAAATTTGACGAAGGGGTGCAGCTGGTCAAGTTTTGTAATGAAAAATTGGAAGAGGCCCGCAGTCAGGTTGAGTTGTTGTTAAAAAAAAATGATAAGCTAACAGCGGTTCCCTTTTCAGAAGAGGCAACGGAAGTGTTAAAGTGTTAGGCAGTGAGCAGAGAATATAAAGCAGCATAGAACAGTATTGATCTGCTCTTTTCATACCAGTTTTGAATAGACCACAGGAAGTACATGGCGGAAAACGCAAGCAGCTGTCCGGACAGCCGGTCGGCAGAAGCAAAGGACATCATCATGGCCCCGACACATAGCCCTGTACAGGGTGGCGATTTGCTGGACAGCATAGACAGCCCGGATGATCTGCGTGGTTTCAATCTCAGGGAGCTGGAGCAGCTCGCTCAGGAAATACGCGAGAAGATTATCACCACGGTTGCGGAAAACGGTGGTCATCTTGCTCCTTGCCTCGGGGTTGTTGAGCTGACCCTGGCCCTGCATTATGTCTTTGATACGCCCAAAGATAAACTGGTCTGGGATGTGGGCCATCAATGTTATGCCCATAAACTGATCACCGGGCGTCGGGATAAGTTTCATACCCTGCGTCAGTATCAGGGCATAAGTGGTTTTCCCAAACGCTCAGAAAGCGAATATGATGTGGTAGAATCTGGTCACAGTTCCACCTCAATATCCTACAGCCTCGGGCTTGCCGCAGCGAAAGAACTGCAAGATGATGACAGCAAGGTTATCGCTATTATCGGCGACGGCTCTATGACCGCCGGGATGGCCTTTGAGGCACTCAATCATGCTGGGGATTTGCATAAGGACCTGATTGTTATCCTTAATGATAATGAGATGTCTATCTCGCCAAATGTTGGAGCAATGTCTAGCTTTCTCAGCAGGAAGCTCAACTCCAGAACCATGCGTAATCTCAAAGATCACGTTGAAGAGGGATTAAAGTCCATGTCCTCGGTGGGGGATAATATCCTGAGCGTGCTCCGAAAATCTGAGGACAGCCTGAAGGCCTTTTTTACGCCTGGGATGCTTTTTGAGGCCCTGAAATTTAAGTACATCGGCCCGATTCCTGGCCATGATTTGGAAGACCTCATTGCAACGCTGAGGAATGTCCGATATAATACGCATGGTCCTGTTCTTATTCATGTTTTGACAACCAAGGGCAAAGGGTATGCGCCAGCAGAAGAGAATCCTGGTGAGTATCACGGGCTGGGACCTTTTACCATTGCCACCGGCAAGCCCTTACCTTCCTCCGGGTCGATTTCTTACACCGAGGTGTTTGGCAAGACCATCTGCTCGTTGGCAGAGAGCGATAAACGGGTCTGTGCTATCACTGCTGCCATGCCTGCCGGGACCGGATTAACAGCGTTCAGTCAGCGGTTCCCAGATCGTTTTTTTGATGTGGGCATTGCTGAGCAGCATGCAGTGACCTTTGCTGCCGGTCTGGCTATGGATGGCCTGCGCCCTGTGGTGACGGTCTATTCCAGCTTTATGCAGCGGGCTATGGATCAGCTTATCCACGATGTCTGCCTGCCTGATCTGCCAGTCACCTTTGCCTTGGACAGGGCCGGAGTGGTGGGTGATGACGGCCCCACCCATCATGGTGTTTTTGATCTCTCTTTTCTCCGTTTCATTCCCAATCTGACCGTGATGGCACCCAAGGATGAAAACGAGTTGCAGCACATGCTGTATACCTCTGTGAACAATGACGGCCCTTGCGCAATCAGGTATCCACGGGGTAGCGGGGCGGATGTGCCGCTTGATCAGGAATTGCGGGCGTTACCCATCGGGCGGGGGGAGTTGTTGCGAGAGGGCAAGGACCTGCTCCTGCTTCCTGTGGGTAATCGGGTTTATCCTGCTTTGGAAGCTGCTGAAGGCTTGGCCCGACTCGGCATTGATGCTGCTGTGATCAACCCGCGTTTTATCAAACCCCTTGATAACGAGTTGATTGGCGATTGGGCCAGCGCGTGCGGCAGGGTGCTGACAGTGGAAGATAATGTGAAGAAGGGGGGCTTTGGCAGTGCGGTTCTTCAGATGCTGCACGAGATGCACCTGCTTGTTCCTCTCCGCACTTTGGGTTACGGCAATAAATTTATTGATCAGGCACCGCAGCAGACCTTGTGGAAGAACGCCGGGATTGATGTTGCCGGGATTATCAAGGGTGCTCTGGAGGTTATGAAGCAGGGATCCTGAATTCGGTAGGGGCACAGCACGCTGGTGCCCCCTGCGCCCTCAGCTTTGCTCCATCTGAGCAATAAAGGCGTTGGATTCCTTAATCGCCTCATTCATTCTCTTGATCAGCACTTCAATATCCTTTTCAAGTCCGTCAAATTCCGCCTGCAAGGAACCAATGGCCTGAGCATTGAGATTATGCTTGAGAAAGAGGACATTATCCTCAAAGGTTTCCAGGACAGGTGCCATGCTTCGCTCCGCTGCTCGCATGGAGGCCAGCAAATCCCGGTAGCGGGATTTGGTTTCCCGCAACTGTCGTTTGCTGGTCGCTCGATAGGTCCTATTTTCGTATAATTCCAGCTCGTCCTCCCACTCCTCAAACAGATCCTCAGAAACTTTCTCTACCTTATCAATCCGGGTCGATACCTTTTCGCTGGCCTGCTCGCAATCAAGATACTCCGCGTTCAGCTTGTCATAGGCGACCTTTAGGTCTGTCTCTTTCAGGGCCACCACAGAGGCGAACTGCTCCAGCGCAGATTTAAATTCCTCTTGAGCTTCTTCCTGGGCATCTCTTGCCCCTTCAACCCGGTCAACCATAATGTCTCGCTTGTGGACACCGACTTTTTCCATAGCGGAATAATAGGCTGTGGAGCAGGAGGTGAGGAGGAGGGTGATAAAGAACAGGGGGATGAT
>MTKO01000074.1 GCA_004028505.1 Candidatus Electrothrix aarhusensis
GCGGTGAGTTGGTTGTAGCTGAGGTCAAGCTCTTTCAGGCTTATGAGCTGGCAGATTTCCGGCGGCAGGGCGGTGAGTTGGTTGCCGGTGAGGTAAAGCCTTGTCAGGTTGATGAGCTGAAATAGCTTCGGCGGCAGGGTAGTGAGCTGGTTGCCGGTGAGGTAAAGCTCTGTCAGGCTGATGAGCTGAAATAGCTTCGGCGGCAAGGAGGTGAGCTGGTTGCCTATGAGTATAAGTTTTTTCAGATTCCTCAGCTGGCAGATTCCTGGCGGTAGGGCTGTGAGTTGGTTCCTGTTGAGGTCAAGCTTCGTCAGGCTGGTGAGCTGGCCAATTTCCGGCGGCAGGGCGGTGAGTTGGTTGTAGCTGAGGTTAAGCTCTGTCAGGCTTGTGAGCTGGCCGATTTCTGGCGGTAGGCTGGTGAGTTTGTTGTTACTGAGGTTAAGCTTCGTTAGGCTGGTGAACCGGAACAGCTCAGTCGGTAGGGCGGTGATCTTTTCCCTGCGTAGGTCAAGTACAGTTGCTTTGCTTGCCTTGGCCTTTCGTATTCTCATCAACAATTCTTTATCAGTCATTATCTATCCACCTCTATTAGACTTGTTGCTTGATAAGTTTAAGTGGTTGATATGCCGTGTCGAATTCTATTGTGTATCCAGCCCCGTCCGCCCTTGACATGCCGTTATAGGGAGGCATCTGATGTTGCAACACCGAGCGCTTTGCTTTTTCTGAAGGGAGATGTCTCTATCCTTTCCACGGCATGGGTACAAGACGGATTACCCCAACGGCAACTCATGCAGCGACCCCTTCAGCTGCTCACCAGCCTCTAAAATCGCATAGGAACAGGGTATCCCGTACCTGCTGACCATCTGAAAAGCACCGGGATTGATAATCAGTTTCCCCTGCTCGCCCGGAGTGCGGTGACAGACCGCATTATGGGTATGTCCATAAATCACGCAGTCTGCTTCGGGAAAGACATTCCACAGGCCCGACTCAATATTGTCGGCATTCCTGCCTAACCGGTTGCCGTGGGTCACCCCGACGGTAAAGTCACCGAGCTGAAAGCTCTTTTGGGCAGGCAGGACAGCCAGCGTGTTTCTGCTGCAACAGTTGCCGTGGACCGCGTGGACAGTCTTGCCCTGAAAGGCATCCAGTAATGAGATGTCAACAAAATCACCTGCATGGATAATCACATCGCAGTCGGCAAAACATTGTTCAACGCGTTGGATAAATTCTTTACTTAATTTAGTGAGATGGGTATCTGAAAGTATGCCTGCCTTGATCATAAGATGTACATCCTATTCTGTTGTCTTGTATCTTCGTACGACCCGGAAAATACCTGGGGTGCCGAACGTATCTGTTCAAAGAAGTAATCTCTTCACTGTAAAAGAGTTGCTGCATCTTGACAAGAAAAGATAGGGAAAGGTTGCAAAAAATAGGGCTATCCCGTAACATTAGCCCAATATTTACTTCGTAATCATTTTTTTATTAAGACAACATAATCAGGATAATTAATATGTACACTGCATCAGATTTGCGTAAAGGACTGAAGGTTCAGATCGACGGAGATCCCTATATTATTATAGACTTTGAATTCTCCAAACCGGGTAAAGGCCAAGCCCTATACCGTACCAAGATGCGCAGCATGATTTCCGGCAACCAGTTCACTCAGACGTACCGATCCAATGATAAATTTGACAAGCCGGATCTGGAGGAACGCACCATGCAGTACCTCTATTCCCAGGACGACGAGTTCCATTTTATGGACACCTCATCCTATGAGCAGATCTTTCTGACCAGAGAACAGCTCGGCGATAATATTAATTTCCTCAAGGACAACATGGAGGTGCAGGTACTCTTTTTCGGTGGTGATCGTCCTATTGATATTAGCCTACCCATCTTTGTTGACCTGGAAGTCACTCGCGCTGACCCTTGGGTAAAAGGGGATACCTCGGGCACAGATACTAAGCCGGTGACTGTAGAAACCGGGTTTCAGTTGCAGGTGCCTCCCTTTGTCAATGAGGGGGATAAGATCCAGATCGACACCCGGTCCGGGGATTATATGACCAGGACGAAGGATTGATAACATATTGATAATGTTTATGGATCGACAGGAAGTCCGTAGCTGTACGGTTTCACGGAGCCTGTCTTTTGCAAAATCTTTTGCAAAATGCTTTATTGAGGAGGGAAGGGGAATATAAAACCGTTACTCGTGAGGGGCGGTGCAGATATTTTTTTGAGGTGTTTCCGTGAAGAAGAAAACGTTCACCAGATGTTTCCTGATCATCCTGTCAACAGGTGTTTTCTTTGCCGCTTTTTTTGCAGTTGTCCCGGATTGCTTCAGGCCGTCCGGGACACTGCGGGATATTCGGCAGCAGCAGAAGCTTCGAGTCATTATGACCAATAATGCCAATGTGTACTATAGCTATAGGGGTGAGTACATGGGCTTTGAGTATGATTTGGTACGGGCTTTTTCCGAATATCTTGGGGCTGAACTGGAAATTCTGACGCCGGAATGGGATGCCATGTTTCCGCTTCTTGATGCCGGTGAAGCACATCTTATTGCGGCAGGCCTGACAGTCACCCCGTCGCGCGAAGCATTGGCTAATTTTTCTGACGGACATCTGGAAGTACAGCAGCAGGTTATCGTGCATAAAAGCAATAATACCGTACAGGGGCTTGCCGATCTGGAAGGAAAAACAATCCATCTCTCTGCAGGAACCTCATATGCAGAGCGGATTAGTGAGCTCCAGAAGGACGGACGTGCTTTACAGACAATATTGTATATCAATATGCCTACAGAGGAACTGATCCGTAAGGTTGCAGATCAGGAAATTGAGGTAACGATTGCAGATTCGAATGTCGCTCTCTTGAATCAACGTTATTATCCTGATATGCGCATTGCCTTTCCTATAGAAGAACCGCAGAACGTGGTTTGGGCTGTACGCACTGGGGAAACTGAACTGCTCGAACAGGTCAATACGTTTTTTGAGCTGATCAGAGAAAACGGAGTGTACAGCAGGATATATGAACGATATTATCGCGATGTGAGTATCTTTGACTATGTGGACCTGAAGAAATTTCATAAACGCCTGAAAACCCGTCTCCCGAAATACAAAGATATTATCCGCAAGGAAGCGAAAAAATATGGTTTTGACTGGCGCATGATTGTCGCGGTCCTGTATCAGGAATCCCATTTTAATCCACGAGCGAGAAGTCATACCGGGGTGCGCGGACTCATGCAGGTTACTAAGGCTACGGCGCATGAAATGGGGATTAGGAACCGGCTTGACCCTAGCCAGAGTATACGGGCCGGTGTGGGGTATCTTGCTAAACTCTATGCCCGTTTTGCCGATATAAAGGATGCAAATGAACGTCTGCTTTTTGCCTTGGCCAGCTATAATATCGGGTACGGTCATGTCCGGGATGCACAGAAGATATGTCAGCGTAAAGGCTGGAATCATAGGCGCTGGACGGCAATGGAGAAGGCTCTGCCTCTGCTCAGGCTGAAACGATATTACAAGGATACTGAATACGGTTATGCCAGAGGCACAGAGCCGGTTCGCTACATTAAGCGTATCCTGCTCTACTTTGATATTATCAAACAGAAAAGCAGGGAAAAGGGGTAATGGCTATGCAACGCAAAATGCCCGATCACCATTTGGTCTACGGTACCCTTAAAGATTACCTGACCGGTGAGGAATTGCCGGACACGGATGATGAACGACTCCGGCAGGAGCTCGCACGGATGATGGTGGAGGAAAAGGGTTTTGCCAAGGAGGATCTGGAATCCCGCTTAAGCATTGAGACCCTGTTTAACCATATCTTTGTTCGCTCAATCATTGATCTGACTATCTCCTGCAACGGACAGCGTCTTTTTGTTCTTCGCTATGGCCCCGGCTCCCTGGTGACCCGCGAAAAACCGGCCTTAGCAGCGGCGCGGGTGTTGGACAGCACCTGCTGTATTCCATTGGCCGTGGTGACCAATAGTCGCGATGCCGAGCTGCTGGAAAGCCGAACCGGTAAGGTGTTGGCCACCGGCATGGAGGCGATACCGAATCGGGCACGGGCCGAAGAGCTGGCAAGGCAGTATCCCGCCACACCTCCTTTGACCGGCGCGGTCCGAGAACGTAATTTGCGGGTGCTTAATGCCTTTGATTTGGAGGTCTGCTGCCAGAACTATGCACTCGGCCTATTTTGAGAAAATTTTCGGGAGATTTTTTGTGCAAGTACGTTCATGGCTGGCTGTACAATGTGAGGACCGTTAGTTCTCGAACGTGGCTCGGCAGGCTATAGAGAGCCTGCTTTGATTTCGTCCGCAATTCTTGGCTTGAAATAGGCGTATTTCAGCAAGTTTTATTATTGTTTTTATTGATGATCCTGGTGTGGGCCAGAGGCTGTGCCCCCCTATACTGATCGTCACTACTTGGGCTACATCAGATTGCGCATGGGGAATGGCAAGGGCGCGTACCTCAGTGAGTATTCGATCGGTAATGATGAGCGTTTGATGGGCTTCAGTATAGGGAAGCAGGATGGCGAATTTCTCCCCCTCGTACCGAGCTGCCAAATCTGTCGGGCGACGGAGTGTTGCCTTTAGGCACTCGGCTACCTGCCTGAGACAGGCATCACCGGCAGAACGACCGTAGTGCCCATTAAATCGTTTAAAATAATCAACATCGCAGAGCAGGAGAGAGAGCGGGTTTCCTGTCTTTTGCGCACTCAGCCAAGCTTTTTTGAGTTTTCTGTCAAAATGACGCCGATTGGCGATGCCTGTTAAGCTGTCCTGATGCTCCGACTTCACGTATCCGTCCTTATTTTTTTAATCATTCTGTATTAATTCTGCGTCTATTCCCTATCAAAACCTAAAAGGCTTTGCCCGTTTTTTGGGTTTTGTGAGGCATAGCTGAACCATTTTCCGTTGAGGGCTCGGATTGCCTTATTCAGGCTCCCGGTTTCTGCACATTGCGCAACATGAAACTGCGGGTGAACATAGCGTCTTTCGAGTAGGGGTTCCAGCTCGCTGAAGCTTGCTCCCTGGAAGTATTTAACCAGAAGTTCAGTGGTTGCTTCTGCTGCCAGAGCGCAGGAAAGCTTATAGGATAATTTCACAGCATCATTGGGCTGGTCATGGTCCTTGGCTAATAAGGCATGATGGGGCAGAATGATCCTGCCTTCCTGCTCGGCCTTTGTCATTTTATTGCGCAGATGGTTTTCAATGGTGTGCTGATGGAAGAGCAGTTCTCCTGCCTTGCGATAGTTATTAATAGCATTCTTGTTATTCAGGGTGGCATCTTTCAGGAGGATATAGGTGTCAATGAGGTGTTCTTTTTCCTGCAGGATTGTTTCAATAACTGGATCAACCAAATAGTCCATGAAGAAATCCTCTAGCTTTTCCTGGAGCGCATCGAGGTGTTCGGCAAGAGCACGGTAGGTTTCGATAGTCCCCTTCATTTTTTGTACTACGTCAATTTCCGAAAAGGTGCCGAAGAGGAGACGGAATATCCGGTCATTTTTCTCCTTATCGTCATGACCGGCCTCGTTATCGTGGCTGTGGATACTTTCCCCGGAGAGATGCAGCAGGGTATGCACAGTGTCGATGGTGTCGAATCGGCCTGTGACAACCGGGGTTTTTTCGCCTTTACCGTGTTTGTCATCCGGGTGTTCTTTACAGAGAACAAAGGCGTTAAAGGTGCCCACCTCGGTTTCAGTAACCAAATAGTGGATTCTTCTGTTCCAGTAATCATCCAGGAATTTTTTTTCTGCCATGCAGATCAGCAGCAGGTCGGAATAATTACTGTGGGCATAAAAATCCTGAAGGGTATGAAGGCCGTGGCCCAGAAGCTTTAATGCCTGATAATCGTTCAATCGGTTTTGGCGGGTGACTGCGTTATCCGCATCCTGGGTATCCTCAAAGGCTTTTTTTACCCAATCTTCTACAGCATAGGCAAGCGACTCTTTTACCGTGGTCGTCATGAAGCCGCGTTCTTCATGCTTCTCCAGCTCCAGTGCTTCTCGGTTATCCAGTATCCTGTTTCCCTCCTTAACAACATACTGATCTGTTACATCAAAATGGTCCAAGGGGTAATACGCCCCGATCTCCTTTGCTTCTCCGGGTGTCACAGCAAAGCTTCCGGTGTCGTCGACGGGAATATCCATGGGCAGAGAATCTGGCATCTCACCCATCTTACGGGTGAAGGCCCAAGCCTCTTCCGCAGACCTCCATTCTTCTTGCCACAGGGTAGCAAAGAGGTTTTCCCATGTTTTTTTAAAGGCGGTATTTTTAAGAATAAAGTCTGGAAGAATATAGGCTCCGTCCTTTCTGCTCTGGTAATAATCGGTTTTTTCCTTTTTTTCTGCGCGGCCTGCATGTTTTAGCTCGCTTTCTTTACGGTCGATGTACTTTTTGAGCCACTCATCTTGATGGAATATTGCATGAAGCTTTTTTAAAAAGGCAAGCCAGTAGCGGATAATCCCTCGTTTATCAGGGGTTGGGGTAAAGGAGAAAAAGGCAGTGGCCTGACTTATGTCTGTCAGCCAATTGCCCATCCAGAGGGGGTAGAATATTTTACGATACTGGGTATTATTCTGAAGCTCCGGGATGAGATCATGACAGCGTTTGAAACCGCAGTACGAAATGGCTCTGTGTTTATCGATATTCATAATGACGAGTTCCTGTTGGAGTAACTTTGGAGCGTAACAATATACCGTAGTTTCGCGGCACCGAATTCGTTTTTTTTTAACCCCTTACTCTTCAACTCGCACTGCTTCAGCGGCAGCATGTCCGGCCAAAGAGCTAATAAATGTCCTCATGCCGGTCATTATTGATAACTCGGAAAAAGATCCGGTTTCGAGGGCAGTACGAGGAGAAGCGATAAGGGTGGCGTTTGTATACAGTTGTTCCTTCATCATCTTCTGACATAAGAGGTCATATCTTTGAAGATACGAGGTACCATTGAATTCTTCAAAAATAGGAAAGTGTGGCGATGTATCGCGAACCGAAGAGCGTGATTTTTCGGCATCTTCAACCAGCATCAGCCAACCGACAAAAGGGCGAGGCTGATTGCCAAAGGCTCCTTCCCGGTATGCCGTCCATAAATCGTGTGCTGTGCCGATAGCTTCTTCTGTTCTGTTGTTGAAATTATTTCCGAATGAGGGGCCGACCTGACTTTTCAGTTCAATAGCGGCGATTAATTCTCCTCTGTGCGTCACCAACAAATCCCACAGTTTTGTCGGACGGAAGAAACCTGGCAATGTCAGGACTGAGCGTTTTTGATGTATCTCCACATTGTTCAGCCCATTTTCATGGATAATGTCAATGAACAGTCCCGTAAAGCCGTCCATGTTTTTTCCGGCTGTGACGCCTGATCGTTCCCCTTGATCTGATTTCCCCGATTTTTTTTGCTGTTGTTGAGCAGCAGAGCGAGTCGTCCAGAAAGATTGTACAGCATTTTTTGTTTTTGTTTCGTAATTTGAGAGGGTAAGTGCCACAGTCTATTCTCCGTTACTGTTGAGGGTGATCTTTTCTTCTTTACTCAAGCCGTAAAGTTTGAAGGCCGCTTTGTTGCAGGCTGCGGTATTTCTTGTGGAACTAGCAGTGATAAGTTCTTTGCGAATCGAGTTTGAAACATTGTTCCAGCAGGGCAGTCTTATGCGTCGAAGATATTGAGCTTGAAAACGGAGATATCCACCACGCATTTTTGTTGAATAGGTTGTGATAAAGAATTTTGCTATATCGGAGAGCAGTATTGCCTGAAGTGCTTGTAAATCCCATAAATCGGAAATGATATAATATAGATTATGGTGAGGGTATAATTTGCCGGATTCAAAGACGATATGGGCTTTTCCTTTTATGTCGGGAATTAAAAGTTTAGGAACATATGTCAGAGAGGGTGTAATGCGGTCAATAGTACGATACCAATTTGCTGGGGATTTCTTTGCGCAATGCCGATTGGCTATGGTCGTTTTATGCTTTTGTAGATATTTCTTTAATCTTGGATAGCTATTGAGATTAACTAAGATTCCGGTGCTGTCAAACGGATTAATTATGCCGTCACCTTGCCAGGTAACCTGACCGGTTTTAATGTCCTTCGTTCTTACGAGAGGAAGTTTCCTGTCTTGTTCTACATCAAGGGCTTCGTAGTTGCCTATGAAAATTTTGTCTGCCCCTGTCGCAACACCGATGCCGACTTTGCATCCCGCTTCTTCGATTGTAGGAAATTCGAACTCAAGGCGTCGTAATAACGACTGTGTTTGACCTGTTGGGTCAAGGAGCCAAGGCTCGTCATTTTTGATTGCATTGCTCATTTCCTGTACCGCCGATCCTTTGGGTAAAGTCGGAGCAAGGATCTCGGATGCCAAAGCAGATAATGTCTTTTTTTCTATTTTTGGCCTTCGAAGAATTCTTGTCAGGCCGTTTCGGTTTCTATCTATTATTGTTATTGCGGGATAGGCACTGACATCAGAAAGAAAAGCATCCGTGTCCACCATATCCACATAGGTCCTCAAATGGTAGTTATGAGAGATCACCTTGCGTAGCGGTCCGCCATATTTGTTTTTCATCCAACGATCTGCACAAATAAATCCCAGTACTCCGGAGGTTCCTAATACAGACAACGCTTTTTCAAAAAAAGGAATATAGAGATCGGCTCGATCATACATTGTCGTGAAACGGTTCCGGTATTCTTTTAAGAGCGGTGCTGGAATGAGTTCCTGTCTGACATAAGGCGGGTTTCCTGTAACAAAATCGAATTGTTGTTTCGGAGTGTCGAGAAGGAAGTCTTCCTGTATCAGCCAGGTATGCGCTATTTCGATTGCTTGATTCTTAGGGATACCGTGGTTGGACAACCTACTCACTACTAATTCTTTTGTTTGAGCAACGCTTTGCCGGTGCAGCTCTACGGCAAGAAGGGAGTTTTTCAGCTCGTTGCTGTCCCTTGATTCTGAATACCGTTTCCATGAGGTAAGTATCCGGTCAATTATCGGAAGCAAAAAATCGCCGTTTCCGAACGAAGGCTCCAGGATGCGTTTTTGAAAAAGAGGCTTCGTCGCTGTAAATCCGATGAGGTCAAGTATGAATTCAACAACTTCAGGGCGCGTATACACTGCACCGCGAACCTCTCGATTATTGCTGGTTGCGAGTTTTTCAACCGCTGTTTTTGCCTCTTGAGAAATGGGCAGGCCTTCTGGGTGAAAAAGTTCAAATAATGTCGACTGAACTAAAATGGGCATTTGTATTTTTTCTCCGTTTAAACGGAACATGTTGGCAAGAGGATGAGACTGTTCTGCCTTTTCAGCAATAGTCTGAAACTTTTCTTCAGCTTGCCCGAACTCTAAAGCCGGAAAGACGATAAAAGAAAAGTGATAATGCTCTGTAATCATAGCATAGAGGCGGGAAGGCGGCGATCTTTTTTGTCCTCTCTCCCTTATTCTGGCATCAGGAAGGGGGGCACGTTAAGAATAATATTTGACATCCATTGGATACACTGTAGAATTCCTCCTGCATCAGCAGGATGCTTCCTGTTGTCCTGTTTTTTCGATATGCATATTTTAACGTATAAACGCCTATGCAGGCGGCGTGAACAGCCGCAGCAGATACCCATTTTTTTATTCATTTAATAGTTATGAAATATATAAGCACTAGGGGCGGGATAGAGCCCATTGCATTTGATCAGGCAGTTATGATGGGCCTTGCCCGGGACGGGGGCTTGCTGCTCCCGGAAACCCTGCCTTCGGTATCGGCACAGAAGCTGGACGCTTGGCAGAATCTTCATTATAAGGGGCTTGCCCTGGAAGTACTGGATCTGTTCACCGGTGATATGCCTAAGAATGATTTGGAAGATTTGATTGAGCGTGCCTATAGTACCTTCCGTCATCCCCAGGTCACCCCGGTGCGCAAGACAGGTGATCTCTATATTATGGAGCTCTTTCACGGCCCGACTTTGGCCTTTAAGGACGTGGCCTTGCAGCTGCTCGGCAACCTGTTTGAGTACGAGCTGAAAAAAAGCGGCGGCTTCATGAATATCATCGGGGCCACTTCCGGCGATACTGGCAGTGCAGCCATCTACGGGGTTCGGGGGAAAAAGGGGATCAATATCTTTATCCTCCATCCGCACGGAAGGACCAGCCCGATTCAGGCACTTCAGATGACCACGGTCACAGATGCCAATGTCTTTAACCTTGCTGTCAACGGCACCTTTGATGATGCCCAAGCCATAGTCAAAGAGCTGTTCAGTGATTTGGAATTCAAGGATAAGTATCAGCTGGGTGCGATCAATTCCATTAACTGGGCGCGGGTCTTGGCTCAGGTGGTCTACTATGTTTTTGCCTTTCTTAAATTGCGCAAGCAGGGCTTTAACTCGGTGGATTTTTCCGTGCCCACCGGGAATTTCGGGGATATCTTTGCTGGCTACGTGGCTAAACAGCTACTGCCTAAAGGCTGCATCAACCGCTTGATCTTGGCCACCAATTCCAATGACATCCTGACCCGCTTTGTCAAAAACGGCGATTATTCCATTGCCGGAGAGGTGACCCCGACTTGCAGCCCGTCTATGGATATCCAAATCGCTTCCAATTTTGAGCGCTATCTCTATTATCTGCATGGTCAGGACGGTGCCAAGGTTAAGGCAGACATGGAGACATTTGCTGCCACCGGGCGCATGGATCTTTCCGCCTTTGGAGAGCAAGCTGGTAGCGATTTTGCTTCGCATTCTGTGTCCGAGGAAGAGACTATTGCTACGATCTGTAAATGCTATGAGAATCATAATTATTTGCTTGATCCTCATACGGCAATCGGTGTTCGGGCTGCGCAGGAGCTGAAGGAAGACCGGCCTGTGGTCTGTCTTGCTACGGCGCATCCAGCGAAATTCGGCGAGGCTGTGCAAAAGGCCATTGGTGATGAGGTGAGACTACCGCCCGCCTTGGCCGGGTTAGCAGGGAAGGAGAGTCGCTGCGAGATCCTGGATGCGGATATTGCCCTGATTCGGGAGTATGTGGAAAAGAATGCCCTGAAGGGCTGAGCGGATTTTTTTAGCATTTTTTTGAGGTAGATTGCTTATGATGGAGGTAGCGCTTTGCGTTGCCTTCCTTTTTTTTATACCCGTTCCAGCGATCGAGCACTTGCTTGCTCTTCAGTTTTTGAAAGAATATTAGGAAGCAGTTTTTCTGAAAAGCCGGAGAGGAAGCACCATATTATAAGTAGCGCCAAATCCTTTTGGAACCGACCGCACCAACCTGCATTCTTCTCCCAATTTGGAAAAATTGATCCTGCAAGAAGGTTGGATTGCAAGAAATAGAAAAGTATCAAGCCTGCTCCCATACCCGTCATTACCCTGAAAAAAACGTAATTCTTTTTTTGCATAGCCTTAAGGGTATAAAGGGAAGAGCCTTCTAGCGCGATCTCAGGCCAATCAACATACTGAAAGAGGCTCCTAGTGCTCCAGCTGTGATTGCTGTAAAAATATCTAGTCCTCTTCCTTTGCCCGCGTCTATTATTTCCAGCCATTCTTGTAACCAAGGTATTATTGATGGAGAGAAAAACAAGATAAAGGAAATGAAAAACGCGCAACTTACTATTTCCCAAGCCCTATGGATGTAGTGCTGTTTAATCCGTAATATTTCAGAATGCCATTGGAGGTCTTGTGTTAGCTGCCTGAGGAGTGCTCGCTTGTCATCCTCTGATTCGGCAGCTTCATTCTGTTTGGTATAATATTGATCAATATCTTCACCCAATCTCTTCGCCTTCATCAGCTGCCTAGACAGGACTGTATGTAATGCGGTTTCTGACAACAGAGGAATCATCAACTGCTCTGCCTTATATGCCTCTCTCCATGTGTTTGTTGTTTTGAGTATCATTTCTATTTCTTTTTGGGCTTCTCTATGTTCTTCGATGTTGTTTTGTTGTGACAGAGCCTGTTGGTACGTTGTGCTTAACGATGTGATAAAGAGTTTCAGCAGTTGCCCCTGATCTGGATAGTTGTTTTTCATAATTAATCCTCCCTTTGAAACTAACTTATTATTAGATACTTGTACTTGAAATTTTATTCTAAACAATAAATTATTGCAAGTGACGAGCTCTAAGTTTGCTGTCCTGCAAAACGAGATAGTTTTTCGGGGGAGACTTGCGATGGAAAGAGGGGGTCAGGAGGCAATCTGATCTACCGGATCGTTATCCAGGTTTTCTTCAAACAGTAAAATCCCGAGGGAAACGCCGCTGATCACAGAATAGCTGGGTCCGATAAACCAGCCAATAACCGGAATCATGGTGAGGAGCAGGCCAGCTGCGCCGAAAAGGAATATCTCCACCTTTCTGCTCCAGAGTAGGGCAAGGCTCTCCTTGGGGGGCATGCCGCGACGGTCCAGGTAGGGATCAATATAGGCGGCACTGCTCAGGAACATCTGGAAGAAAAAGACCACTGCCCCGGAAAGGAGCGGGCCTATAACCGGGATGACAGACAGGGCGAATCCGGTAATCACCACTAGCAAGGAAGCAGTGACCGTGAGCAGGAGCATCAGAACCAGCCGCTGTATTGAGGCGAGAATCCTCTGCCCACCCGGAGCGGGCTTGCCGGTCATGATGGATTCCGTCTCTTCAGACACGAGATCAAGGAAAGGGGTGAAGACCAGCAGGACGAGGCTGCGGAAGATGATGTAGAGCGGCCCTGCCGCCAGAATGCTCAGGGCGATCCACATCGCGAAACCTACGAATTCGGTCCAGGCCTGGTTCGGGAAGAAGAGGTGCTGGAGATAATCAGACAGCTCCCAGCCCACGGCAAAGAAGCCTGCGATGGAAAGCGGAACCAGCAGGACGGATATGGCTATGGGCAGGCGGAGTCTTCTCCACTGTCCGTGTTTCCAGAGGACCTCGTGGCCGACTTTAAAGGCTTTTATGGTGTTTTTCATAACAGATGGTTCTTCTTTTATTGTGATGTCGCGGGAGGGGCGGCCTGTGCCGACAACCGGCCTTTTTTCAGCAGATCGTTGAACCAAGCATTGAAGTTGAGTTTTTATATCGAACAGCTTCAGTTTCTTTTTTTTATCATGCTTAATCTGAATTACTATACTGTGCGAGTATAATGCCAAAAATTATAAATAATAATCCTATGCAATATTGATATACAGGTATTGAAGAGATACTTGAAGCAGACATAAGTGGTGATAACGCAACACCAAACAATGCTCCGGCGACGATCCCGCTTAGACCCTTTTTCCAACTTCTTCTTTCACGTTCTTTTAGTATGTTAAGAGCCTTCTTTACATGCTCAACAGTTATCTCGTGATCTGCTCTCGCCCGCCTTGCAACTCGTTCAGATTCTTCATACAGCATTGCCCCGTATCCACTAGTGAGATCGTTGATACGCTCTGCTGCTTCTTCAGAAGGAAATAGCTCTTTTCCTTCAAGTTGCTGTTGGAGGTTATATGCTGGTTGAAGCTGGGTTTTATCTCTTTCTTTATCCGTCTTCATTCATAAGCTCCCTGCTTAAGATCAATAGAGATCATTACCCAAAATGTCATTTTTTATGCCGACACAGCAAAGAGTCAAACAATGCGTTAAGGTTTATACTCATACCCAAAAAACTTGGTTTCATGTCAAGATATTTATTGATTTGCTCTGCAACCGCTTCGTTATTTTTAACTTTACGTTCATACCGTTGAAGCATTTCTTGCATCTTCTCGCTCTCGCTTTGATTCTCTGGATGCACGACCGCGAGTAGTTCTTGAATACTGTATGCCTTGTCCGTATCTTCCGGGATAATCTTTTCCATTCCCCGTTTCGCATAGTTGAGCAGAGTTTTGTAGGCAACGCTGATGGACGGATCATCCGGGAGCGGAATTCGTTCACTCACCTTCAATCCTTCAAAGCTGGCATTGATTTCCCGCAGAGTGAGCCAAATATGTGCTAAATATACTTTGCGTTCTCTGCCTGTGACTGAGATATGGATGCGCCGGGCTTCGTTATCCGCCCGCACCACGGCAACGGCATCAAGCAGGGGCTGATTCAGAACCACTCCGGTGCGCCACCGCAGTTCATCCTTGATTTCCTCATGCCGCTTGACGATGAAGCGAGGCATGACCGAGGGTGGGAAGAAGTCTTTATAGGCAAGGACAAAATGCAATGCATCTTGTTCATCAAAAGATAAGGAAGGTTCTGAGACCGGCAGCAGATCCGGGATAAGCACCTCGTCTGTTGCCGCTGTGTAGCACAGCTCGAACTTCTTCATCAACTCGACGATATAGAGGTGGTCAGCCGGGTAATAGCGGTAGACATCGTCGTCCTGCCGTTGCAGTATCTCCTCCAGATCATCCAGCCTGAGCAGCCCCCCATGTTCCGCGACCAAGGGTGCGTTGATGATCCGATACACCGCGCCGGTCACCCATTTGGGATCAAGGACGTGATTGTCGTTCAGAGTAAAGTCGGTAAAGTGAATGATTATACCCAAATCGTGGAGAAAGTCGGCCAGCACATTGCGGTTGTTCTCCTCCTCCACTCCCGCTTGCAGACAGATGTCCTCGAACCTTTCATAGCTAATGCGCGGCCTGTCCATCTCCTCCAGCGACTGCTTTACCCGGAACCAGCTCAGGGGCCAGTGGTTCCTAGTCATGGGTACTTTGTCCAGTTCCTCCTCCATTGCCTGACGGAAGGCTTGGATACCGTTGCCTGTGCGGCATGACGTGCGGTAGAAACCGACGATGAAGGGGTATTTCTTCTTGAGGAAAGGCCGGTTTATGTCAAAGCCGGGATTGATATCGTACTTATTGAGTACCACTATGACCGGAGAGCCGCCACCGAAGGACTCGATGTAGCGCAGCCAGTACTCGGGCCGCTCGTCCCTCCTGCCGTCCATAACCAGGACATAGAGGCTGCGGCGGGACAGGAAGAACTGGTGCGTGGCGTGCATGATCTCTTGGCCGCCGAAGTCCCAAAGGTGGCAGCGGAGATTCTGCTCATCCGTCTTCAATATCCAGTCGTTGATACGGATACCATGAGTGGTCTCCTCGCATTGATTGAACTGCTCGCCCAGCAGGCAACGGGTCAATGAAGTTTTGCCGGATGCACCTTCTCCTAAGAAGATAACTCTAACCTCGGCTAAGGCTTGTTCGCCTTCTTCCACTGAAGCAAAATACTCACGAATGGCATCTATACCTTGAACAGCTACTTCATATGGCGGGGTCATAAGAGGATTCCCTTCAAGTCGAAGCAGTTTCAGGTTGGTCAACTGCACAATTTCCGGCGGCAGCCTAGTCAATCCCTGATTGCTGAGATCAAGCTCTGTGATTCGTGTCTCCTTTGCCTCCTCAATCAATCGTACCGCCTCTTTATAGCCCATCGCCTATTCCTCCTGTCCTATTCTCCGGCGCATTGCCCCGGACGGATACCTGTCCCTTTAGGACATGAACGTTTCCCAGCCCCAAAGGGGCTATATTTATCCAGCGCAGGGTAACACCCTGCGCGAAACTTCCGTGAATCTCATTGCTCCGACTTCAACACCGACAAAAACGCAGACTGGGGAATATCCACATTACCCACGGTCTTCATTCGTTTCTTCCCCGCCTTCTGTTTCTCCAGCAGCTTTCGCTTACGGGAGATATCACCGCCGTAGCATTTGGCGGTCACGTCCTTACGCAAAGCAGCAACATTGGTTCGGGCCACGACGCTACCGCCGATGGCCGCTTGGATCGCTATCTTGAACATCTGGCGCGGAATCTCTTCTTTCAGGCTTTCACAGGCCTTGAGGCCGCGTTCGCGGGAACGCTGGCGATGGGTGAGCTGGGACAGGGCATCCACCTTTTCGCCGTTGACCAGAATGTCTAGTTTGACCAAATCACTGGGCCGGTAGTCGATCAGCTCGTAATCAAAGGAGCCATAGCCCTGAGTCACAGATTTCAGTTTGTCGTAGAAATCATAGATCACCTCGGCCAAGGGCAGCTCGCAGGAGAACTCGATCCGGCCCGGCATGGGGTAATGGTAGTTGGTGTTCTCACCCCGTCGTTCCATGCACAGGTTCATGACCACGCCCATGTAGCGTTCTGGAATCAGGATGGTTGCCTTGATAAAGGGCTCTTCAATCCTGGCGATAGCACCGGGATCAGGGAAATGGGAAGGGTTATCCACTGTCAACTCTGTACCGTCCTGGAGTTCCATTTGATAGCGGACCGAGGGAACGGTAAGAATGAGGGATATATCGAATTCGCGTTCCAGCCGCTCCTGGACTACCTCCAGATGGAGCAGGCCGAGAAAGCCGCAGCGGAATCCGAAGCCCAAGGCAGCAGAGGTATCCTTCTGAAAGGTCAGGGCCGCATCGTTGAGCTTAAGTTTTTCCAGGGCCGCACCCAGCTCTTCGTACTCATCCGTAGAAATCGGGTAAACTGAGGAGAACACCACCTGCTGCACTTCCTGAAAACCGGGGAGCGGGGCAGGGCAGGGTCTGTCCTTATGGGTGATGGTGTCGCCAGGTTTGGTGTCGGAAACTGTTTTTACGCCAGCAATAATATAGCCAACCTGACCGGCACTCAGGCTCTTGCGCGGGGTGCGCCGGAGGAGAAACTGGCCCAGCTCTTCCACCCTGTGCTCGGTTTTGTTGTGCATAAAGTAGATCTGGTCGCCGGTACGGAGGGTGCCGTTGATAATGCGCACTGAGATGACGGTGCCCCGGTAGGGGTCATAGTTAGCATCAAAGATCATGCATTCAAGGGGCTTGTCAGGGTCGCCTTCGGGCGGCGGCAGGTGGGTGACAATGGCTTCCAGGATATCTTTGACACCCACGCCGGTCTTGGCCGAGCATTTTTGGATAATCTCGCCATCCAGGCCCAGATCCTCCTCAATTTCATCAGCCACCTTTTCCGGCTCTGCCGCAGGCAGGTCAATCTTGTTGATCACCGGGATGATTTCCAGATCATTCTCCATAGCCAGATAAAGATTGGCCAGAGTTTGGGCCTCAATGCCCTGGGCCGCATCAACGAGCAAGAGGGCACCTTCGCAGGCAGCCAGTGCCCTGGAAACCTCGTAGCTGAAATCCACATGGCCCGGAGTGTCGACCAGATTCAGGGCATACTCCTGTCCGTCCGCTGCGGTGTAGGGGAGGCAGATCGTCTGACTCTTGATGGTGATGCCACGCTCCCGTTCGATGTCCATATTATCGAGAAGCTGGTCTTTAAATTCTCGATCCGTGACCAGTCCGCAAAGCTGAATCATCCGGTCAGACAGGGTGGATTTGCCGTGGTCGATATGGGCGATTACGCTGAAGTTACGTATGTTTTTCATTTCTGTGTTTGTTTGTTATTTCAGCCCGATCGTGCAGGAGCGGGCGGTTGTCATGTCAGTTATCATATGTCCCTGCCGGGACGCTGCTTTCTGTCTGCCGTCCCTCCATTGCTCTGCTGCTCCTCTATAAAGGGACGAACGGTAAGGAGGTCATCGCTCTCATAGCGGGAACAGACTTCCGGGAAGGTAGCATAAACAGGAGGAAATTTAAACTCCTTCAGAAGGGAAGGAGCTGCTTTCCTGTCCTTTGGACATTTTTTGCCTTATTGCCGTGAACTTTTACAAAAAATGAGGTAGACTGTTTGGTAATTGTCTGTCCGCAGACTGCAAATTGTCCGGGAAAGGCGCTGAAGCCACCTTTTTATAGATTATGAGTGAGGAAAAGAAGGTCAGTCAACAATATCATCCTCTCGTGGTGACATCCACCGACGAGAACCTGCCAGCAGTCAGTAATCCGGCCCTCCATCGCTACCTTCAGGAAATCAGTCAGTATGAACTCCTGAGTCGCGAAGAGACCGATGAACTAGCGGTTCGCTTCAAGGAAACCGGCGATCCCGATGCTGCCTATCGGTTGGTTTCGTCGAACCTGCGCCTAGTGGTTAAGGTGGCTATGGATTTCCAGAAATATTGGATGCAGAATTTTATGGATCTGATCCAGGAGGGGAATGTCGGCCTGGTGCAGGCGACAAAGAAGTTTGATCCCTATCGAGGGGTGAAATTTTCTTATTACGCCGCTTACTGGATCCGCGCCTATATCCTGAAGTTTATTATGGATAACTGGCGGCTGGTTAAGATCGGCACAACCCAGGCCCAGCGCAAACTTTTTTTAGTCTGAATAAAGAAAAAAAGCTGCTGGAGGCCCAGGGCTTTAAGCCTGATGTGAAATTGCTGGCCGAACGCCTGAACGTCAAAGAAAGCGAAGTCGTTGAGATGGGCCAGCGTATGGACGGCTGGGATGTTTCGCTAGAAGCCCCGGTGCGCAATGACTCGGAAGATGACCAGAAAAGCTTTCTTCCGCATCAGGGGCCGGGGATAGAGGATATCGTGGCTGGTCATGAAGTCCGAGATCGTATATCCGGTGTGCTAGCCCGGCTGGACGGAGATCTGAACGAGAAAGAGAAAATTATTCTGACAGAGCGCCTGCTGAATGATGAACCTGAGACCCTGCAAACCATTGCTGACAGGTTCGGTATTTCACGGGAACGAGTCAGGCAGATTGAAGCAAACCTTCTCAAAAAGCTGAAAGGGATATTTGAGAAGGAATTGCCTGATGTGCATGATTTTATCAGTTCCGAACGAATCGTGCCCGCAACCGGTTCCGACAGAGCGTAACGTATTTGATAAGTGATAGATAACCTCATCCCTGATGGCGCTTAGGGCGGGGGATAATAAAGAAATTGTTTTGGTGTTACACCGCAAGCTGCGGGGTAGCAGACCCGGAGCTTCGCAATGAAGGTACCTCTTTTAGACCTGCAGCCGCAGACAGAATTTTTTCGTGAGCAAATCATTAAGGAAATAACCGAGGTCGTTGATTCAACCTGTTATATCCTCGGGCCTAAGGTGGCCAAGCTGGAGCAGGAGATTGCCGAATACAGCGATGCTGTTGCGGCGATAGGGGTTTCCAGCGGCACAGATGCCTTGGTAGCCAGCCTGATGGCCTTGGAGCTTCAGCCCGGTGATCAGGTGCTGACCACGCCCTATACCTTCTTTGCCACTATGGGCTCGATTATTCGGGTGGGTGCAGTGCCAGTTTTTGCCGACGTGGATGCGCGAACCCTGAATCTTGATCCGGCCAAGGCTGCTGAAATTCTGGAGGCTGATGCAGCCGAAGAGCGAAAAATTAAAGCGATCATGCCGGTGCATCTCTTCGGACAATGCGCGGACATGTTTGCGCTCATGGCGCTGGCCCATCAGTACGAGATTCCGGTGATTGAGGATGCTGCTCAGGCCATCGGTGCAGAGTATCCTTTGAGAGAATCCGCCGAGTCTGCGTCCAAGAACGATGGAGAGGTGGTGTGGAAAAAGGCTGGCTCTATGGGGCTTGCAGGCTGCTTTTCTTTTTTTCCCTCCAAGAATCTCGGCTGCATGGGCGATGGCGGTATGATTACCACCTGTGATTCTGACTTTGCTGAGACCCTACGTTGTTATCGCAATCATGGGGCAAAGCCCAAGTATTATCACTCCAAGATCGGGGGGAATTTTCGTCTTGATCCGCTTCAGGCTGCGGTGCTCAGTGTTAAGCTCCCTTATCTCGAAAAATGGCATCAGCAACGTCGGGAAAACAGCGAGCAATACCGTGAACTTTTTGCGCAGGCCGGGCTGATCGGAGAGCAGATAGCACTGCCAGAAGCTATCTACAGTACGGCTCCAGATGCGGAACAGCATAATATCCATATCTATAATCAGTTTGTTATCCGTACATCGCGCCGTGATGCTTTGCGGCAGTATTTGCAGGAGAAGTCCATTGGCTGCGAGGTCTATTATCCGGTTTGCCTGCATCAACAGAAATGTCTGGAGTCATACGGTACCTATAATGCCTTGTCGTTTCCCGTGGCTGAGCAGGCAAGTAGGGAGTCGCTGGCTCTGCCGATTTATCCAGAACTGAGCAATGAGCAGCAGGAGTATGTGGTCGATACCATAGCTGATTTTTTTCGTTCGTAGCATTTATTCCCCTTTCGAGAATTCGAATGTCTCTGGAGTGAATTCTTCGCTCGCGCAGGGTATTCTGCATGTATCGTGAAAGTATTTTTTGTTTTGCTGCCCCGGTCCACCCTGGACGGGGCAGTTTGTTTTTTATCGAATGGCATAACTTATTAAAAGCAGTAGAGGAACACAAGCATGGTTGAACGTATCCCCATGTCCAAAACCGGACACATACAGTTGAAAGAAGAGCTTGAGCAGTTGGAGAAGGTGGAGCGCCATGAAATTGTCAAGTCTATTGAAGTTGCTCGCGCCCACGGAGATCTGAAAGAAAATGCTGAGTACCATGCGGCTAAAGAGCGGCAGGGGATGGTCGAAGGCCGGATCATGGAACTCAAGGATAAGCTCGGTAGGGCCGAGGTGATCGACTGCACAAAAGTTGGCACAAGTCGAGTCGTGTTCGGCGCGGTTGTTACTCTGATGGACATGGAGACTGATGAAGAGGTGAGCTACCAGCTACTCGGCCCGGAAGAGTCTGACGTGAAAAAAGGTTCTATTTCGGTTTTGGCTCCTTTGGGGCATTCTATGCTGGGCAAGGAAGTTGGGGACGAGGTCGTGGCCAGGACACCGGGCGGTGTCCGAGAATTTGAGGTTATGGAGATTCAAGCCGGTCCTCGGTGTTGATTGTTGATTGCTGCGGGTCGTGTCGTATTTATATTGACATCGCTGCAAGTCGAGTGGTATATAAAATGTTTCATTTTTTTACTTTTAACCTTCCCGCTCTCTCTGAAAAGACAGTGAGGGCCATTATGACCGCGAGGAGGATCTATGCGTCATTACGAAACCACGTACATCCTTCGTCCCAATTTGGGCGAAGAAAAATTTACAGAAATTATTGAACGAACCAATGCTATTATTGAGGCTGATAATGGTTCGGTTATTGATATTGATCGCTGGGGCATCAAAAAGCTGGCCTATGAGATCAAAAAAGAAACGCAGGGCTATTATATCTGCATGAACTATGCTGCCCCCGGGAGCACGATCCAGGAGATGGAGCGTATTTTCCGTATTGATGATAACGTCCTTCGTTATCTGACCATCAAGCTGGACAAAGGGAAAGAGATTGATCAAACAGGGGTAGAGCAAGAGAAAGAGAGAATTGCCGCTATTGCCGCCGCTATTGTTGCTGAAGCAGAGGAACTTGCTCGGCAGAATGAAGACGCCGAAAACGGCGACGACAAGGCAGAAGAAAAAGCGGAAGAGAAGGTGGCAATTTCCGAGGAGAGCGATACTCCGAAGCAGGAACAGCAGGACGATTCAGCTGAGTAAGACTCTCTTCTCTTGCATCGAAAAAAGATAACAACCATAAGGAGAAAATAATATGGCTCCCCGTAAAAAAGTTTTTTACCGTAGAAAAGTATGTAGATTCTGTGCTGACAAAGAGTTGGTTATTGATTATAAGGACGTGAAAGTCCTGAAAGGTTTTGTTACTGAGCGCGGTAAAATTATTCCGAAAAGGATTTACGGCACCTGCGCAGCGCATCAGCGACAAGTGACCGAGGCTATCAAGCGAGCTCGGCATCTTGCTCTGATGCCCTATACTGGTTCTATTCAGTACTAAGAGAAAGAACGGAACTTTTTTCTCTTCTTTTGTCCAACTGCTGCGACAACGAGAAACTATTCAACGTGGAGCTTGCAGTGCGCCTTTGTTGTAAGACAGCAGACAGTACGTCATGATGGGGCGACATGGAAACCGCTTGCAGCATAACGGTCCGTTTTTGAGTGCTCGGCCACTGTTAGTGGCCTTTTGCTATTTTTTACCCATAGCACTTCCAGAATTAATCGGCTGGTTGAACGGAATACTTGCTGTTCCGATTTTTTTGCTGTTGCAAACAGCTGCTGATGAAAGGACGGCTGGTCAACAGATCAGAAATGGTTTGTTGATGGCTGGCCTTGGGTCCCTGTTGCTGGGGCGTTTTTCGATGTTTCTTTTTACATTGACGATGCTCCCATTAGGCTACAGCCTACATTTGACCACAGTACGACAAAGAGATCCTGCACAAGCCGGTGTCACCGGAGTTATAGTGTTGACCATCTCATGGTTATTTTTTTGGACTGTGTACGGCAATATGTCCGGGACGAATCCGTACCTCGCCCTACTTTCAGGTACGGATACTTTTATGGAGCAGATTGTTGTGGTGTATCGGACAAATGCTGATTTACCTGCGGATGTTCTGTATAATCTTGAGCAACTTATAACGGAAGTGCGGATGCTTCTGCCGAAGATTCTTCCCGGACTTCTTGCCGGAATGGTTTTGATAACCGTTATCCTGAATATGGTGATCGGCAGAGTGCTTTTGCTCAGGCTTGCGCCGGAAAAAGTCTTTTGGCCCCCATACGGTGATTGGCGATTGCCAGACAAGGCTGTGTGGCTTCTTATTTCCGCCTTTGTCCTTCTTCTTGTCGGTCAAGGAGGGGTGAAAAATGTCGGCTTAAGCTTGATACTCGTTTCTGGGCTGTTGTATTTTTTCCAGGGCGCTGCTGTTATTATTCATGTCCTGAATCGCTGGAATCTCCCACGTACTTTCCGTCTTTTCGTTTATGTGATTCTTGCTCTGCAACGCTATGGAATGCTGCTGGTGGTTATTGTCGGAATAGCCGATACCTGGGCTGATTTTCGCAAGTTGGACCACAAAGAGAACAAAGATAAAACTGAATAATTAATAATCCTGTACTTGAGTGAGGATACTACATAATGGAAGTTATACTGAAAAAAACAATTGATACCCTCGGACGAGAAGGGGACGTTGTTAACGTTAAGCCCGGATATGCACGTAATTATCTCATTCCGCAAAATATGGCTTCTACTGTGAACAAGGCCGCTCTGGCACGTTTACAGAGAGAGCAGGAGACCATTGAGAAGCGGCGTGCAGAAGAGCAGAAGAATGCAGAAAAGCTTGCTGCACAGCTTGAGAATATGATCGTTGTTATCACCCGCAAGGTAGGCCGAGAAGGTCGTTTGTTCGGCTCTGTTAATACCGGAGATATTGCGGATCAGCTTGAGGTTCAAGGCGTTACGCTGGACCGCAGGTCAATTATGCTGGCCGATCCGCTCAAGAGCACCGGTGAGGCAAAGGTTACAGTAAAGGTCGGTTATCAGATGAGCACCGAGATCACTGTTCAGGTCGCTCCAGAAATGTCAGAGGCTTGATTTTTCCACCGTAGTTTTGTGAGTGGCGTGTTGTTTGGCTGAGACACGCCGCTCATTGTTTCTTGTATATACCCGCCTGTTCAACCACCCCCTTGCAGGTACCCCTCTTCAATGGTCGCCCACCTTGTCTGATACTCCAGCCTTTTTCGAGAACGGAGGCATCACACCTGTTGCTCCCTCCCCCAAAATGATTCCGCCACAGAATGTGGAAGCGGAACAGGCCCTTCTTGGTACCATCCTGATTCAGGATAAATCCCTGTTAAAAATTGTAGAGCTGCTTGCTCCTGATGATTTTTATAGAGATGCCCATAAGGCAATCTTCGAGGTTATGGTCAGTCTCTTTGAACGTAGTGAGCCCCACGACCTAGTCACTGTGACGAGTTTACTCCGTGATCAGAATAGGCTGGAACATGTCGGCGGCTCTGCCTACCTGACATCGTTAACTGATGTTATTCCTTTTACAGGAATGCTCGTTCATCATGCCAGGATTATACGGGAAAAGTCTATTCTTCGCAGGCTGATCGAGACCAGTAGCGAAGTGGCTGCTCGCTGTTACGATGCCCAGGGTGACCTTGAGGCCTTGGTGGATAAGGCTGAGCAGACTATTTTTGAAATAGCCCAGGCCCGTAAGACGCAGGGCTTTGAGCCCATGTCAAAAATTGTTCCCAAGGCCTTTGATCGGATAACAAAACTGGCAGAACGGAAGGAACATATTACCGGAATTTCGACTGGATATGATGAACTGGATCGAATGACCGCCGGTTTGCAATCTGCTGATATGATTGTTTTAGCCGGTCGTCCGTCTATGGGGAAAGCACAGCCTCTTGAGGCGAAGGTCTTAACTGTCCAAGGTTTTAAGTGCATGGGCGACCTTCAAGTCGGGGATCAGCTCGCTTCCGTTGACGGAAAACCCTCGCATGTTGTCGGCGTGTATCCGCAAGGCCGACGACAGGTTTATACCATCACCTTTGCAGACGGACGCTCCACCAAATGCTGTGCCGAGCATCTCTGGAAGATTTATTACCGCGATTGGCCATGTCCCCGCATAGTAACAACAACGAGATTAATGGAACTGCTTGAGCGAAAGCGGTATCAGAAACGGTTGTGGATTGATACGTTCAGTGGTGATTATGGGTCTCATTCTGATATACCCTTTGATCCTTGGTTGTTAGGTGCCTTGATAGGAGACGGAACCCTCAGCGGTAGTTCTTTACGATTCAGCACAGCAAGTAAGCAGATGCTAGAATGGGTGAAGACCGCAGTGGGCAGCGGAATGGAAGTAAAACATGCTGGGAAATACGATTATCGGATCATAATCAAAGGCGGTGCGCATTGTAAAGGAGTACAGGGGGTGCAGGAAAATCCTCTGGTTTCATCACTGCGGGAACTTGGCCTCTGGAATTGTCGAGCTGAACAGAAATTTATTCCTTCTTGTTACCTGAATGCTTCCCGACAGATACGCTTCCGTCTTCTTGCGGGTCTCTTGGATTCCGACGGCTGGGTTGAAAAATTCGGTGCCATCCGATTTTGTACATGCAGCAGACAGCTTGCAAAAGACACGGTCACCCTTGTTCGGTCACTTGGCGGTACAGCTCGTTTCTTTGAAAAGAAACCCGTTTATACCTATCGCAAGAAAAAATATGCCGGTCAGACGGCCTATACATGCAACTTGCAAATTCCCGATGCAGATTCGTTGTCTCTGCTTGATGAAAAACAGCTGCTGATCAAGAAACGACAACGTATTCGACGCTTAAATGTCATCAGTATTGTTCCTGAGCAGCTCACTGAAACCCAATGTATTGCTGTCAGTCATTCGTCACAATTATACCTTACAGACGATTATATCATAACGCATAACACTGCCTTGGCCATGAACATAGTGCAGCATGCTGCCTTGATCAATAAAGTGCCGGTGGCAGTATTCAGCCTGGAGATGTCCATGGAGCAACTTGCTCTGCGTATGCTCTGTTCTGTAGGCCGAATTGACGCACAGCGAATTCGTACTGGGCATTTGCAGGATAATGACTGGCCGAAGCTGACCAGGGCTACGGGCATGCTTGCTGATTCACCTATCTATATTGATGACACTGCCGGTATGACTGTCCTGGAGATGCGGGCCAAAGCCAGGCGGCTGAAATCTGAGCATAACCTCGGTCTTGTGGTGGTGGATTACCTCCAGCTCATGCAGGGCAGTTCCAGAATTGAAAATCGTACCCAGGAAATCAGTGATATTTCTCGTTCTCTCAAGCGATGGCCAAGGAATTGGATGTCCCGGTTATTGCTCTGTCCCAGCTGAACCGAAGTCTGGAGAGCCGTACTGATAAGCGGCCCCAGCTTTCTGATCTTCGTGAATGCGTGACCGGCGATACCCTTGTTGTGCTTGCGGACGGTCGTCGCATTCCTGTTCGTGAGCTGGTTGGTCAGACGCCGTCTGTCATGTCGGTAACAGAGGACGGACGGCTTGAACCTGCTGCAACTGAAAAGATTTGGTCTGTTGGCAAAAAAGAAATTCTGCATCTTAAACTTGCCTGTGGATGCAGTCTGCGGTGTTCCAAGAAGCATCGTTTGCGCAGGTTACGGAATTGGGAACAAGTTAATAAGCTGAAAACAGGTGATCACATAGGAGTAGTTGATAATGACGAACTGTTTTGGGATGAAATCGTAAGCATTGAACCGGCAGGTGAAGAAGAAGTTTTTGATTTGACCGTGCCCGGCAATGCCTGCTGGCTGGCGGACGGCATTGTCAGTCACAATTCTGGCGCAATTGAACAAGATGCTGATGTTATTATGTTTATTTACCGGGACGAGGTCTATAATAAGGCGGAAGATAATCCCAATCGGGGTATTGCCGAGCTGATTGTCGGTAAACAGCGTAATGGTCCGACCGGTACAGTGAAACTGACCTTTCTTGGACATATTACCACCTTTGAAAGCTATACCAGTCAGGAAGCGCCCATGGGGTATGAATAGGGAGATGAGTAGAGGTCTGGGGAAGCTGTCGGAAACTTTGATTGACAATATTTTCCAGACAGGCAAGTTACTTTACTCTGGAAATTTGAAAAAATGCGTTTTTGATTTTGATTTTTCCAGGATTTGGGACTGAGAGAAAAAGCCTCGTAGGGTGCATCTCATGCATCATTTTTTTAGTGCGGAGCCGCGCCGTACCTACTGAACGATATAACATCCCTTCTTTTCAACCGGAGTTGTTTTCATGAAGAAAATATTTCTGCTGCTGATAATGACCGTACTGGCAGCTATTTTGGCTGTGAATGCAACGGCTGGAAGCAGCTTGCCTGCTATTATCATGCTACTGCTCGGCAAATCGACTTATAACGGCCCTCCGCTCTCTCATCAGGCTGCAATGGTCGGGCCGCTGTCCGGGGCTTCGGTACAGGTTTTTCAGGTTGATGATTTGCGTACTGCTCAGGAAGGGCCGATAGATGCTGCTGAAAACGACTCCAACCTTTTGTCTGCCGGAACCTTTGATCTTTCTCTGGCCGGGATAGCGGACAGCGCATGGATCGTGGTCGAAGCAACCGGAGGGGAGGATATTGATGGCGACGGTAACGGGGCCGCTGATACCGCGCCGACTGCAAATCAGGGAACACTTCATGCCTTGGCACGAGCTTCGGACTGGCGCGGTAAACATATCCGGATAACGCCTTTGACGGAAATCGGCTGGCGGTATGTTGAAAATATGATTCCCACTGTTTCGGCGGAAGAATTGAATATCCGTATTGCCGATCTTGCTCGATATCTGATTAAAACAGACATCAGCGGCAACGGTACGGTTGACTGGGATGATATTCTGGCCTTTGATCCTGCAAATGCAGCCCACCGCGACAAGCTTGCCTTTAATTATAATTGGTTGACCACTGCCAATGATGAGGGGCAGACCATACTTGCCTCATTACAGGCGGGAGCAACAGAAGCTGTTTTGGCGCAGTTGGATGCAACCTTTTCTTGGCTCATGACCCGCTTTCCGGTTTCTGATTCGCGCTATCATTCGGTGAAGATTGAGCTTGCCGTGTTCGGTTCTGGAAGTGCCGCGTCAGGCGCACCGCATAATCTATCAGTGAACTCCACTCTTGCGGAGCCGGTCTATGAAGATCATATTTTCCTTCCTGAAAATGCTTCCGAGCAAATAACCTTCACAGCCGTCCCTACAGCAGAAACGCAGATTCTGAGTTGGACAGGGTGCGAAACCGTTTCCGCCGATCTCAGTCAATGCACGGTTCCGCTGAATAAAAGCCAGTCTGTGGTGGTGAACTTCGGCTGGATAGAGACCCAGCTGAAAGCTCCTGTGCATGATCTCAGCCGGGCGTATAATATTGTGGCGCGAACACGGTTTCTGTGCTGCTGCCGGATGATATGGATGACCTTATTGTTGAGATGGCAGCGGCTAATATTGATAATTTTATCGTTGGTGATGATGGTGGCGGTTTTCTGCGTCGGATTACCGGAATTAATCAGATATCCTCAACCTATTATCAGCTTGAGACTGTGGAAGCTGCGCTTGATGAGGTTATTGAGCGGGGAACGGGACATCTGTACAAACAGTTGACTAACGGGGATCTGGAAGGGTATACCGCACCTGCGGCAGCCGGACAACAGGCACTAGTTTCTCAGGCGGCTTTTACAGGGGTGCAGGGAGCGGCCCTTGAAGTTTCCGAGCGGTCTGATGACACGAGGTTTACCATTCGCCTTGGAGAATCTTCAGTTCCCTCGGAGGATTTTGTAGCGGAAGCAGCGACGACGGGCTCTCTTGCGGCGAATGTCACACTTGTAGACCGCAGTGACAGATCAACATTGACAGCCAGCGGAGAAGTTAAAATAACGGTCTCTTTTGACAATGATATTGATTTTGACTGGGGTAAACTTCAATTTTTTAAAGTGATTGCAATCGTTGAGGCCGAAGAAAGCGTTACTTTAACCGCAAGCAGTGAGCTGGCAAAATTTGACAAAATCAAGAAAAAAATCGGTACGCTTCGCTTTGCCCCCATTCCTGTTGCTGGGCTTCCGATTTGGATTACTCCCATGATGGATGTCTATCTTTTTGCTGAGGGAAAAATAGAAGCAGAAGCCACGTTCGGAGCAGTTGCCCAGCAAAGAGTGGAAGGCGGCATTTTGTACAACAGGGATACCGGTTTTTCTCGGCATAAAAACTTCACCACTGATAACAGCTTCACCTTTCCTACCGGCAATATTACCGCTTCCATTAAAGGGGGCGTCGAGACAGCTTTTTCTACAAAAATATGCGATGTAACCGGCCCTTCGATTCCCATGGAAAGATATATCAAGATATCCGCGAGTGCTGAAGGTGAACTTTTCGGGCACTGTACCTATATCGCTGTGCAGTTTGCAGAAGGTTCCAATATCAGTTTTAAGTGGGATATGAGCGGTTCGACAAAGATCGGCAAAATGCTGCATCTTGATCAGCTAGAGGCTTTGACTGAATTTTCTATTTCAGTTTCTGAACGTAACGTAGCAAATTGGACGGTCTATAGTACCTGTCCCAGAGAATCTTTTCTGAGTATTGAGGGCGACGGCATTTTTTCCACCATTGATTTCGGCGATCCGAACGGTCTAGCAACAACGTTCACGGTTTCCAACACCGGTGATGATACCCTACACTGGAACACCTCCGGGGTGCCGTCGGAGGTTACTGTCAGTCCGTCTTCTGGTGTACTTGCTCCCGGAGCACAGGAGGTTGTCCAAATGTCTGTGGTAACCGCAAGTTTGCCTGCCGGTCGCTATCTGCACAAGCCTTTTTTCTATAATGAGGCATCAGTCGGTCAAGGAATGCCGGATGATGAGTTCGGCAACACCTATAAGACTATTGATATAACCGTCAACGGGGCAATGAACGATACGCCGATAATTACCTCACTCATCAGTCCTGCTGGCGGACAGGTTGCCATCGATTGGGATTTTACATCTTCCGGTTCTGACCCGTTTGTCGGTTTTCAGATTTATGCAACGCAGACTCCTACAGACCCGGACACCTACCGATTGGTTTATATAACCGACATCTATGATCGCCACGCTGTGATTTCCGGTTTTATTCCAGGAGCAACATATTCTTTCGATATGCGGGTGTACAGTAATGATGGCGCACGTCCGGGGCCTTTTTCCAACAAGGTTAGCGTGCAGGTTGCCGGGAATCCACCTGTTGTTGTGCCGACAGCATTAAATGATACCGGTATAACATTTGGCGGCGATTATCCCTCGGGAAATAACTCCGGTTGCACGGGGGTGGAAATTGGTGCGCAGGACTGCTCCCGTGGTCGTGATGTAACTCATAACGATAATTCTGACGGTCATGCCGGATTCAGCTATACCAAGCTGGACAGCAACGGGGTACCACTGGTTGATCAGAGTGCTGACTATGTAACAACGCCTTGGGCCTGTGTGCGGGATAATGTGACTGGACTGATTTGGGAAGCGAAGACGAATGATGGTGGGTTGCATGATCAGGGTGATACCTATACTTGGTACAACACCGATCCGGCGATCAACGGCGGAAACGATGGTTATAACGATAATGGTGGAGGCTCCTGTTACGGCTACAACAATGGCGATTCCGCCACGTTTTGCAATACTGAGGCATACGTGAATCGGGTGAATGTTGTTGGGTGGTGTGGGCGGTCAGATTGGAGCATACCGACCCGGAAGGAGCTGGAAAGTCTTATTACTTATGATCGCTACTCTCCCGCGATTGATACCGAGTATTTCCCCAATTTTTCCAGTGAGATAAATTTGTTTGTTTGGTCGGGGGATCCTTTTGCAAACGATACGAACTACGCGTGGGGTGTCAACCTTAATTACGCCAACTCGAACTACTCTCATCGCAGCTACAGTCGTGTAGTGAGGTTAGTGTATATCGGACATTGAGCATGTACTTTTTGTTTTTTCATGCGTTAGATTTTTGCGGAGAGAAAATAGTGTTGCATTAATACCTCTTCCCCCTTACTCAAAACAGGAGTGATTGTTATGCAGATATTTTTTGGGCTGATTTTCTGTTTTTTCTTTGTCTCAATTACCGATGCCGCTCAAATATGCAAACCAGACTCGATTTTGGCATCAACGCCGGACAGCCAGTTGGTTGATAATAACGATGGCACAATCACGGATATTAAGACCGGTTTGATGTGGAAAAGATGCCTTGAAGGAGTTGAAGGAGATAACTGCGAAAACGGTTCGCCAAGCGATTTTACTTGGCAGCAGGCTCTTCAGCAGCCTAGGGCGGTTAATGATGCTAGTGGGTTTGCAGGCTATGGAGATTGGCGATTGCCTAATATCAGAGAGTTGATCACCATTGTCGAGGAGCAATGTTATAACCCGGCGATCAACTTGAATCGTTTTCCTAATACGCCGAGCTCGTATGTTTGGTCAGGATCCCCACATACTGAAGATTCGTATTCAGGGTGGGATGTCTATTTCCTCGCTGGTCAATCATCATATTACAATCGACGTTATAGGAGCTACGCTGTGCGGTTAGTGCGTGGCGGATAATGATTAACTCCGCATCGGTTACCAAAGAGATTATACCGACAAACAGCCTGATTGATGGTATAATATATAGCCTGTATTCCATGCACCATTTTTGGTGCGGGGGGCCGCACCCTACCCGAACTGAGAGAAGAAGAGAGAAATATGAGCAAGACAACGCAGGAACCCCTGAGATACGATTTCAAGGCCATTGAGGCAAAATGGCAGCAGCACTGGCAGGAAACAAAATCGTACAAGGTCAGTGAAGATACCGATCAAGAGAAATATTATCTACTTGAGATGTTTCCCTATCCCTCTGGTCGGATCCACATGGGTCATGTCCGTAATTACTCCATCGGTGATGTGATTGCCCGTTATAAGAGGATGCGGGGCTTTAATGTGCTGCATCCTATGGGTTGGGACGCCTTTGGTCTGCCTGCGGAGAATGCCGCTCTCAAACACGGGGTTCATCCTGCCCAATGGACCTACGAAAATATCAGTTATATGCGCGAGCAGCTCAAGGCTATGGGCTTGAGCTATGACTGGGATCGGGAAATCGCGACCTGTCACCCAGAGTATTATCGCTGGGAACAACAGGTTTTTTTACAGCTCCTGGAAAAGGGCTTGGTATATCGGAAAAAGACCACAGTTAATTGGTGCGATGATTGTGCCACAGTTCTGGCCCGTGAGCAGGTCATTGACGGCTGCTGCTGGCGTTGCGATCAACAGGTGATCCCGAAAAATATGTATGGCTGGTTCCTCAAAATCACCGATTATGCTGATGAGCTTCTGGATGACCTGGAGCAGCTGGGCGGGTGGCCGGAAAAAGTGGTCACCATGCAGCGTAACTGGATCGGGAGAAGCCAGGGCCTTGCCTGTGATTTTCAAGTGGAAGGTGAGGACGAGAAAATCACGATTTTCACCACCCGGCCAGATACCATCTACGGTGTGACCTTCATGTCCCTGGCTGTGGAGCATCCTCTTGTTGCCAGCTTGATTGCCGGAACAGAGCATGAGCAACCGGTTTGCCAGTTCATTGAAGAGACTCTGGTAGAAAAACAGCGGATGGCTATGGATCAGGAACCGGAGAAGCATGGCGTCTTCACCGGGAAATACTGCATCAATCCTTTTAACGGCGATCGTGTGCCCATCTATGTGGCTAATTTTGTCCTCATAGAGTACGGTACCGGGGCTGTTATGGCCGTTCCTGCCCATGATCAACGGGATTTTGATTTTTCTCGTAAATATGATTTGCCTGTGCGTCCAGTGGTTCAGCCTGAGGAAAAAATTGACGGTAACAGCATGGAGGAGGCCTGGGAAGGCGACGGCATTTTAGCTGATTCAGCGGAATTCAGTGGTCTGACTTCGGCAGAGGCGAAAAAGGCTATTATTGACCATGCAGAACAAAAAGGTTTCGGCAAGCCGCATATCACCTATCGTCTTCGGGACTGGGGGATTTCTCGCCAGCGCTACTGGGGCACGCCTATTCCAGTTATTCATTGCGATGCCTGCGGCGCAGTGCCTGTTCCTGAAGATCAGCTGCCTGTGCTCTTGCCTGGTTCTCAGCCTCCGTACGGCAGTCATTCGCCTTTGCATCAGCAGGAGGCGTTTTATACCGTAACCTGTCCGCAATGTGGTCAGGCTGCAAAACGGGAAACCGATACTATGGATACCTTTATGGAGTCATCCTGGTACTTCGGTCGCTACACCAGTCCCCGCGCCGATGCACCCATTGATACAGAGGCTGCAAAGTATTGGCTGGCTGTGGATCAGTACATTGGCGGAGTGGAGCATGCAATCCTTCATCTGCTCTATGCCCGTTTCTTTACGAAGCTCCTTCGTGATCTTGGCTACCTCAGCATTGATGAGCCGTTTAATAATTTGCTCACCCAGGGAATGGTGATCAAGGACGGAGCAAAGATGTCCAAGTCCAAGGGGAATGTGGTCGATCCACATGGACTGATAACCCAGTACGGTGCAGACACTGTGCGCCTCTTTTCCCTGTTTGCGGCCCCGCCGGAGAGGGATTTGGAATGGAATGCCCAAGGTGTTGAGGGCAGTTTTCGTTTTCTTAACCGGGTGTTTCGCCTGATTCATTCGCAGAAAGAAAATTGTTTTGCTGCTTCCACTGAGGAGACAGGAGGAACCGTCTCGATACAGGTGGACAAGCTGTCGCAAATTGATCGTCAGCTCCATCGTAAGACCCACCAGACTATTCAACGAGTCACTGGCAGTATTGAAACGAATTTTCATTTTAATACGGCCATCTCAGGGGTTATGGAGCTGGTTAATCAAATTACCGCTGCTACCGGAGACGGGGCAAAGCAGCCTGTTGGTCAAGCCGTGCTCAGAGAAGCGCTGCAAACCGTGCTGGTGCTTCTTTTTCCTATGGTACCCCATTTTTGCCAAGAACTCTGGGAACTCACAGGTCATAATGAACCCTTGGATCATCATCAATGGCCTGAGCATGATCCGGAGGCGATCAAAGAAGATGAGCTGACCATTGTGGTGCAGGTGAATGGCAAGGTACGCGCCCGTTTACAGGTGGTTGCGGATATCGGCGAGGAAGATATCAAGCAGAAGGCTTTGGCTGATGAGAGGGTAACAAGTTTTATCGGCGAGAAAGCTGTGAAAAAAATTATTGTGGTTAAGGGTAAACTTGTTAATATTGTCATCTAGAGTTTTCCTGTATAAGGAACTTGCTGATCCTGACATCTCTCCAAAGCAAAGCAGAGGAGTCCACAAGCGTTTGACATGTTAGCATGGAAGATATAATCTTAAATAGATAGGGGATGAAGGCGTGACTGGTAAAATTCGAAGCTTGCTGATTTTTATCTGTATTTTTTTCTTTCTCGGGGGCTGTGGGTATTATTTCCCCAATGTGTATACCGGTCCTGAAATGCTGGTGTATATGCCGAACTGGAAAAACCGCACTGATAAACTTGGTATTGATAACAGTATGTATCAATCCTTGTCGGCATGGTTTCAGAAGTCGGAAAAAATCAATTTAACCAAGGATCAGAACTCTGCTGATCTTGTGCTTGCTGGCGAGATTATTTCTATTGATATTCCTGGGATAGGGTGGGATACAGATGCGCAGACAACCGATGTTAAAATCGAATTGCGTTTGCGTTATGTGCTCAAAAATTTAAAGACCGGCAAGATTCTTTGGGAAGTGCCCAATGATATCTGGACAGAGAACTATAATACGTTGACAGATAGGGCGGACACGGAAGACGAGGCTGTTGATGAGATTCTTGATGAAGTTTCAGAAAAAATTTATCTTGGAACTCTGACGAAGATACGAAAGATGAATAGAGAGTAATGGCACGACTTTAACGACAAAATACTTTAAAAACAAGACATTAGGAAAAGATATTGGTTGGTTCATTTGCCAATTGATGGGTAGAAAATCAATCACATCTGTTAGATATGTTGCCAGCGACAACCATTAAAATTACAGCATAGCATGCTTAATATGCTGTTTTTGTGAATTATTCCCCTTAAAGTCGTGCCATTAGAATAGAGAGCTGTTGATTGACGAGGCTAAAGATAAATAATATCTTTGTATTTTACTTGCAGTAGCTGTCTTATTTTTATTTGCAACTGAAAGGATATACTCGAATACTCGCACGGCTCTGTTCACATAATTGATGAACAGAGCCGTGTTTGTTTTATCCCTTTGTGGATTATGTATGGTATGTTAACTGTATGATGAGCCGGTAAATGTTTAACTGAACCTGTCGTTTCAGGAATAGCAGGAAAGTCAGAGGAAATACGGGTAATCACCTGTGCAGACGGTCAGATCACTACCGGGCAGGTTTTGATAAAACTGAAAATCAAAAAAGGTTTCGTGCTTGCTGATCCAGATCGCGATATACTAAAGGTTGCGGTTATTGAACGATATCACGGTACGCATCATGTAGGGATCGGTTTTGTGCAAGGCTTCGGGTTCAGAGATGGGGCCATAGCTTCAACTGTTGCTCATGATTTAATCGTTATCGGTACAGATGATGCCTCTATGATGTTGGCGATAAATAAAATCATTGAAATGCAGGGAGGGCTTGGAGGCGCAATAAAAAAAAATAGGGGCACCTCTGGAAAATCCTTTCATGCTTCTCAGTTTTCTCGCGCTGCCGGTTATTTCAGAGTTAAAAATCACGGATAAAGGCCTTGTTGATGTGCTTAAATTCAGTAGCGTCCCTTTGCAAGGAGATACGGCAAAAAATAAAAAATAGTATAATCATTAAAAACAGCTTCATATATGTGATTATCTGGCGTATAGTCAAAAAATGGAGAGATGCCGGTCGGCTCACCCCTGCCGGACAAACAATGCAATGCTAATGAGGGAATCAGATGAATTACGGTGTAGTCAGCCAGGAACAGCTAGAAAAGATTGATGAAATCCTGTCGGAGCAGCTCATCAAGATAGGAGTAGACTGTGTCATCATTATTGACATGGCAGGGAACATCATTACGGCTAAGGATAACGGCACTTCCAAATATGATGTTTATTCATTCGCAGCTTTGGCAGCCGGTAACTTCGCTACAGTGGATGCTATGGCGAAATTGGTCGGAGAACAGGAGTTTTCCTTGCTTTTTCATAAGGGGACGGATTGTAATATCCATTTTTCGAAAATCGACGAGGAGCTTTTGCTGATCACCATGTTCGGTAAGCATATTTCGCTTGGTTTTCTCAGGCTGAATGTGGTTAAGGCACTCGAACAGATAAGAAAGCTCTGGGCTGGTAAATAATTTTTATTATGGCATCCAGAGAGTCGTCTCGTCTCTTCAACAGCATTAATCCATATCATATACAGCAGGAGATAAGCATTGAGCTTTATTAATCTACGCGAGAAAATCGTACAGGTAAAAGTCGTTTATTACGGTCCGGGTAGGGGGGGGAAGACCTCTAACCTTGAATATATCAATCGTAAATTCAGTAAGCAGATCCAGTCGGAAATGGTTAGTCTCAAGACGCATGGTGATCGAACCTTGTTTTTTGACTTTCTTCCCTTTGATATGGGAAAGATAAAAGGGTATGAGTTGAAGATACAGCTCTATACTGTGCCGGGGCAGGTGAAGTATAATGCTACTCGTAAGCTGGTTCTGAAAGGGGTGGATGGCTTAGTTTTTGTTGCTGATGCACAGGAAGCCATGCGGGAGAAGAATATACGGTCTCTTAATCAGCTGCATGAAAATCTCAAGAGCTATAAGGAATCTATTTTTAAAATTCCTCTTGTCATGCAGTACAATAAGGTGGATTTGCGGAATCAAGGAATCCCGGTATTGCCGACTGCTGTTTTAGAAAAGGATCTGAACAGCAAATTGAAAGTTCCTTCCTTTGAGGCCAGTGCCCTGACAGGATATAATGTTCCTGAAACACTGAAAAAGATAATTTCTTCTACAGTAGTGTCGGTGCAGAAGAAACTCTTGTAAAGGGATAAAATAACGGTATAGGTACGCTGTTGAGTACTGGCACCTCAGATGAGTCCGGACAAAGATTATGCCTCCAGCAATAGACGAATTTGAAGACCTCACACAATTTGCAGATGAGTCGTTTGATAATGATGAAGTTGATTTGTTTGAATTTACCGATGATGATGAGTCGCCCCTTCTTCGTCTGAAGTCGATAGTTCTCTCGCTGGATTGGGATATCACTGAGGATACTCTGGCGGAGCTAACCGAAGAGTTGTCTGATTTGCGTTCTCTCTGGGATGGAGATAAGGTGGCGCAGATTTATCTTCAGGGGATGGATAATATCGGTAAGTATCTTCAGAAAGAGGGAGCTTATGCCCACCCCAATGCTATTAAGCTTCTTCTGACGCTTTTTTATAATTATGAAAAAATAATATCCTCGACAGATCTCAGCAGTGAGGCTATTGCTGTAATGCTTAAGGCTGATGTTCGTAAATTTAAAGTGCTGCAGTACCAGATAGGTACTGCAGGTGTCGAGGGGCATGCGGAGGAACATGCGGAGGAACATCCCGAAGAGCACGTTGAAGAATATGTCGAGACTGTCTCACCGCCCGAAAAAATAATTCAAGGAGATATTGAAAGTGCGCCGTTACTGCGAGAGGAAGGCGATGATCCGCTAACCAGCATGGAGGCGACCATTCTTGGCTTAGAATGGGAGGTTACACAGGAGGGGTTGGAAAAATTTCATTCTGAAGCCACGGAGTTACGAGGACATCTGGCTGGTAATCGTGATGCTCAAATCCTTGTGCAGGGTCTGCAGGCATTAGGATCATATATACGAGAGGAAAAATCAAATGCCCATCCCGACTCCTTTACCATTCTCCATGCATTTTATGACGCTTTAAAGCTCCTGATTCAAGATACGAACCTGACTGCTGAACAACGGAAGCAGGTTTTGATTGAGCAGATCGGCAGTCTTAACAGTCTGAAGGCAATTATCGCTAAGTCGGCTGCAGACCGAACGGCAGACAAAACCGAAGAGCAGGAAACGGAAGCAGCAGTAACCGCAGAGATACCAGTACCGGAGCAAAGAACTGAAGACAAACCCGAGTTACCTACTGACTCTGATGACGATGCTGAGTTCGATTCTCCTGTGGCAGATGATGATGAAGATTTGGATCTGTTTTCGGAGGATTTTGATGAGAGTTCAGATTTTTCAGCTGGTGGAGATGGTGTGGATGAATTTTTTCTTGATGATGACGATAGCCCATCGGATAACATCTCAGTAGATGAGGAAAGTATTTCCGAAGACTTTGGATTCGACGTAGAGGGAGGGTTTGATGATGACCTGTTTGCCGAAGAGACGAAGGAAGGGGAAGACGGCTCTGGATTGGGCGATGATGTTCCTGAAGAAGAATCAATTCTTCCTGCCTTGACAGATGCAGATGAGGATGGCGGCTTTAATGAAGAGCTTGTAGCAGATGGAATCGACAATGAAAAAACCGCAGAACTTGATGAAAAACTGGATTCATTTTTTGATTTTGATGATCCCGACGAAACAACAGAAGACAAAGAAGAGGCTGTTGCTGTAGAAAAGAGCGTTAATCCGACTGATGAACAGCCTAAGGCTAAGGAAGAAGAAAGTGATAGTGAGCTGGGTGAATCAGACGTAGAACTTGATTCTTTTTTTGATTTTTCCGATGACGTAGCCGATGATGATTCCCTGAAAGAAGAGGAAAGGGCTCGTGCTGAGTCATGGAAGGATGAGATTCTTTCTGCAGATTTCGATGGACCTGACGGAGAAGAGGAAGGTCTTTTGGAGGGGGAGGAGGATTACGATTCCTTTTTTGATTTTGACAGCGACGAGGATGAGGACGAAATTCTGTCGGATGAGCAGACAGCTGCCGTTACTGACGATGCTGATGCTGGCGCGTTAGCTACGAGTGATGATGAGTTTGATATCTCCCTGGACGATTTGGGTGACGAGCAGGAGAGTGAAGAATTCGCTGTTGCCCTTGCAGATACTGATGAAGAGAGGGGGTTCAACGAAGATGAGATGTCATCTGGTATTGCTGATGAAAAGGCGGCTGAACTTGATGAAAAGCTGAATTTCTTTTTTGAACTGGATAAGGAAGAGCAGGAAGATTCGTCTGGAGACCAAATGCTGGGAGCAGAGGATAAAGATGCTGTTGCTACTGGAGCTCTGGTCGAATCAGAAGCACTTGATGAAAAGCAGGGCGAGGCAAGCTTGGAACTCTTAGAACTGGATGAAGACAGCTCTGAATTGTCGTTTGATGAGGAAGATTTTGATGGAGATATTGCTGTATTTTCTGATATAGACGACACGGAAGTTGTCAGCGCAGCTGTTGATCAAGGTGATGAGTCTGCTTCGGATTCGGAAGAAGAAATTGAAGGGCTAGATGCTCTTTTCGATTTTAGCGATGATGGAGAAGAGGTCGCCCCTGACTTTGACAAATCAAGTGCAGGGGGAGCAGAAGAGATTCCTGCTTTAGATGACGAATTTGTTGTCTCACTAGATGATGAAGAGGGAAGCACGGATGAACTCTTTGATTTTTCCTCTGACAGCGGAGAAGAAGAGAAAAACGATGTTTTTCTTGATTTAGGCGAGGATGTTGAATCCGAGGACAGTTTCTTTGGCTTGGGAGATGATGCTGTGAAAGAGGTGGCGACGGTAGACACAGGCTCCTCAATTGAAGCAGCAGATAATGTTGGGCTTAATTATAAAGAGACCGATGGCGATGAGTTTTCTGAATTTTTCTTTGATAGTGATGATGACGAGGAAGGTGCTGTTGCCTCTGAATCCAGTGCAGACCTAGAATCTGCCGACAGCTTTTTTGATGATGAAGCCGAGGTCAAGGTTGATACTGCTGAAGTATCTGATGCGAGCGCTGCAGAGGATGAGTTCTTATTGCTTGACGATGAAGAGACCGGATCCGACGATTTTGTGTTATCTCTTGATGATGGAGATACCGATGGCGAAGAGTTATCCGATTTTTCTTTTGCTAGCGATGATGCAGACGAAACCGCTGTTGTCGCAGAAACGTCCGAAGCGTTAGATTCTGCTGACAGCTTTTTTGGTTTTGATGAGGAGCCAGAAAGCAAGGTTGAGGATGCTGAAGTATCTTCGGATGACGCGGAAGATGAATTCGCATTATCGCTTGATGATGAAGATACGGACTCCGATGAGTTATCCGAGTTTTCTTTTGATAGCGATGATGCAGACGAAAATGCTGTTGTCGCAGAAACGTCCGAAGCGTTAGATTCTGCTGACAGCTTTTTTGGTTTTGATGAGGAGCCAGAAAGCAAGGTTGAGGATGCTGAAGTATCTGATGCGGGTGATGCAGAAGATGAATTCGCTTTATCTCTTGACGATGAAGGGGCCGAAGTCGATGAATTTGCGTTACCCCTTGACGATGAAGAATCAGAAGAGCTTGTTCTGACATTTGATGATGAAGAGGATCAAGAAGGGCGTGAGCTAAGCATCGAAGACCCGGAAGATGAAGAGGATGTTGATCTGAGCCTTGATGCGGAGTTGTTGGAAACAGAGGAACAGGAAACTAAGATAGCATTAGGCATAGTCGGTATCGCTGGAATCACCACGGTAGCGGGGGCGGCTATTAAAGCAATATCAGACGACGACAATGAGTTATTGCTTGATCAAGCGTTTGAGCAGGACCATGACATCGAAGGCCAGAGAGAAAACGAACTTTTGTTGACTGAAGATGTCGTTGAAGCAGGTTCCGAGAAAATCTTGAGTGAGGACGCCGATTCCTTCCTAGGAGTCGATAAAGAAAGAGAAGCATTCAGGGATGATAAAGAGGTAGACGACTCGGAAGTTGATAATTCAGCAGATATTCCACCTCTTTTCGATGTTGCGCCTTTTGTTGCTGCCGCCACAGCGGTGTCCTCTGCCCCAACTCTTGATAATATACGATCTGTCAATGCATTAGCAGGAGCTGCGAAAAGAAGCGAAGGAACCCCGCAGCAAATAGTAATTCTTGATCTCCTGGAGTCAGCAACCGCTCTTATCGGGCAAAAGTCTGAGTTGGATACCGATGATCAGGTTGTGGTCCAAGAGCTGGCAGCCGGGCTTGAACTTGCAGCTGAGGACCCGTTTGAGCTCACTGCTTTGGTGCATCATTACACGGCTTGGCAGAAGGATTTCTTTCGTCGGGTGATGGCTAGCAAAGAAAAGCAGCCCCTTCAGTCTGTTATTTCTGACTCTATCAGCAACGAGGACGCTGTTCATCAGGTTCAGGAAGGTTTCTCGCAGCTCCGGGAGGCCATGATGGAGGAATTCAACCACCTGAGAAAAGAACTGAAAAAAGGATAATTCGAGAATATGTTCGATTTCCTGCAAGGGACTCTCTCATCACTTGGCAGAAAGTACACCATGGCCGTAACCGGTTTTCTCCTTGGTGTCTTTCTGCTGATTCACGCAGTAGGCAACAGCTTTGTTTTTATTGGGAAAGACGCTTTTAATGCCTATGCGGAGCAACTGCATTCATTAGGCCCGCTGGTCCCTGTGGCAGAGATTCTTCTGCTCATCATTTTTCTGAGCCATATTTTTATTGGTATTACTCTCTTCCTTAAAAACCAGGATGCGGCTGGCAGCAGGTATGCAGTGAAGACTTCATCAGGAGGAGAAACCTGGGGATCTCGTACCATGCCGTGGACCGGCTTGATCATTCTCGCTTTCCTCCTTCTTCATCTTTTCAATGTTCGCTTTGTTGATCAAATTTTGCCCATTGCAGATGTCGTGGAGCAAACTCTGGCTTACCCCCTTTATACTTTCCTCTATCTCGCTGGCATAACGGCTTGATCCTGCATATCAGCCATGGTTTTTGGTCATTATTGCAGACATGGGGTGTTTATCATCCACGGCATAACAGCTTGGTTCGAAGTGGGGCCTACCTGCTGACGACTCTTATCTGTATGGTTTTTTTAGGGGTTATTGTTTTTCTATGGTGAGAAGGGATTGAGAGTTGTCGATCTTCTTTATACTCCTGATCGACGCTTTCGGAACTTTTCTACCTCATGCGTCACAGAATATTTCTTTTATTTTAAGCCACTCAACATATCGTAACTCCCATGCGCCTCCATCCCGATATTCCCTCCGGCCCCTTACACGAAAAATGGGACAACTGTCGCTTCAGCAATACATTGGTCAACCCGGCCAACCGGCGCAAGTACGAGGTCATCGTGGTGGGGACCGGTTTGGCCGGAGCCTCGGCAGCGGCCTCGCTGGGGGAACTGGGCTATAACGTCAAATCCTTCTGCATTCAGGACAGTCCCCGTCGTGCCCACTCCATTGCAGCCCAAGGCGGTATCAACGCGGCCAAGAATTATCAGAACGATAGCGACTCTATCCATCGCCTTTTTTACGATACCATCAAGGGCGGCGATTTTCGTTCCCGCGAGGCCAATGTGTATCGCCTCGCTCAGATTTCCAACGCCATCATTGATCACTGTGCAGCCCAAGGGGTACCTTTTGCCCGAGAATACGGCGGCACTCTGGCGAATCGTTCCTTTGGTGGAGCCAGGTTTCCCGTACCTTTTACGCCCGTGGTCAGACCGGTCAGCAGTTGTTGCTTGGCGCCTATTCCTCTCTGATGCGTCAGGTTGCAGCTGGCAAGGTCACTATCTATTCGCGCCGGGAGATGATGGATGTCGTCGTGGTCGACGGGAAGGCACGGGGTATCATTGTCCGTAATCTGCTCACCGGCGAGTTGGAGAGATACTCGGCCAATGCGGTGGTACTGGCTACGGGCGGCTACGGCAATGCCTTTTATCTGTCCACCAATGCAATGGCCAGCAATGTGACAGCGGCTTGGCGGGCCCATAAACGGGGGGCCGGATTTGCCAATCCTTGTTTTGTCCAGATCCATCCGACCTGCATCCCGGTACATGGTGATTATCAGTCCAAGCTGACCCTGATGAGCGAGAGCCTGCGGAATGATGGCCGGGTTTGGGTGCCGAAGAAGACGGATGATCATCGTAATCCTGCTGATATCCCGGAGGCGGAACGTGATTATTATCTGGAGCGCAAATATCCCGGCTTCGGTAATCTGGTTCCCCGAGACGTGGCCTCACGTAATGCTAAGGAGGTCTGCGATCAAGGGCAGGGCGTGGGCGAGACCGGGCAGGCAGTATATTTGGATTTTGCCGAAGCTCTTAAACGGGACGGCTCGGAAAGCATTCTGAAGAAGTACGGTAACCTCTTCCAGATGTACGAGCGCATCACTGCTTCTGATCCGGTCAAAGAACCGATGATGATCTACCCGGCAGTCCATTATACCATGGGCGGTCTGTGGGTGGACTACCAGCTCCAGTCTTCGCTGGATGGTCTGTTCGTCATTGGCGAGGCCAACTTCTCCGACCACGGGGCCAATCGGCTCGGGGCCAGTGCCCTCATGCAGGGATTGGCAGACGGGTATTTCATCCTGCCTGCACCCTGGGGAATTATCTCGCAAAAGCTGGTTCGGATCGCCCGGCGGTTGAGTCCCCGGCCTTTGTTGAGACAGAGGAGGAGGTCACGGCGCGGGTCGCGCGGCTCCTGCGTAATCGCGACTGGAAAAAGTCCGGTACCAGCCGGTGGATTATTATCACCGTAAGCTTGGGGTACTGCTCTGGGATCATTGCGGTATGGCTCGGAATAAGGACGGGTTAACCAAGGCGCTTGCTGAGATCCCGGCGATCAGGGAAGAGTTCTACGCCAATGTCTATATTCCCGGAACCGGACAGGAATTGAACCAATCGCTGGAACGGGCCGGTCGGGTGGCGGATTTTTTGGAATTCGCTGAAGTCATGGTTCTCGATGCCCTAGAACGGAAGGAGTCCTGCGGTTGTCATCTGCGGGAGGAAAGTCAGACCGAGGAGCATGAAGCCAAGCGGGATGATGTACATTACTCGCATGTGACGGTCTGGGAGCATAGAGGAGTTGGACAGCCTCCTCTCCTGCATCAGGAGCCGCTTGAGTTCGAGGCGGTTACGCCTTCGCAGCGGAGTTATAAGTAGCGATGGAACAGCAGGGAATCATCATCCCGAATCTTGCCATTGCCGGTTACCGAAGTTTTGGTCGAGAGCCGCAGTGTTTTGATCAATTTGCTAAGATCAACTTGTTTATTGGGCAGAATAATGCGGGGAAGTCTAATGTGCTTCGGTTTTTGAGTGAAGTTTATCCGCAACTATGGCCGATGTTAGCTAAAGTTCCAAGACGAGAACTAACGTTGGGCGAGCTTGATCGACATCTATTAGGTAATCCTCCGTTGCTTTTAGGGCTTGGTGAGAAGATAGACACGGACGAATTACCATCAAAACATCGGCTGATTCATCATGTTACCAATCCTCAGCAGATTTCCAGAGCAGCAAAACTTCTTTGTAGAGTAATGAAGGAGAAGGCACGGATAAACAATACAGAGCTGGATTGGAGATGGACTTCATTACCCCCAATACCGTTAGGGAAAATAGAAATTCAGGAATCGTCAATTGAAGCAGTCAAGGTCCTTTCTGATAATGAAGCTGGAAGTTTACGTGGAATTCTAGCACAAAACCCTGATGGTGAGGACCGAGAGATAATTGCAAGGCGGATACAACTACCCCTGTCTGAGACAGATATCAAAAGGATCAAGGTTAAGTTAATCCCGGCGATTCGAAGGATTGGAGAGAAAGGTAGTACATTAGATGATTTTGATGGTTCAGGTATCATCGACCGACTGGCAAAACTCCAAAATCCAGATGTTCATAATCAGCAAGATCGAGATCGATTCGATGATATCACCAACTTTTTCCGCGATGTCGTTGACCGTCCCGATGCTGTTCTTGAAATTCCCTACGAACGGGACACTATCCTTGTTCACATGGACGGCAAAGTCCTGCCCATCGAATCCCTGGGAACCGGCATTCATGAGGTAGTCATTCTGGCGGCTGCCGCAACCGTTCTTTCCGAGCACGTTGTCTGTATTGAAGAACCAGAATTGCATCTCAATCCCATCCTCCAGCGTAAACTGATCCGCTATCTTGCTGCGCATACCAATAATCAGTATTTCATCACCACCCATTCCAACGTGTTGATGGATGTGCCAGCTGCTGAAATTTACCACATCAAATTGATCAAAGGTGCCTCCGTGGTCGAGCAGGTAACCTCTGGCCGTCAGAAGTCAGCGGTTTGTGAAGATTTGGGCTATCATCCTTCAGATCTCCTTCAGGCAAACTGTATTATTTGGGTTGAAGGACCGTCGGACAGAATTTATCTGAATTGGTGGTTGAAAAGTATGGATGAAGGCTTGGTGGAAGGCATCCATTACAGTATTATGTTTTACGGCGGCAGGTTACTATCGCATCTGTCCAACGCAGAGCCTGAATCGCAGGAGGTGAACGATTTTATCTCGTTGCGTAAACTGAATAATCGGGGCGTAATCATGATTGATAGCGATAAGGAAACGGCTCGTTCCCGTATCAATGCAACTAAGCGCCGTCTGCGAGATGAGTTTGATGAGGGGCCGGGGCATGCCTGGATTACTGAAGGGCGAGAGATTGAAAATTATCTTCCCGCAAAGCAGACGGAAGCTGCAATAAAAGCGGTTCATCCAAAGGCAAAGGGAAGAGGTCCGTTCGGGAAATACGACAACACGTTGAAGATTCAAAGGGCGCGTGGAAAGGAAACTCAAGCAAATAAGGTCGGTGTTGCTCGTTATATAACCGAATCGTCTGAACAACCCGATCTTTCGAATTACGATCTTAAAGCACAGCTCAACAAGTTGATGAAGTTCATTCGGGAATCAAACCCAGCTTCTGCAGCCCCGAAGAATGAGCAACATGTCCCTACACCAGCTTGACAAGCAGATAAGGAAACAAGGAAACGAAGAAATGGCGGCAAAGAATATATCCATCACAGTAAAGATCTGGCGACAGGCAAATGAAACCGCAAAAGGGTGCCTAGGAACCTATGCTCTGAAGGAGATCAGCACGGATATGTCCTTTTTGGAGATGCTGGATGTTCTGAATGAGCAGCTGACGTTGGAAGGAAAAGAGCCTGTGGTTTTTGACCATGATTGCCGGGAGGGAATCTGTGGTACGTGCGGAGCCGTGGTTGACGGGATCGCGCATGGGCCAGAGCAGGGTACCACCCTTTGCCAGTTGCATATGCGCCATTTTAAGGACGGGCAGGTGATCTGCATTGAGCCTTTCCGTGCCAAGGCCTTTCCCCTGGTGAGAGATTTGATGGTGGATCGTTCCGCTTTTGATCGAATCATTCAGGCCGGTGGTTTTGTCTCAATTAATGCAGGGTCTGCCCCGGATGCCAATACGGTAGCGGTGCCTCAGCAGCAGGCGGAGCAGGCGATGGATGCGGCAGCCTGTATCGGGTGCGGGGCCTGCGTTGCCTCCTGCCCCAATGCGGCAGCCATGCTTTTTACCTCAGCCAAGATATCGCAACTGGCCCTTATGCCCCAAGGTCGACCGGAACGAAAGCGCCGGGCCTTATCTATGGTGGCGGCTATGGATGAAGAGGGATTCGGTAATTGTAGCAACCACCGGGAATGCGAACAGGTTTGCCCCAAGAAGATCTCTATTCGTCATATTGCCCGAATGAACCGGGAGTACCTTGCAGCGGCCTTGTTTGGCGAGTAAACTGATTGCAGTGAAATCGGCAAGAGGTACGGAAAGTAGGAGCTGATCGGATAACAAGCAGAAAAAACGAGCGGGAAGAAGCGAGTAAACGAAGCACGCATGAAAAAATCAATAGGTATAGATCTCGGGACCACCAATTCTGTTGTTGCTGTCAAAAAGGTGAGCACAGAGGTCCTCAAGAACGCAGAGGGTGAATACATCACCCCATCCTGCGTGATGGTGAAAAAGCGCCTGATGCGCAAGCCGGAATTCATTGTTGGTCGTGATGCGTTGGAGTGGATCCGCCAGGAGCCGGAGCATACCATAACAGCGGTTAAGCGACTTATCGGTCGTGATTTTCATGAGAAAGAGGTGCAGGAGCTGATCAGCAAGCAAAGCCTGCCCTATCAGCTTTCCACCCATTCACGGGGATCAGCCAATAGTCTGGCTCTTCAGATCGGAGGCAGAGAGTTTACGCCGGAGGAGATTTCCGCCAAGATTTTGGCCAAGCTGAAGGCAGATGCTGAAGCCGCACTTGGTGACGAGGTTGATGCCGCAGTGATCACTGTGCCAGCCTATTTCAATGATAAGCAGAAACACGGGACTAGAACAGCAGCTGCCTTGGCCGGACTTAAGGTACGGCGTCTCCTCCCGGAGCCCACAGCAGCTGCTATTTCCTTCGGAGTTGATAAGATCTCCGGTGATGACGGGCGAACCGTGCTGGTCTTTGACTTCGGTGGTGGCACCTTGGATCTTTCCATCCTCACTATCAGCGGCGGTCGGATCATTGAGATGGGCAAGGGCGGCGATATGTGGCTGGGCGGTGAAGATATTGACCAGCTGCTGATCGACTACGTCTTGGAGGAGACAGCAAAGGAGGAGGGCATTGAAGATATCCGTGCCTTGATTGGCCAGCAGAAGCCTGCTCGGAAGAATAAGTTTCTTGCTGAGCTGAAAACTGCTGTGGAAAAGGCCAAGATTGCTTTGAGTGACCAAGAGGAGACCTGTATTGAAATCCTCGGTGTTCTGCTGGATCAGGACGGTGATCCTCTTGATGTTGAGGTGGAACTGCCACGCACTCGTTTCGATGCCATGATGGCCCCTTTGCTGAAATCCATGTTGGGGCTGGTCCGAGGCGTGATTGCTGATGTCCATTTTACCGAAGATTTGATTGATAATGTGTTGCTTGTTGGGGGGAGCTCTCGTATCCCCTGTGTTATCAATTCCTTGCAGGAAGAGTTTGGTCAGGATAAAGTGCTGCTGCATGAGCGGCCCATGCTCGCGGTTGCTGAAGGGGCAGCCATCCTGAGTCATCGTCTTGCAGATACGGTTGAATGCCCTCAATGTACCAGAAACACGGCGCAGAATGTCACAACCTGTTCGTATTGCGGTTTTGATCTGGAGGGGCATACCGTAGAACACGGGGTCGTTGAGATCGTCCATGCCGCTGCCCATGATTATTATATCAAGCTGGAGAATGATCAGCGTTTTCTGATGGTGGAGAAAAATACCCCCTTGCCCTGTTCCAGCACTGAAGTTTTCCAGCTAGTTGATGCAGAGCAGGAGCTGGTGCATATGAAGTTTTATAATGTGGTCAACAGGAAAGAGCAGGGGATCGGAGATCTTTGGCTGGGGATCGATCAAGACGAAGAACGGGAGAAAGTAGAGAGGGGAAAAGAGGAGGGGGATGAGGAGGAAAAGGCGGCCCGGAAGCCCGTGGTGCCTTCTCGGATTGAAATCACCCTGGATATTGATGAAAATAACCTTGTCTCTGTTAATGCAACTCTGCTGAATCATCCTGATGTGGCTCTCTCAAGAACCCTGTCTCGGGGCAAGGCAGATGAGAAACTTTTTCTTGAACTTGAACAGGCCCTCTCTGATGCTGATAAAGAGCAGTATTCAACCTATACGGTTATAGATTTACAGAACCGAGCGCGAAGCATCATCGGGTTCATTAACGGGGTTATTGATCCAAAAAACGATACAGTGGATGAAAAACGATATGAGCAGGCTCGCAAGCAAATTCACAAGGCGATCAAGATTGCGGCAAATGAAGAGCTCCTCTGACGCAACTCTACTACGCTGAAAGTATGCTGGATGATTACGCCGTGTTGATTGAGCCGAGAGTGCAGGAAAAGCTTGAGGAAAAGATAGCAAAACTGCGGCATATTGATGAGAACGGCTCCTACGAGGAGACTATGCGAGCATCTGCTGCCCTTTCTGCGGCCTTGGATGATAAAAGGCTTGCTCAGGTCAACACCCTGATGCAGATAGAAAACGCCAGTGAGATTTGTTTTAAAACAGATCCAGGCAAGGCAAAAAAGTTTATGCGGGTCATTTCCGAGGTCTTGGAGGCTGCTGAAAAACAGGATGGTTCTGTGGAGGAGAAGCTGCATACTGTTTTGCCGGAGGTGGATGAGGTTTTGGAAACTTATGCCATGAGTACTCAGAAAATTTATAGGGATATTCGAAAATAATGTCTGAGCAGCTAACCTGTCCTGTCTGTGAGCGACCCGGTGTGCCGCTGAACAGTAAAAAATGTCCCCAATGCGATGCCGATCTGACCTGTTTTCAGGCTTTGGATACTCTGGCTGAGCAAAAAGCAGTTGAGGGGCTGGCAGTACCTGCACAAATGGCAGAAAAGGAGGGGCAGTCAAGCAATCGGCGGGCTATTCTTCTCCTTGTACTCCTTCTTGTTCTTCTTGCATCAAGTTTTTTCTTTTTTTCTCTGAAGGCACAGGACCGTGTGTACGACCTGAATCAACAGGTGATTGCCTTAAAGACGGATCTCAAGAAAACTCAGCAGAACAGAGAGCTGCCGGAACAGGTGCTGTGCGTCCTGCCTGCCTCTGAGAAGATTGGTTCTGTCGAAGAAGATACCTTTGAAGAGGATGATCCGCTTATATATGAAGAGGATAAGGTGAAAGATAAGATAAAGGATAAGATAAAGGATAAGGCGAAGAAGACTTCATCTGAATTATCCGAGTCATCTAAGTTAGCTAAGTTGTCCAAATCATCCAAAGTCGGTGGGGTAGATAAAGCAGTCGTCGCCTCTGCTGTAACAGCAGGAGATGCAACAGAAGGAGAGGGGGCAGCAGCCAGCGATAGTGCGGAGAGTGTACCAATTGTCGTCGTAGAGGTCGTGTCTAAGAAAATAGAAATTGGTCGGTACTCTGAAGATATGACCGCAAAGGCGGAGGAACCTCAGATCGTCGAATCTTCGTCCTTGCTGCCCGAAGAACGATGGTCGGAAAGAACCTTTTTGTACCTCATTAAGGAAACCGATACCTTATGGGGCCTTGCCAAGCATTTTTACGGTGATGGCAAATATTATCCCGTGATCATGGAGCAGAATCCAGGCCTTGTTATCAGGAATATCCATGATGAAGAGGTCCTCCGTCTTTTTAATGAGCGCACCGTGCTGGAGGATATTTATAAACGCCGGATAGAATGGCGAGACGGTTTGGTGCTGTGGAAGCATAAGGTACGGGCCGGGGAAACACGACAAGAAATAGAGGATCGTTTTGCTTCACCTGGATCTTCCGGTAGAGTATTTTACGAAAAAGCACCAAGTATTCAACCCGGTGCAACGGTTCGTATTATTTTGCACTGAGTTTTGTACTGAGCTGAGAGCAGGTAAGAGTGGATAAGGGGAGAGGCCGCATTGAGCGGTCTTGAACAGGATAGGCAGGATGGTAGGAAAAAGTCAAGATAACGCACCTTCGAAAAAGAACAAAGCAACTGATCCACTTGCAACTTGTTATCGATCCCTTTCCTTGGTTCGGCTTTGGCAGGAGGGGCGAGTCCGAGAGATCAGAGAGGTCAGCTTGGGGTCGAATCTCTTGCATCCTGTTGTGCTGGAGCTGCAAGCCAAGGCTGCCTATGCGGTGTTACAGGAAGAGGGCAGACGGGCATCGCCTGCTGAGGTTCGCCATTTTATCGATTGTTGGCTCTCTTTCCTTTTTCAACCAGCTCTGTTTCGTTCTTTGCCGGGAAAACAGGAGGAGGCGGAACAACAACTCCTTGGTCATCTTGGTCGTTTTGGTCGCCAAGATTTGCTTGAGGCTGGCGAGAAGATGGTGCGAAAATATGCTGAACAGCAGAGAGATTGTGGTGAGCAGTTTATCCGGCATTGGGAGGAAGATTGTGCTTTGCTCAATTTTCTTTCCGGCGCGAGAAAGGAGGAAGAGGAGATACCGCTCTATACCCCGGCCTTGGCAAGGCAGACCGGAATTGCCGAGCATATTTTTATATATTTTTTTAATCAGATGAGAGGGCAGAATGCCTTTGCCGATCAGGAAGGTTTTCTAGCAGCCGGGGCGTTGTATTCTGCGGTTGGTCCAGCCCTTCTGCGGGTTCGAAGGGGCCAATATGATGTAGCGATCAGCGAGCTGATCTCTCTGAAGAAAAAGAGTGTGGAAAAGAATGCTGATTTGTTTTTAAGCTACGGCCTTGCCCGCGTGCATATCGCATGCGGGCTGGATGCTCTGGACCGGAGTCAGTACCAGGAGGCGGAGAAAATGCTCATTGAGCTTCTGCCGCTACCTCCTCATTCTTCCCGGTTAGAGCAGGACTTACTCGCCGCCCTTGATCGGGAGGACAAGTATATGGATCCGGATTGGCTGGCAGTCAGTGTACATGTTCTCAGTGACATGCATAAATATTGTCCTACGAAGAATGAGGAAGTGAAGAGGGCGCTCTGCTCTGTGTTGACGCACCAAGCTGTTTTGCTGCATCGTGAAGGGGCAATTGACGGGAAGATATTTCTAAGTTCAATGGAAAAGGCGGTCAGCTCAATCCGAAGGATAAGTTTGCCTGCATAACCTGTGATGATGCCCGCATGGATGCGGAGATCATCGCTCTGCACCAGACTATGAGTGCTGGCAAGCTGGCCAAGGCATCCCGGATTGCGAAAAAAAGTTCCTACCAGGGGGTGGTGGACCAGTTTTTCATCTTTGCTGCTCAGGTGATGGAGCAGGTTGAAGCCGAAGATTATCCAGATGATGAATCAGCTTTTTTTATGGTCCGTCAGCTGCTGGAAGGTGCTTTGCAGGTTGATCCTGAGCACCGAATGGTGCAGGAGATTGCTTGGCTCCTGGATGACCTAGAAGAACGATTGGAGGATTAGAGGCCCTATGAATCCCTACAGGCTCTTGAGTATCACTCCGGAGGCTACACCTCGGGAGATTGTCCAGGCTTCGGTATTAGCCTTGCGGGAAAATAAGCATTCTGCCCGCGATATTGCTGAAGCGAGAAAACAGCTTATGAACCCCGCGACCAAGTTCATCCTTGATTTCATCCACACCGTTGATCTTGAGCCGCTTCTTGATGATATAAGAAAGGGGTTGGACGAACTGGAAGAGAGGAGGGAGGTCGAAATGCTTGAAAGCGTTCCCCCCGGCGCGGCCGAGACCAAACCTATAAGTAACACTAGCGGAACCCGTCAGATTTGTGTATGAAAATTACCAAAGGTGGTGCGAAGTAGACCGACTCA